>CAZQVD010000001.1:0-38608 GCA_964596665.1 uncultured Dehalococcoidia bacterium
GATTGCGACGTCGAAATCGAGGAAGCCGCCCTCGATGCGCTCCACCAGGTCGTCGGCGCCAACCGCCTCGGCGCCGGCTTGACTAGCGGCTCGTGCGCCATCGCCCTGGGCGAACACCGCCACGCGGACGGTCTTGCCGAGCCCGTGGGGCAGCATCGCGACACCGCGCAGTTGCTGGTCGGCATGGCGCGGGTCGGCGCTGGTGCGGATGTGCAGCTCTACGGTCTCGTCGAACTTGGTGCTGGAGGCTTGCTTGACCAGCTCGACGGCCTCGGCAGGCTCGTACTTGCGATCGCTGTCCACCATCTCTGCGACGGCCTGGAATCGTTTGCTGTGCTTGGCCATTTCCTCTAGCCCTCGACGTCGACGCCCATGCTGCGCGCCGTGCCCTCAATGATTTTCATGGCCGCTTCCACTGAGGCGGCGTTCAGGTCCTTCTGCTTCGTCTCGGCAATCTCGCGCAGCGCCGCGCGCTCGATGGTGCCGACCTTCTCGTGGTAGGCGCGGCCACTGCCCTTCTCGACGCCGATCGCCTTGCGAATCAACTCGGGGGCCGGGGGTGTCTTGGTCACGAAGGTGAAGGAGGTGTCTTCGAAGACCGTGATCTCAGCTGGGATGATCGTTCCCGCTTGATTCGCAGTCCGCGCGTTGTATTCCTTCACGAACTGCATGATGTTGACGCCATGCTGACCGAGGGCGGGACCCACTGGCGGGGCGGGAGTGGCCGACCCTGCGGGAAGCTGTAATCTGAGTATCGCTCGGACTCTCTTCGCCAACGAACTCTCCTACCGTGCTAGGCCTTTTCGACCTGCAGGAAATCCAACTCGACCGGCGTTTCGCGCCCGAAGAACGAGACCAGCACGCGAACCTTGCCCTTGTCCTGATCGACGGAATCCACCGCGCCCATGAACTCGGCGAACGGCCCGCTGCTGATGCGTACGATTTGCCCGGCGGCCAGCCCCACGCGCACCCGGGGCGTCGGGGCGACCATGCGGTTCATGATCTGCTCGACCTCGCGAGGCTCCAGCGGCACGGGCTTCGGGCGCCGCTCGCGCTCATCCTCGGCGGACACGAACCCGGTGACCCCGGGTGTGTTCCGTACCACGTACCAGCTCTGGTCGTCCATGGTCATCTGGACCATGATGTAGCCGGGGAAGATCTTGCGCTGGACAGACTTGCGCTTGCCTTCCTTAATCTCGATCTCTTCTTCGGTGGGAACCACGACATGGTAGATCTTGTCCTTCACGTCCATGGACTCGATCCGCATCTCAAGGTTCTTCTTGACACGCTCTTCCTGGCCGGAATAGGTGTGGACGATGAACCAGAAGCCTCGCTCGTCTGTGGTGATCTGCTCGGTCATCGATACCTCATTGATCTACAGTGGAAGGGGCCCTCGCCCGGGGCTCAGTGAGCCACGGGACGGCGCCACCCTAGAGGAACAATCCTTCGACGATCTGCTGGAACGCGAAGTCCCAAAGACCCAGGAACACGCCCATCACCGCGGCAACGATGATGACGAGCCCCGCCAGCCTGGCCGCGTCCTGGCGGTCGGGCCAGGTGACTCTGGTGAGCTCGCTGTAAATCTCGCCGAAGAACTGCAGCCGGCCCCGCCGCCGCGTCTGGCCGTCTTCCATCATCGAGCGAAGCTGGTTGCCTCCTCGAGCGGCCGCCATGACTAGCGGACCTCACGGTGGAGGGTATGATGCCGACAACGCGGGCAGAACTTGTTGAGCTCCATCCGGTTCGGGTCGTTGCGCCGATTCTTCTCCGAGTGGTAGGTCCGCTCACGGCATTCGGCGCAAGCAAGGTTGATCAGGACGCGGACATCACCGCGTTTCTTTGCCACGATGTCTCCCTACTCAACGCCGGTGATGACCCCGGCTCCCACGGTCCGGCCACCCTCGCGTATGGCGAAGTGGAGGCCTACTTCCATGGCCATGGGATTGATGAGCTTTATGTGCATCTTGATGTTGTCGCCCGGCATGACCATCTCGACGCCCTCGGGCAGCGCAATCTCGCCAGTGACATCGCTGGTTCGGATGAAGAATTGCGGCTTGTAGCCCGTGAAGAACGGTGTATGACGGCCTCCCTCATCCTTACTGAGCACGTATACCTCGGCGTCCGCTTCCAGCAGCGGCTTGATCGACGTTGGCTTGGCCAGCACCTGGCCGCGCTCCACATCGTCGCGCTCGACGCCGCGTAGCAGTGTGCCGACGGCATCGCCCGGCTCGGCTTCATCGAGCAGCTTGTGGAACATCTCCACGCCGGTGACCACCGTCTTCCGAGTTTCCTTGATACCGACGATTTCGATGTCGTCGCCGGGCTTGACGACGCCCCGTTCCACGCGGCCGGTCACGACGGTGCCGCGGCCCTTGATGGAGAAGACGTCCTCCACCGGCATCAGGAAAGGCAGGTCGCGCGGGCGATCGGGCACCGGAATGAAGTCGTCGAGAGCGGTCATGAGGTCGAGGATGGCCTTGTTCTCGGGCGCGTCGGCGTCGCCCTCGGACTCAAGCGCCTGCAGCGCACTCACCCGGATAATCGGGGTGTCGTCGCCGGGGAAGTCGTATTTGGTGAGAAGCTCGCGAATCTCCATCTCGACCAGCTCGAGCAGCTCCTCGTCGTCCATCATGTCGACCTTGTTGAGGGCGACGATCATCTTGGGAACTTCCACCTGGCGGGCGAGCAGGATGTGCTCACGCGTCTGCGGCATGGGGCCGTCGGGCGCGCTCACTACGAGGATGGCGCCGTCCATTTGGGCGGCTCCCGTAATCATGTTCTTGATGTAGTCGGCGTGACCCGGACAGTCCACGTGGGCATAGTGCCGATTCGCGGTCTCGTATTCGACGTGGGCGATGTTGATCGTCACGCCCCGGGCTTTCTCCTCCGGTGCGCTGTCGATGCTGTCAAAGGCCCGGAAAGAGCCTCCGGCCCCCGCCTTGGAGAGCACCTTGGTGATCGCCGCGGTCAGGGTGGTCTTCCCGTGGTCCACGTGACCGATGGTACCCACGTTGAGATGCGGCTTGGATCGCTCGAACTTCTGCTTGGCCATTGAACTACGTCCTCCGAGTGGTCAGTTCACCTGTGCGGTGATTCCCGTGTGTGCTTTGCTTCAGCAATATGGGCCTGGCTCAAGGCCAGGTCTTACGTTCGATGTGGTCCGAGTGGAGCCCACAATCGGATTTGAACCGATGACCTCGTTCTTACCAAGAACGTGCTCTACCTACTGAGCTATGTGGGCTTAGCGCCGCTTGGCCGAGGATGCTTCCTTATCCAGTGGTGGAGGGAGCAGGATTCGAACCTGCGTAGCCCGTCGGGCGTCAGATTTACAGTCTGATGGATTTAGCCGCTCTCCCATCCCTCCGAGTGACCGCAGGCCAGTTTAGCATACGAGAGGCGCGCTTCGAGCACCTCACGGCCGCCTTGGCGTGGAGCCCGAGGCGGGAATTGAACCCACAACCTGCCGATTACAAATCGGCTGCGCTGCCGTTGCGCCACCCGGGCAAACACGGCATGTCGCGTAACCAAAAAAGGACGGCCCTATGGCCGGTCCAGCGGCTAATTATAGGAGTCCCTCCCTAATCGAGTCAACCCGTGGCCAGCCTTTGGTCCGACGCGTGCTGGGACCTGTGGCGGCCGACCGCATCTAGATCTCTATATTTGTATGAAAGCTGGCTTTTCAGACTGTTCCCAGAAAGCCAGCTTTCATGTATGATTTAGTGCAATGTAACAACCGTCTTTTCGCGGTAGGGACCACGTCGCTGGACCTGCTGCGCCGAATCGGATAGGTGGAAAATGCGACCAGGCGTTATCTTCGTTGGGCTTTTCGCGCTGCTAATCGCGGTGTACGCATTTCTGGCAAGCACGCTCGGCAGCGTCCTGACGTTCCTTCTGCAAGCCGCGATCGTCCTCGTGCTGCTGGCCGCCGCGGTATGGTTCCGCAGGCTCCGCACCGCCCAGGTTCGGCATGCGGAGGAGCGCGAGCCCGAGGCGGCACTCACCGCCCAAGCGGATACCGAAACCGCCGACCGGATGCAGAAGACCAGCTAGAAGTCGACCTCCAGCGACGCGACGTCTCCCGTGTCGAGATCCACGGTGCGGATTACGTGATTGTTCGTGTCCGCGACATAGAGCACGCGCTCCGACACGCTGAGGCCCCCCGGCTCGAAGAAACAAGCCTCGCGCGTCGTCCCGTCCACCAGGCCCGCTTCCCCCGAACCCGCGACCGTCACGACCCGCCCGGTTTCAATCCCAATGGACCTTATCTTGTGGTTATAGGTGTCCGCGACGTAGATGGTTCCACCATCTACGTCGACGCCCAGCGGGTGTTGGAGGCGTGCGGTCGGTCCGTCGCCGTCGGCATCGCCAAAGTCGAAGAGCCCCGAGCCCACCAGCGTCCTCACCTCGTGCATCGTGGTTGTATCCGCGAAGCGGACCGAGCTCGTCTCGCTGTCGGCGAAGTAGAGCACGCCCTCCTCGTCGGCGGCGATGCCGCTCGGTTGCGCGAGTGCCGCCTCCTCGGGTGGGCCGTCCACCATGCTCTCGGCTCCCGTCCCCACGGTTGCCTGCACCACGTTCGTGTCGAGGTTGAGTGTCCATATCTGGTGGCTGCCGGCCATGGCGATGTGCAGGTCTCGCCGCACAAGGCTCAGGTCCCAAGGAGAGCGCAGGTCCACCTCCAGCGCCGCACCGCCCTCCACGTACCCGATGCCCTGCTGACCTGTCCCGGCGATCGTCTCGACGGTTGCGGCTTCCAGATCCACAACACGGATCGCGTGATTCGCCGTGTCAGCAACGTAGAGGGTTTCCCCGAAGCGGGCCATGCCCTGAGGGTGGCTGAACTGCGCCCCCTCCAGCACGCCGTCGGAGAGCCCCTCTTCACCACTCCCAATCACTGTCTGCACGATGCCGTCCAGGTCGGCAACGATGATGCGGTGGTGGCCGGAGTCGGCGATGAACAGGCGCTCGTTCTCAGGGTCAGCGAGTACTTTGCCAGGGTAGCTCAGGAGGCTGGCGGGCGGTTGCTCCAGGACCAGCTTTGGTGGCGATGGGCGGAGGGTGCCGGCGGCCTTGAACTCGCCGATCATCTTGTCGATCAGCTCAGTGCCCTGATCGTAGGTCATCTCGCCCTCGATGCGGCCTATCACTTTGCCGGTGGGATCGACGAACATGAGCGTAGGCCACGCCCGCACGGCGTACGAGCGCCAGATGGCCATGGTCGCGTCGTTCACGACGGGGTGGCGGATGCCATAGCGCATGACGGCATGCCGGATGTTCTCGGTGGCCCGCTCCTGGTCGTACTTGGCAGAGTGCACGCCCACCACCGCGAGGTCGTCCGGGTACCGGCGCTCCAGCTGGCGCAACGTGGGAATCACGTGCATGCAGTTGATGCAGCAGTACGCCCAAAAGTCGAGCAGCAGCAGCTTGCCCTTGAAATCGGCGAGGCTGAGCGGCCCTGACGCGTTGACCCAATCGGCTCCAGCCGGGAATTCTGGAGCATTCACCTTCCCGGGGTACCTTTCGGTCACGGACCACCTCGCTTGAGCGATTCTAGCAGCGACGGACCCTGCGTTGGACGGGCAGGTGGGATTTGACAGGAGCGTGGTGGGATGGTTTACTGAGCGCGACTGGAGAGGTTCAGCAGTCTCGGTGCCGAAAGGCCCCGAGACTGTTTTGCATAATGGACCTATTGCTGCGACGCCCCGGCTCGTTTACCCCCGGAGAGTCACGCCCTATAATTCTCACTCTATGACCGAGTATGAGCCCGTCATCGGCCTTGAGGTGCATGCCCAGCTGCAGACCCGCAGCAAGATGTACTGCACCTGTCCCGCCGACTACCAGGACGCCCCTCCGAACAGCCACGTCTGTCCGGTATGCCTCGGCTTGCCCGGTACGCTGCCGGTGATCAACCGTGAGGCGATCCAGTCCATCATCATGACGGGCCTGGCCCTGCATTGCGATATCGCCGAGCACACCAAGTTCGACCGCAAGAACTACCCGTATCCGGACCTGATGAAGGGCTACCAGATTTCCCAATACGACCTGCCCATCTGCCTCGATGGCTATCTGGACGTGCAGGTCGACGGCACGTCGCGGCGCGTCGGCATCGAGCGCGTGCATATGGAGGAAGACGTAGCGAAGCTGTTCCACCGGACCGATGCGGCCACGGGCGAGGCCTACAGCCTGGTCGACGTCAACCGCTCGGGCGTGCCGCTCATGGAGATGGTCAGCCGCCCCGACATGCGCTCGGCCGAGGAGGCCCGGCAGTATCTGATGAGCTATCGCTCGATCCTCCAATACCTGGGCGTTTCAACGGGCAGCATGGAAGAGGGCTCGTTCCGTTGCGATGCCAACGTGAGTGTGCGGCCCAATGGCACCTCCGCCTTCGGCACGAAGGTGGAGGTGAAGAACATGAACAGCTTCCGCGCCGTATTCCGGGCCATCGAATTCGAGATCGAACGTCAGTCCAAGGTGCTCGACGCCGGCGATCGCATCGTCATGGAGACGCGAGGCTGGGTCGAGGAGCGGGGCGTCACCACCTCCCTACGGTCCAAGGAAGAGGCCAATGACTACCGCTATTTCCCGGAGCCCGACCTACCGCCGCTCAACGTCAAGCGGTCGTGGGTTGCGCAGATCGCGGAGATGCTGCCGGAGATGCCGGAGGAGCGCCGGGCGCGCTTCGCCAACGACTACGCCCTCTCGGCCTACAACGCCGCTCAGCTGACGGCATCGTTCAGGCTCGCCGACTACTTCGAGAGCGTGGTGAGCGCCCTAGGCAAAAGGGGCGCCGATACGCACGCGTCGGCGAAGTCGGCGGCGAACTGGATGCTGACCGACCTCACATCGCTGCTCAACGCGGCTGGTAGTGGCATCGAGGACTCGCCCGTGAGCGCTTCGGCGCTCGCTGGGCTCATCGCGCTCATCGACAAGGGCACCATCGGCACGCCGCAGGGCAAGCAGGCGATCCAGGCCATGTTCACGACCGGCAAGTCGGCCGAGGCCGTGGTCGAGGAGCTGGGCCTGGTGCAGATCACCGACAGCGGCGAGATCGGAGCTGCGGTCGCGCAGGCCATCGCGGACAACCCGCAGGCGGTCGACGACTACATGAAGGGCAAGGAATCAGCCGCCAAGTTCCTGGTGGGCCAGGTGATGAAGGTCACCAGGGGCAAGGCGAACCCAGGCGTCGTAGGCGGACTCATCGTCGAACAGCTCGAAGCTATGAAGTAGAGGAGTACCAGTTGGACACCTATATCAGCCTGGCCGTGATCCTCATGGTCGTCCTCTTGGTCGCGAGCATCCTCATGCAGGTGAAGGGCGCGGGCGGCGGTCTGTTCGGCGGCGGAGCGGCCCAGTTCAGGACGCGGCGCGGCGTAGAGAAGACGCTGTTCCAGACCACCATCGGTCTCGCCGTGATGTTCGTGATTCTTGCGGTCCTGAACCTCACTATCTCGTAACACCACGACCCGTGCTCAGCGCGAAGCTCAGGCCTCCTCGGTTTGGGCGAGCTCGGCGAAGTAATCCGCGATCGTGCGCGAGCCATGCGCCGGTGCTATCAGGTCCGTCATCTGAGCGAATGTGTCGAACTGGGCGACGTCGTAGTTGTGGCGCCCGCGCAGCCAGGTCACCCGCAAGCCAAGCCCTGTCAGCACCTTGCGCTGGTTGCCTATCTTGGGGTCGGTGCCCAACGCCTCGAAGGCGAGCTCGGCGATGCGCCTGCGGGTGAGTATCTCCGGACCACCAATCTCTACCTCCTTCTCGTGGCCAACCAGCGCG
Source organism: uncultured Dehalococcoidia bacterium (assembly GCA_964596665.1). Taxonomy (GTDB): domain Bacteria; phylum Chloroflexota; class Dehalococcoidia; order Lucifugimonadales; family Australimonadaceae; genus CAZQVD01. The sequence continues at coordinate 7,774 of CAZQVD010000001.1, forward strand.
TCCACGCACGCCGCCGCCAGCTCCTGCTCATGGATAGGATTCACCTGGGCATCGCCATCCTGGAGGAGCCGCACTTGGCCCTTGGCCGCCCGGCGAAGGACGGACGTGAGCGAGGCGAACACGCTGTTCGAGCGCACGACTAGAGGGTCGACCTCAGCGCGCCGCAACGCCGCGGAGAAGGATTCATGGGCACGGATGTATTCCATCGATCCCAGCATCTTGCCACCCGAGACTCCCAGGTAACCGAATCGGCGCACGCCCGCCCGCTCCGCCACCGCCAGCAGGTTCCGGTTGCCGAAGTCGTCGATCTGGGGGAACGAATGCTTGCTGGCAAATATCCCCACGGGCTTGGGGCTGGCCCCCGCGCACGAGAACACGAAGTCGACGTCGTCGCATACGCCGCGCATGGACACCGGGTTGCGCAGGTCGGCGACGAAGATCTCGTCCACGTCGGCGGTCATGCCGCGGGGGTCCCTTGTCAGTGCGCGAACCCACCAGCCCCGCGCCATGAACTCGGATACAATCTGGGTGCCGATGGTGCCTGAGGCCCCCACAACCAGCACGCGTTGGGATCGGGGCGGCCCTTCAGGCTCCCTGGCGCGGGCGGTGCGTCTGCGGCGTCGTGAGTCCATGGCACGCTCGCTCCGGGTTCTACAGCCCCAGCTTGCTGGGGTTCAGGATGCCCTGAGGGTCGACGGCGTGCTTGAGCCCACGAGCCAGGATGAGCGCGTCGCCCCACTCGCGGGTCGCCCACGAGCCAAGCTTCGTTCCCAGGCCGTGGCAGTACTCCACGCCGCCGCCCATGGCGATGGCCGCATCGAGCATCTCATCCACCGCCGCCCACAGCGGAGGCTGGGCGAGCTCGGCATGAGCGTCGTCGGGGTCGGCGACGAACAGCGAGAAGAGCCGGGGGTCCGTCCATACTGCCGCCTCGCGGATCGCCAAGGCACGGCGAGCGGTAACTTGTTCGGCGAACCGTTTGTATTCGAGTACCTTGCCCACGGGCAGCGACACATGCAGGTAGTCGGCCGAGCGCCATCGGCGCTCACGCCAGCGCTCCGTCGGGCGTAGCGGCCTGGTGCGGTCGCGCCAACGCTCGGCAACGGCGTGGCGCGTATGCCAGTACCGCTGGGTCGCACCGGGCCCGATATCCACGCCACCGCTTGATGTTGCCTCCATCAGCGCGCGGGTACGCTGTGCGACCACCTCTTCGCGATAGCCTTCGAATCCCAGGTACAGCAGGCAAGGGAAGCCTTCGGCGTTCTCGCCGGGCTCCTCCTCCGTCAGGTCAACGAGCGCCGGGACCAGGCCGAGGGCGAAAAGCCGCGTCACCACCGGATAGCCCGCCTCGAACGACGCGAACCCGACCGTGGCGAAGGCTCGCTCCTCCGGCTCGGCGAAGAGACGGATGGTCGCTTCAGTGATGACGCCCATCGTCCCCTCGGCGCCGGCGAACAAGCCGTTCAGCATGGGGCCGCTGCTCTGGCGCGTCAGGGGCCGGGTGCGGACGATCCGGCCATCGCCTAAGACGACCTCGAGGGCCGCGACCTGCTGACCCATGGAGCCGTACTTGCTCGCGCGATAGCCCACCGAATCGGTGGAGATCGCGCCGCCTACTGTTGCGATGGGCACGCTCCACGGATCGTGGCCCAGGATCAGCCCATGGCCCCTTGCGGCTCCGTCCAAGTCCGCCAGATAGACGCCGGGCTGGACGACAGCGAGGCGTTCTTCGCGGCGCACCTCCAGCAAGCGGTTCATGCGGCGCAGATCCAACGCGATCCCCCCCACCAGCGGTATCACCGCGCCCATCACGCCGGTACCTCCTCCGTAGGGTATGACCGGCACGCCCGAGCCTGCTGCGAGCCGAACCACGTCGGCCACCTGCGCTGTGGTCTCCGGACACACAGCCACCGCTACCCGCGACTCGACGGCGGCAGCCTCAGTCATGAGGCGGCGGGGGTCGATAGCGTCGAACGAAAGCCGCTCGAGCGTCTCTTCATCGGTCGATACAGCGTCGACGCCGAGCAAGGAGCGGAGCGTGTCGAGGAAGCTCTTCGAGGGTGGGGCGGATTCGAGGGTAGGAGGCACGGGCTACCCTGAAACGATCCGCCATGTGGTGCCGTCGGCCGAGTCGGTCAGCTCGACGCCCATGGCGGTGAGCTCGTCGCGCACAGCATCGGCTTCCGCGTAGCTCTTGGCAGAGCGTAGCTCGGTACGGCGCGCCACCAGATCGGTGATGCGGTCGGCCACGTCGGCGGAGACCTCCGCCTGAAGCTCGCTGAACGTGAGGCCCAGCACCCCACCGCCCAGCTCCGCCAGCGTCCGCTGCGCCACGGAAACGTCGCGGCCCGCCTCCGACTCACGATTGATGTCACGAGCCAGATCGAATAAGGCGGCGATGGCCTGGGGCGTGTTGAGGTCATCGTCCATGGCAGCGATGAACCGCTGGCGGTGCGGTGCAGCATCCAGCTCGCCTGCCACGCCTGGGTTGGCCGAGGCGGCGACGGCCTGGCGCACGCGGCTCGCGGCCCGCTCCGCACCTGCGAGCGCGTCGTCGGAGTAGTAGCCGGGGCCCCGGTAGTGGGCATTCAGCATGCCGAGGCGAATCGCATCGGCCGAGTACCGGCGGAGCGCATCGCGTATCGTTACCAGGTTACCCAGAGACTTGCTCATCTTCTCCTGGTCCAAGTGCAGCAGACCGTTGTGGACCCAATAGCGCGCGAATGGCTGCGCGCCAGTGAACGCCTCGCTCTGTGCGATCTCGTTCTCGTGGTGTGGGAAGACCAGGTCCTGACCACCTCCGTGGATGTCGATGGTGTCGCCCAGATAGCGCAGCGCCATCGCCGAGCACTCGATGTGCCAACCCGGCCTGCCGGGCCCCCACGGGCTGTCCCAAGCGGGCTCACCTGGCTTGGCTCCTTTCCACAGGGCGAAATCCATGGGGTGCTCTTTCTCCGCTCCCGCTTCCACGCGAGCACCCGCGCGCATGGTGCCCAGCGAGCGGTGGCTGAGCTTGCCGTACGCGGGGTCGCGCGTGACCCGGAAGTACACATCGCCGCCCGAGGCGTACGCGAAGTCTATGTCGACGAGACCGGCGATCACCTCGATGATCTTGGGGACCTCCTGCGTGGCCCGTGGGTAGACGTCCGCCTCGCGCACATTCAGCGCGGCCATGTCACGCATGTATTCGTCGCTGTGCTGATCCGCCAGGGCCTCGACTGTGGTGCCCTGGGCCTGTGCGCGGTCGATGAGCTTATCGTCGATGTCGGTGAAGTTCTGGACGTGGCGCACCTTGAAGCCGCTGAACTCGAGGTAGCGGTGCAGCACATCGAATACGATGTAGCTCATCGCGTGGCCGACGTGGGCGGTGGCGTACGGCGTGATTCCGCACACGTACATCTTGACTTCGTCGCCGGCGGGGGTGAATTCGGTTTTGTCGCCGGTGAGGGTGTCGGAGAGTTTCATCGTGAGCGACCCCCGGTTGAGCCGCGCTCGACGATGCCAGCGACCGCCATGGCAGCGATGCCGTCGCCCGCCCCGGAGAAACCCAATCCGTCTTCGGTGGTGGCCTTTATGCTGACGTTCTCGATGCCGGTGCCGAGCGCCTGGGAAATGGCGCTGCGCATGGCCGTTATGTGCTCCGCGAGCCGCGGGAGCTGGGCGACGATTGTAGCATCGACGTTCCCCACCCGCCAGCCGCTGGCCGCGAGCATTGATGCCGTGCGCTCGAGCAGCGTGATGCTAGCGATGCCCTGAGGCACGGCAGGGTCGTGCGCCTTGAAGTGCGTACCGACGTCGCCCAGCGCGGCCGCGCCAAGCAGGGCGTCGATGATGGCGTGGGTCGCAACGTCGCCGTCGCTGTGACCCTCCAGCCCACGATCGAAGGGGACCACGATGCCGGCCAACACCAACGACGTTCCGGCGACCAGCGGGTGGGCGTCGTATCCGATGCCGAAACGCGTCACGCTGGCGCTCCGTCGGCGTCTTTGCCTGCGGCGACAGCGGCGATCAGCGCTTCGGCGAGTACCAGATCCTCGGGGGTGGTGATCTTGATGTTCGTGGTCGCGCCACGGTACACGCGGACCTCGACCCCGATGCGTTCGAGCATCGCGGCATCGTCGGTGGCATCCTCGCCCACCTCATTGTGAGCGCGCTCCAGCAGATCCCTGCGGAACACCTGCGGCGTTTGGGCCAGAGCCAGCGTGCGCCGATCCAGCGTCCCCACTACGCGGCCGTCATCGGTGACGCGCTTCACCGTGTCCGCGGGCACCACGGCCGCGATGGCTGCACCCGTGGCGGATGCAGCGCGAAGGCCATCACGGATCTCGCTCTCCGTCACCAGCGGGCGGGCGCCGTCGTGAACGACGACCCACTCGCAGGGTGGCAGCGACCGCAGGCCGATGCGCACAGTATCCTGCCGGCGTTCGCCGCCCAGGCACACGTGCGCGATTTTCTTCCACCTGTGTTCGCGTGATATCTCCGCAATGGTGCCGAGATTCTTTTGCGCGATCATCAGCACGGCGGTACCCACGGCGTCGCAGCGCTCGAATACGCCGACGGTCCTGGCGATCAACGGGGTGCCGGCGAGGTCCGCGAGCGTCTTGTCATCGCCGCCCATGCGCGTGCTCGCGCCCGCCGCGACGATGATGGCCCCGACCGCTGCCTGATCGGGCAGCACCCGATCAGGCACCGTAGAAGCGAAGGATTCGTTGGTCATACTCGTCCATAATAGGGGGCGGAGGAGGCGGGCGCAGCATATCATGCGCGTATCGTGAGATACGCAGACAGGAGAGGCACGGCATGTTCCTCAAGCAGTACTTCCTTGAATGCCTCGCTCAATCCTCGTACCTGATCGGCGACGAGGTCAGCGGTCAGGCGGCCGTCGTCGACCCGAGACGGGACGTCGATCAGTACGTCGACGATGCGGCCGCTCAGGGCCTGCGTATCGCCCACGTAATCCTCACCCACTTCCAGGCCGATTTCATATCTGGCCACCTCGAGCTGCGAGACCGCGTCGGCGCCGAGATTCATCTTGGCGCTCGCGGCGAGGCGGAGTATGCGCACACGCCAGTCCACGACGGCGACGTGCTCGACCTCGGCGACGTTGGCATCGTGTTCCGTGAGACGCCTGGGCACACGGTGGAGAGCATCTGCGCGCTGGTGTTCGACCGGACGCTGAGCGAGACGAAGCCCCATGCGGTGCTCACCGGAGACACCCTGTTCATCGGCGACGTGGGACGGCCGGACCTGATGGCATCTAAGGGGTACTCCGCCGAGGAACTCGCGGGCTGGCTCTACGACTCGCTCCACGACAAGCTCCTCGGTATACCGGACGAAACGCTAGTCTATCCTGCCCATGGAGCAGGCTCGCTGTGTGGCCGCAACATGAGCACGGACACCTTCTCGACCTTCGGCGTGCAGCGGGCGTACAACTATGCGCTGCAACCCATGACCCGCGAAGAGTTCATCGAGATTGCCGTCGCGGATCTGCCGCCCTCACCCGCTTACTTCAGCTTGGACGCCGAGCTGAACCGCAAAGAGCATCCCTTCAGAGCTCACGAGCAGCCTAGCTCGCTGTCGCTGGCCGAAATGCTTTCCATGGCCGACCATGGAGCACAGGTGCTTGATGCACGCGACTCGACGGATTTCGCTGCCACGCACATGCACGGCAGCACCAACATCCCCCTAGATGGCCCATTTGCCTTGTGGGCTGGGTCGGTGCTGGATTTCGAGCGGCCCATCGTGCTCATCGTCAATCCTGGCGGCGAGGCGGAGGTGGGGATGCGGCTCGCTCGCGTGGGGCTGGAGAATGTGGCCGGGTTCCTCGACGGTGGCATGCAGGCCCTACAGGGGCATCCTGACCTGCTGGACCGCACGGAGCGCATCACCGCACGCACGCTGGCGGAGCAGCTCAGCAGCGCCGATCCACCGGCGGTGGTCGACGTGCGCCAGCGGGCCGAGTGGGTCGCAGGTCACATCGAGGGCAGTATCAACATACCGTTGGGAGAGCTTGCCGGCCGGGTGAGCGAGCTGCCGGACCGAGCCTTCGCGCTGCATTGCCTGGCTGCATATCGCTCGTCGATCGCCGCGGGGATCCTGCAAGGTGCGGGGGTCACCCGCTTCACTGAGCTCATCGGCGGCATAGAGGCGTGGGAGGCATCCAAGCTGCCGACGGTCACCGGCTGAGCGGCAGCGAATCGACCGTCAACGCCACCACCTCCCCGAGCGCTTCTCCCCAGCGCCCGCGGTCAGCAACGCATACTGCTCGTCGGTAAGACTCCAGCCCGAGGCACCGCAGTTCTCGTCGATGCGCTCGGCGTGGTTGGTCGCCGGTATCGTGACCGCCACGGGGGTATGCAGCACCCAGCGTAAGAGTACCTGCGCGGCAGTCTTACCGGTCTCCGAGCACACGCGGCCAATCGCCTCGGCCAGCCCCGAGCGACGCCGCGTCTCGCGCTCGAAGGCGCCTTGCTCCAGCGAGCTGTAGGCGATGATGGTGATGCCCCGCTCTGTGCAGTAGGGCAGCAGCTCGTCCGCGAACCCGTGGTCAAACAGGCTGTACTTGATCTGGTTGGAGACCACCCTGCCCTGCCCCAGCGCCGCGTCTGCGTCGCGCAGCTCAGCCACCGAGAAGTTGCTGACGCCCACGTAGCGCACCTTGCCCGCCGACACGAGCGCGTCCATGGCTCCCATGGTTTCGGCGATGGGGATGCGCGAGTTGGGCGAGTGGAGCTGGTACAGGTCGATGGTGTCGACGCCCAGGCGCATCAGGCTCTGATCCGCGGCGTGCAGCACATCCTTGTGGTGGAAGTGCGGAGCCGACACCTTGGTCGCGATGAAGTAGGCCTCCCTGTTGCCCCGTATCGCACGGCCAACCTGCTCCTCGGTTTCGTACATCTCAGCAGTGTCGATGAGCGACGCGCCGAGCTCCATCGCGCGATGCACGATGTTGGCATCGCCCTTGTATTTCCAGGTGCCGAGGCCAACCTCCGGGATCTGCACGCCAGTCGCACCGAGCGGCTTCGTGTTCATGTCGACGTCCCGCTATGCACCCGCCGCCGCCTTCTCGGGCACCGCCTTCTCGGGGGGTGCCTCCTTGCGGGCAAACGCGAGCTTGTCCTTCACGGCGTCCACCATCACCGAATCGCCGTTCTTGTATTCGCCCGCCAAGATTCGCTTGGCGATCTCGTTCTCCACGTGGCGCTCGATGGCGCGACGCAACGGGCGGGCACCGTAGACCGGGTCATAGCCCTCCTCGACCAGCCAATCCTTGGCGGCCTTCGTGAGCTCGACGCCGATGCCGCGGCCGGAGAGGCGCTCGCGCACTTGGTCGACCATAAGATCGACGATCCGAGCCAGCTCCTCCTGCGTGAGCTGGTGGAAGACGATGAACTCGTCCACCCGGTTCAGGAACTCAGGCTTGAACGAGGACTTCAGCGCATCCATCACCGCGCGACGGTGCCGCTCCTCGTCGGTGGTCGTCTGGGTGCCCGACTGGAACCCGATGCCCGCTTTGCTGAACTCTGCCGTACCTATGTTGGAGGTCATGATGATGATGGTGTTGCGGAAGTCCACCGTGCGGCCATGGCCATCGGTGAGGCGACCGTCGTCGAGCACTTGGAGCATCACGTTGAAGACGTCCGGGTGCGCCTTCTCGATCTCGTCGAAGAGCACCACGCGATACGGACGGCGGCGAACCGCCTCGGTGAGCTGTCCCGCCTCGTCGTAGCCGACGTAGCCTGGAGGCGCGCCGATCAGCCGCGAGACGGTATGGCGCTCTCCGTACTCGGACATGTCCACGCGCACCATGTTCTCCTCATCGTCGAACAGGTATTCGGCGAGTGCGCGTGCAAGCTCCGTCTTGCCCACACCTGTGGGCCCTAGGAACATGAAGCTGCCGATGGGTCGGTGCTCGTCGCGCAGGCCCGCCCGAGCGCGGCGGATGGCATCGGCAACGGCGACAAGAGCATCCTGCTGCCCGATGACGCGCTGGTGGAGGCGATCCTCGAGGTGGAGCAGGCGCTGCGCCTCCTCCTCCAGCAGGCGGTTCGCGGGGATCCCGGTCCACTTGGCGATCAGGTCAGCGATGTCGGACTCCCGCACCACCATGCCGGAGTGGTCACGGCCCAGGAAATCGTTGCGTTGGACGTCGAACCGCTCCTCCTTCTGGACGCGCTCGGACTTGGTGCGCGCGGCGGCCTCGTAGTCGCCACGTTGGGCGTACGACTCCTCTTCGTCTTGCAGGTACTTGATCCGCTGGCTCAGCTCGTTGAGCTCCGTCGGGAGGCTCTCGGCGTCCAGCCGCAGCTTCGAGGCGGCCTCGTCGATCAGGTCGACCGCCTTGTCCGGCAGGTGGCGGTCAGAGATGTACCGTGAGCTGAGCCGCGCCGCGGCTTCGAGCGCCGCGTCCTCAAAGGTCACCTTGTGGTGGGCCTCGTAGCGAGGCTGCAGGCCCCGCAGAATCTCGATGGTCTCCTCCACAGTGGGCTCGTCGAGCCACACGGGCTGGAAGCGCCGCTCAAGCGCCGCGTCCTTCTCGATGTGCTTGCGATACTCGTCGGGTGTGGTCGCGCCGATCACCTGAAGGTCACCGCGGGCGAGGGCCGGCTTCATGATGTTGGCCGCGTCGATGCCACCCTCGGCGGCTCCCGCGCCGACCACCGTGTGGAGCTCGTCGATGAACAGGATGACCTCGCGCTGAGCCTCCTTCATCTCGTCGATCACCGACTTCAGGCGCTCCTCGAACTCGCCACGGAACTTGGAGCCGGCGACGATGCCGGCCATGTCGAGCGCGAGGACACGCTTGCCGCGCAGCGATTCGGGCACGTCGTCGGAGATGATGCGCTGTGCCAGGCCCTCGGCGATGGCGGTCTTGCCGATACCGGCGCCACCGATGACTACGGGGTTGTTCTTGGTGCGCCTCGTCAACGTCTGCATGACGCGCCGGATCTCCACGGTTCGGCCGATGACCGGGTCGAGCTTGCCCGAACGGGCGAGGTCCGTCAGATCGAGGCTGTACTTGTCAAGCGCCTGATAGCGGCTCTCGGCGCGGGGATCGGTGACCCGGTGGCCACCGCGGACCTGCTGCAGGCCCTGGTAGACCTTCTCCTTGTCGACGCCGTGGCGAGCGAGGGTCCTGGCTGAATCGCCGTCCTCGTCGGAGATGGCGGCGACGAACAGGTGCTCGGCACCGATGTACTCGTCATGCAGCCGCGCGACCTCCTCTTTGGCCAGGTCCAACATGTTCATGGCGCGAGGCGTCGGGTGGATCTGGCTCGGCTGGCTGGCAAGCTTCGGCGTCGCCTCCAGTACCTGCTCGATCTCGGCGCGCACGGTGTCGACGTTCACGCCCAACTCGCCGAGGAGCTGTGCCGGCACGCCCTTGGGGTTCTCGAGCAGCGCCAGCATCACGTGCTCCACGTCCCACTGGGCGTGGTGATACCTGCGGACCACGTCGTAGGACGAGCCGATCGCCTCCTGCGCTTGCTCGGTGAAATCTTCCTGCTTGAAAACCATGCCCTCCCTCGACTTCCTATCCCGTGGCGGAATCGCCCTAGCCGCCTTAACTGGCTCTTTCTATCGCTGAGTAAGCTCCTCGACCTGCCGCTCTAGCTCAGCCATCCGCGAGCTCATGCGAATGATGACGTCGACGCCGGCGAGGTTGATCCCGAGATCGTCTATCAGCGATCTGATCCAGCGCGCGCGTCCGACGTCGTGCGGCGAGTACATGCGTATGTTGCCGCGGGAGCGCGCGGGCGCGACGAGCCCGATGCGCTCGTAGTACCTGAGCGTTTGGGCGTGGACTCCGACCATGCGCGAGGCAACGCTAATCACGTAGCAGGGCTCGTCCCCGCCGACGCCATCAAACGCGATGCGCGCTTCGAACTCACTCTGAGCGATTCCTCGCTGTGCCATGCGTGCTCCCTGTTTCCCAACCACCACGCGTCACTGTCACACCCCGGTCCGGCGCTCACGCGCCGGTCTTGCCTATCTCTCTCAGCCGCTCGAAGAGGTCTCGTTCCTCCGAGCCGATCGCCTCCGGCAGGACCACGCGCACGGTGGCCAGCAGATCTCCGTGGGATGCCGCCCCGCTCTTCTTGCGGGGCATCCCTTTGCCTTTAAGCCGGAACACCTTGCCGTTCTGCGTTTCCGCGGGCACCTTAAGCGCCACACGCTTGCCTTCGATCGTCTCGACCTCCACCTCGCCACCGAGCATCGCGTCCACGAGTGGAACTGGAACCGCAAGGAGGAGGTCGTCACCCTTGCGCTCGAAGAGCCGGTGCGGCGCCACCGTGATCGTGAGATACAGATCGACGCCGAGGCCGCCTTTGGCCTGCGCTCCCCCATGTACCTTGGAGCCGGACTGTACTCCGGCCGGAATCTTCACCTCCAGCCGTTTCCCCTTCTCTCCGGTGAGCAGCTGTGGCGGTGTTTGCACCATGCGGGCCGCGCCCGCGAAGGCCTCCTCAAGGGTGATCGTCACCGCAACGTCGGCGCGCTGGGGGCCGAGGTTCTCCTCGAACGTCGTCCGCCGCTCGGAGCCGAAGATGTCGCCGAATATGTCGCTCATCGAGCCGAAGCCTCCATCACCGCTCCGTCTACCACGCCGCGCTCTGGTGAACCAGGAGTAAGGGGAATCTCCACCCCCTCCACCAGACCGCATGTGGTCGGCATTCCGCCAGTTGGCTCCGAATTGGTCGTATTTCTTACGGCTCTCTCCGTCGGAGATCACCTGATACGCTTCGTTCAGCTCCTTGAAGCGAGTTTCGGCATCCTTGTCACCCTGGTTCACGTCCGGGTGGTACTTGCGGGCCAGCCGGCGGTACGCCGAGCGAACCTCCTTCCCGGAGGCCCCGCGCTCGACGCCCAGGATGTCGTAGTAGCTCTTCGCCATCGTTCTCTCTTGCCGTGGGCCTTCTGCAACCGAGGCTACGGCCCCGACACCCGGTCAAAGGTACCGCGTGGATTGAGCGGTGCGCGCTCAACCATGGTGAGTTCGCTCGGGTATCCGAGCCACATGTCTAACAATACATATCTTAACGTACTTTAGTGTCACACTATCAATCCCGTCGGGCCGGTGCCTAGGATCCGGCCTGCGTGCAGGTCGCTAATCGAAACGCCGGAACCGCACCACGAAGCCGTGGAGCACCTTCGGTAGCATTGACCGGTCGCCCCGCTGCGGGATATGATGGCGGTTCGAGGTGGGCCGCCCGGACACGTCTTGTGGACCGGGGGCCGGTGCAGCGCGGAGTAGGCGAACCGCCGCGCGCACGCCGGGTTGTTGGAACAAGGGGGTTGCCATGTCTTACGTTTCCTCGATGCGATGCAAGGAATGCTCACGGGAATATCCGGTGGGCGCGTTCAATGTGTGCGATTTTTGCTTCGGTCCATTGGAGGTCGTCTACGACTACAATGCCATCGCGGAGGTCACCTCGCGAGAGCGCATCATGAGCGGCCCGCACTCGCTGTGGCGCTACGCGGACTTCCTTCCGGCCGACTACAACCCGGATGTGGACATCAACGCGGGCTTCACGCCGCTGATCCGATCCAAGGGTCTCGCGGAGCATCTGGGGTTGAACGAGCTCTGGATCAAGAACGACAGTGTGAATCCGTCCTACTCATTCAAGGACCGCGTCGTCGCGGTCGCGGCGGCCAAGGCGCTCGAGCTGGGTTTCGACACGATCGCATGCGCGTCGACGGGGAATCTGGCGTGTGCGGTCGCGGCCCACGCCGCGCGGGGCGGGCTGAAGGCGTACGTGTTCATCCCGTCGGACCTAGAAGCGGGTAAGGTGCTGGGAGCTGCGATCTACGGCCCGACGATGATCGCGATTGACGGCACCTACGACGACGTGAATCGGCTCTGCAGCGAGCTCGCGGAGGAACACCCGTGGGCGTTCGTGAACATCAACGTCCGCCCCTTCTACGCCGACGGCAGCAAGACACTCGGCTTCGAGGTGGCGGAGCAACTTGGCTGGCGCGCCCCGATGCATGCAGTGGTGCCGTCGGCATCGGGTGCCATGTTCACGAAGATCTACCAAGGGCTGAAGGAGTTCGAGAGGACCGGGTTGATCGACTCCGTGCAAACCAAGATGCACAGTACGCAGCCGCGTGGCTGCTGCCCTATCGCGACGGCTTACGAAGAGGGTCGATTCGTGATCCGGCCGATCAAGGCGAGCAGCCTGGCGACGTCGCTTGCAATCGGGAATCCGGCAGACGGCTATTATGCCCTGAAGACCATCGAGGCCTCGGGCGGCTCCGCCGTCATCGCCGAGGAGCATGAGGTGGCGCAGGGCGTGAAGCTGCTGGCTGAGACGGAGGGCATCTTCACCGAGGGCGCGGGCGGCGTGGCGGTCATGGGCCTGAAGCACCTCGTGGAGCTGGGCCGCATCCAACCCGACGAATCGACCGTGGTCTACATTACCGGCAACGGGCTGAAGACCACCGAACTGGTGGCAGATGTGGTGCACCCTCTGCACATCGAGCCCACGGTGGAAGCGTTCGAGCAGGCGATAGCAGCGAGCACCGGCTGAACGGAAGACGGAGGTCGAGCGATGCAGCGCGTTCGGTTCACGTTCTTGGACCGGCTCATCAAAGAACCGGTGATCTACCAAATGGGGCACGACTTCGGCGTGGTGACGAATATCCGGCGAGCCGACATCCAAGAGGGCATCGGTTGGGTGCTGCTCGAGCTGGAGGGTGAGGACGACGAGATCGAGCGCGCGCTCAAGTGGGTTCGCTCGTTAGGAGTCCGCGTTGACCCGGCGGTCAGCGACGTAGTAGAAGGCTAGGTAAGCTAGTCCTGCCATATCAGGGAGCGAAACATGAGCGTCACGGTACGCATACCCGGTCCGCTGCGGCGGATCACCAACGGCGAGAACAAAGTGGAGGTCGAGGGAGAGAACCTCGGCGGACTGATTAGCGCCCTCGAGGACCAGTACCCCGGGATGAGGGAGCGCCTGCTGGACGAGGAGGGCAAGCTCCGCTACTTCGTCAACCTCTACCTGAACAACGAGGACGTGCGGTTCCTCGAGGGTCTCGAGACCGCGCTCAAGGCAGGCGACGAAGTCAGCATCGTTCCTGCGGTCGCTGGGGGCTAGCCCCCACTCCCTTGCAACAGATTCCGGACGACGACGAGCTCGAGGGACTCGAAGAGTTCCATGAGCGCCAATTGGATGAGTTCGAAGAGCTCAACGCGTCCACGGCCTCGGCCACATTCCTCGACCAGCGCTGGTGGAAGTGGGCGGGCCTTGCAATAGCCGGCCTGATCCTGCTCACGTTCATGCTGCCGCTGCTCTCGCCTTTCTTTGACCGCAGTCCCGCCCCCAGCGCAGCCGAGCCGGACATCGTCACGCTGCCCGACTTCGTGCTGCCGACCGCCTACGGAACGAACCTTCGCCTCTCCGACGAGCTGCGCTCGAACGACGTGGTCGTGCTCGTGTTCTACCGAGGTTTCTTCTGAGGGATCTGCCGCGATCAGCTCGTCGAGCTACAAGACGCCTACGCAAGCATCAGGGCCGAGGATGCCCAGCTCATCGCCATCAGCATCGATGACGTCGATGACGCCCGCCGGATGGCGGAGCACGCGAGGGCCAGCTTCCCGATCCTCGCCGACGAGGGCCACGCCGTCACCAGCTCTTACGGCTTGTACGACCTACTCGGCGATGGAGTGTCGGTCCCGGCTGCATTGTTCCTGAACAGCGATAGCGAGCTGCTGGGAGCCTACGTGGGAGAATCGATCGGCGACCGCTTGCCGACAGACGCAATCATCGACTTGCTGCGCCGCGCCAACGGCACGGCGGCGGGCACCGACAGCTAGACGCCTACTCGGCCAGCTCCGCGATCACCTGCGCGACCAAATCTGGCGGCACGCGCCGATGAAGGCTCGCACGCCCAATCGCCTCGAGAAACACCCACGATACGTCTCCCGCGACCGATTTCTTGTCGCGGGTCATCGCTTCGAGGATCGCATCGCGGCCGACGCCGGCATACGACGTGGGCAGGCCGAAGCGGCGCAGCAGGGCAGCTTGTCGCTCCACGAGCTCGGCCGGCGTAACGCCATGGGCCATGCCGAGCCGCGCCGCGCCGACCATGCCGACGGCCACGGCCTCGCCATGCAGGTAGCCCTCGTACCCCGCCGCAGTCTCCAGGCCGTGCCCGATGGTGTGCCCGTAGTTGAGCAGCGAGCGAGCGCCACTGGTTTCCCGCTCGTCCTCCGTGACGATGCGTGCCTTCACGGCGGCGTTGCGCGCAACGATCTCAGTAGTCAGCTCGGGGTCGATGGCCAGCAGCGCCTCGGCCTTCGACTCGTAGACGTCGACCAGCCCCGCTTCGAGCGCCAGGCCATGCTTCAGCGCCTCGGCCCACCCTTCGCGCAGGGCGCGGCCCGGGAGCGTGCGCAATGCGGAGACATCCGTCAACACGAATGCCGGATGGTAGAAGGCACCAACCAGATTCTTCGCGACGGGCAGGTCGACCGCCGTCTTGCCCCCGATGCTCGAATCCACCATAGCAGTGAGCGACGTGGGCACGTGCACGAGCCGGATGCCACGCAGATACGTCGCAGCGACGAAGCCTGCCAGGTCGCCGACGACACCACCCCCGACGGCCACGATGGCATCGCGGCGCTCGACGCGCTGCTCGGCCAGCCAGTCGTAGAGCGCAGCCGCGCTGGCAAGCGTCTTGCTGGCCTCACCGGGCGGCACGGTGAACACGCCCATCTCGATGCCTGCGCGATGGAGGGAACGCTGTGCCGAGCGTCCGTAGTTGTTCAGCACGTTGCTGTCGGAGACGATGAAGGCGCGTCCCGAGAAGCCGGTGTCCGAGAGGCGCTGGCCCAATTCGGCTTCGAGCACGTCCCAGCCGACGTAGATCGGGTAGGCTCCTGAATCGGCGATGACGGTGGCAGCGTGGAGCGGGTCGCCATGCCACGTATGCGGTGCGCCGATGCGGCGCCATGCGCGGATCACCTCGTGCGCCGCCTGCTCCACGGTGAGGCCGTCGGTGACTACCGGTAGGTGGGCAAGCGCGTAGGCCCACTGCCGCTCCCGCTTCAGCGATTCGACGACCTCCAGCGGGTCGCGGCCCTCCGCGCTCAGCATCGGACGGACCATGGACTCGGCAGACTCTCCCTGCGGCACCGAGGACAGGCGAGCGTAGATCGTCTCCGGGCGCGCGTCGAGGGTTACGACCAGACCCGCGTCCAGCATCTGCGAGCGACAGGTATCCTGCACTATGGTTCCGCCTCCCATGGATGCGACGCTGCGCTCCCGAGCCGCAAGCTCCGTCACCACCGCGCGTTCGACCGCCCTGAAGCCATCCTCGCCATCCTCGGCGAAGATGCGCTCGACCGGCTTGCCGGCGCGCTCGACGATCAGCTCGTCGGCGTCCACGAAGTCCCAGCCGAGCAGGCGCGCGACGCGGCGGCCAACGGCGCTCTTGCCGGTGCCGGAGAAGCCAACGAGGAATATGCGCTCGCGGTCGGTCATGGGAAAGACGCCAGCCGGTGGCTCATGGCCGCGGTGGCCGGGTCCGTACTGTGCCGTCCCACTCGTCCAGAGGCGCGCAGTGCCAGTACCAGTTGTCTCCCACCGGAGGTCGGTCCGGCAGGGCCAGGCGGCCGGTCGCCCACCGCAACGCCTCCCAGGGCTGGCGTATGTCGGCCACCCACGGGAAGAGACGGGCCAGTATCCGCGCGCTCAGCTCGTCTGGAGGATGGAACGCGAGTCCGAGGCCACCGGCGATGTCGGAGGTATGGAGCAGCAGCTCGGTGCAGGCCATGGCGGAATAGCCCGAGACGTCGGCCATCCCGGCCGGATGGAACGTTCGCGCATCCGGCGGCACGCTCCGCAGGATGGCGGCGACGATGTGCGCCATGGTGCCCACGACCGATATCAGATCGTCAACGGATTTCTTGGCGTCGCCGGCACGCACCGACGGGGAACGGGTCTGCGCTCGGCTCGCAAGCTGGCCCGCGTAGAAAGCGAGCCCATCGGCCATGTGGTCCAACGTGCGGCGGCAGTCCCAGTCCAAGCCCTGGGCGGGTTCGGACCAATCGAACTCGGCGGCGCCGGCCAGCGCTGCGCGCGCGAGCGCTCCTGCCTCGGCGACGTCATCCGGTCCAAGCGGCCGGGACTCGATCTGACTCGCCATGCCTAGCCCTCCGCGCCCGCGCCCACCGACTTCGGTCCGAGGCTCGCGACGTAGGACGCATGGTTGCGCTTCGTTTCGTCGATGTAGTCTCCGCCGAACTTCTCGAGGAACGCCTCGGCCAGCGTGATCAGCGTCATCGCCTCGGCGATGACGCCGCAGGTGGGCACGAAGGTGATGTCGCTGCGCTCATAGTGAGCCTGCTCCAGCTCCCCGGTCGTTAGGTCGACCGATGGCAGCGGATTGATGATGGTCGCGATGGGTTTCACGACGGCGCGCACCACCAAGGGCTCACCCGTGGTCATGCCGCCCTCGAGCCCGCCGGCGTTGTTGGTCCGGCGTGGCCAGGGCTGCACCCACGTGCCGTCCGCCGCCTGCTCCCATTCGCCGATGGGCTTGATGACGTCGTGGACCTTGGATCCGCGAAGGTCGGCCAGGTCGAACCCCACGCCGAACTCGACGCCTTTCACCGCGTTGACGCTGCTCACGGCCGCAGCCAGCTTCGTACTGAGCTTGCGATCCCACTGGGTGTGCGACCCGAGGCCGATGGGCAATCCGGTGGCCACCACCTCAATCAGCCCGCCCAAGCTGTCGCCGTCCTGGCGCGCCTGGTCGATGGCCTGCTTCATCGCCTCGGTCGCCCGGGCGTCCGCGCTGCGCACCTCAGATGCCTCCACCGCGTCCCAGTCTATGACCTCTGGCGGGTGCGCCTGAACGCCGCCTATGTTCAGGACGTGGCTGTGCACCGCGACGCCGAACTCGGCGAGGAACGCACGGCAGACGGCGCCCGCGGCCACGCGCGCCGTGCTCTCGCGTGCGCTGGAGCGCTCGAGGATGTCCCGAGCGTCGTCGGTCTGATACTTATTGATGCCTGGGGTGTCCGCGTGACCGGGCCGGAGGCGGTGAATCGGCGAGACCTCTCCCTCGACCGCCTCTTTGCTCATGGTATGCGTCCACGGCTGGCCATCCGGGCCGTTACCAGTGGTGTGGTCGCGGTTCTCGATCAGCATGGCGATGGGCGCTCCGCCCATGGTTTGGCCGTGCCGCACGCCAGTCTGGATGACAGCGTAGTCGGTCTCAATCTGCATGCGTCCGCCACGGCCGTACCCTGCTTGCCGGCGCGCCAAGTCCTGACGGATGTAGGCCTCGGTGATGGGTATACCGGCGGGCAACCCCTCGATGTAAGCGACGAGTCCGGGGCCGTGAGACTCGCCTGCGGTAACGAACCGGAACATCTTTGGGCTCTCCTCCCGGCCGCGATGCGGCCATGACCAATCTTACCATCTGCTCCCATCCCCTCAGGTTCTGTTCCACACGCATACGGGCTATACTTGCCGCATGCTGTCGACCGCCGACAATGAGCTGCTGACCCGGGTCGGTTCGGGTACGCCCATGGGCGAGCTCATGCGCCGCTACTGGATACCCGCGGTGCTCTCCCGCGAAGTCGTAGCAGACGGTGTGCCGCACCGTACGCGGCTGCTGGGGGAAGACCTGTTGGTCTTTCGCGTCACCAGCGGCAGGGTCGGCACCATGCACCCGCTGTGTCCCCACCGGGGTGCGGGCCTCTTCTTCGCCCGCAACGAGGAGGAAGGCATTCGGTGCGCGTACCACGGGTGGAAGTTCGACGTGGACGGCGCCTGCCTCGACATGCCCAGCGAGCCGCCGGAGAGCAACTTCCACACGAAGGTGAAGCTCAAAACCTACCGGACCGAGGAGCGCAGAGGGCTGATCTGGATCTACCTGGGGCCGAACCAGGACGCGCCTCCTCCGCTGCCGGCGCTCGAGTGGAACATGGTCCCAGAGGAGCACTGCTACATCACCAAACGGGTGGTCCAGAACAACTACGTGCAGGCGATGGAAGGTGAGATCGACTCATCCCACAGCAGCTTCCTGCACTCGAGCTTCAAGGATCCTCATCGTCTGTCGACGAAGCAGGAACAGGGGATGGTATACAAGATGAGGGACCGCCACCCGCGGTTCGAGGTGGTGGATACGGACTACGGCGTGCTGATCGGCGCCCGCCGCAACGCAGAGGCGGACTCCTACTACTGGCGCGTCACGCAGTTCCTCCTGCCCTTCCACACCATCATCCCTCCGTATGGGGCCGACCCGAACTTCAGTGGCCACGCCTGGATACCCATGGACGACACGCACCTAATCGCCATGTGCTTCACCTACAACCCGGTGCGCCCGCTGACCGAGCAGGAGATTGAGTTCCTGAAGCACAACCGTGATGGGCAGCAAGGCCTGCACCCGACAGTCGATGGATTCCTGTCGCATATCGCCAATCGCCCCGAAGGTGACTGGTGGCCGAAGAATCACATCGATGTGGACTTCAACGTGGACTGGGATCTGCAACGCGCGACGCAGTACTCGGGGTTGCCCGGCATCTGGGTTCAGGATTCAGGGATGCAGGAGACGATGGGGTCCATAGTGGACCGCACCAGCGAGCACCTGGGGATCAGCGACAGCGCCATCATCCGCACCCGGCGCAGCCTGATTAGAGCAGCCCGCACGCTGGACGAGCACGGCATCGAGCCGGCGACCGTTCGTGACGCATCGCTGTTCAACATACGGTCGGCCACGGCCGTCCTACCGAGGGCGGAAGGCTGGGTCGAGGGCACCGAGAAGTTTCGCGAGTGTCTGGCGGGCGTGAACTTCGCGGCGGTCTGAGGACCGCGCACCGGTACCTGGACCCGCTAGACGGGCACCACGAGGTCCGCTCGCTCGTCCGGCTCGTGAGGCTCTGCAAGCTGTACGACATACCCTTCTCGGACCGCTCCAGTGGCCGCGTCTAACTCCGGAGCGCGTCCCTCGAACGTCACGTCACCGCGCGTAAAGGCGATGCCCACCCATGCGGCCATCGCCGCGTCTAGCTGGTCCACGGAGGGCAGGTCGGACGAGTCGAACGTCAGATCCAACGACTGGAGCAGCTCGAACCGAGCGCGCCGGCCGTCAAGCGTTCGTTTCGGCGGCAACGGATGCTCGGAGATGCGCTTCCACGCGGACCCGGGAAAAACCTCGATCAGGTTCGCGTCGGTGGGCACGACCCCTTCCAGCCCCAGCAATCGGAATCGGCTGCCGTTCATCACCAACTGATGAAACAGCTTTACGCTGCCGGTAATCAGCCCGGTGTACGGGCGCCCATCCGTCGGCAGAGCATAGGGCGTGTGCCCCGGTGCGTTGACCAGGCGTTCGGAGATGCGCATCGTCGCACCGGGCTCGCCAGCGAGCCCCTGAGGGCCGTCAATCGCCAGGATGAAGGAGCGGCCTAGCGCCCGCAGGGGCACGATGCCGCTGCCGTCCTCTTTGTAGTTCCAGCTGTCGAACGTGCAATGCAGCGACGGGTCGATCACGGCCGCATCGCAAGGCCGAGGCTTCTTCACGGTCGGATCGGAGAGGTCCAGGCCGATACAATAGCGGCCCAGCGATGCCTCTCGGTCGCCCTGACCTGCACGTCGCAGCGACCGGCGCCGCCGCCACTTGGCGACGTATCTCGCTGTCACCGCGGCCGCCACGAGAGAGGCGCCCGCTGCACCGTACCAGCGCGTCGAGATATTCATGGGAACATTCTACGAGAGCGCGGGCCCTCAGCCATACCGCCCTGCTGCGAGATCGCGCCAATCCACCGTGCGGCGGCGCGCCTAGCCGTGCTGCGCGTCCAACCAGGCCTGGAGGATGACCGCTGCAGCGGCAGCATCGATAGCGCCTTTCGGGGCTCGCTTGCCCTTCGCTCTGCCCCGTTGGCCTCGTCGTTGCTGCCCTGGGACCTCCCGCATGAGACGCCCCGCCTCCACCGTCGTCAGCCGCTCGTCCATGGTCACGATGGGCATGATGGTGTGGGAGCGCAGGCGAATAATGAAGGCAGCAACCGACTCCGCCTGCGGGCCCTTGCGGCCGTTCATGGACAGCGGCATACCAACCACCAGTGTCTCGGCGCCGTGCGACTCGGCCTCATCGAGGACCGCCCGCCAGTCCACGTCCGACCCGGTGCGATCGAGGACGCCGATGGGCACGGCGACACGGCTTTCGGAGTCGCCCACGGCCAAGCCGATACGCCGGTCGCCAACGTCGAGGCCTATGGCGCGCATGGCCTAGCTTCCCTGCTCGCGCACTACGGTCACGGCCGTCTCCAGCGCCTCGTCGAGCTTGGAGGCGTCCTTGCCACCCGCCTGGGCAAGCTGTGGCCTGCCGCCACCGCGACCGCCTATGGGGCCGGCGGCCGCCTTGACGATGTCTCCGGCGCTGTAGCCGCGGGCGACCAGATCCTGCGTGACCATGGTGAGCACCGTGGGGCGGTCGCCGTCCTTACCGGATACGACGGCGCCAAGCACCACGATGGCACTGCCGAGCTTGTCGCGCAGCCAATCCCCGGTCTCGCGGAGCGTTTCGGAGTCGTTCGCGGAGGACCGGGCGGCG
The DNA here is from genome assembly GCA_964596665.1 of uncultured Dehalococcoidia bacterium. Taxonomy (GTDB): domain Bacteria; phylum Chloroflexota; class Dehalococcoidia; order Lucifugimonadales; family Australimonadaceae; genus CAZQVD01. Next base: position 28,339 of record CAZQVD010000001.1, read on the forward strand.
AGCACCGTCACTCCGTTCACCTCATGGGCCTTCTCCAGGAGGCCTTCCGCCTCGTCGCGGGAGGCCTCCCGCTGCCCGGCCGATGCTGTCTTACGCGCCTCCTCGGCCTGCGCCAGCAGCGCGTCGACCCGCTGGGCAGCCTCGGCGGGGGCGACATGCAACTTGGCAGCGACTTCGTCGAGCATCGCGAGGCGTTGGGCGACCCAGACGTCGGCGCCGCGACCGGTGACCGCTTCGATGCGGCGGACTCCCGTGCCGACGCTGCCCTCGGCGATCACGCGGAAGGTGCCGATCTGCCCGGTGCGGTCGAGGTGCGTGCCGCCGCAGAGCTCGAAGCTGACGGGCGAATCCTCGCCGATCTGGATAGTGCGCACCGTCTCGCCGTAGCGCTCGCCGAAAAAGGCGAGTGCTCCGCGGGCGACGGCTTCGCGATGCGACTCCTCGCGCTTGACCAGCGCCAGGTCGCCTCGCACCTCATCGTTCACGGTACGCTCGATCCGCGTGAGCTCTTCCGGGTCCACCGCGGCCACGTGGGTGAAGTCGAACCGCAGCCGGTCGGGCGCGACCAGCGAGCCGGCCTGGCGCACGTGCGTGCCGAGCACATCGCGCAGCACCGCATGCAGCAGATGTGTCGCGGTGTGATTGCGCATGATGTCCAGTCGGCGGCCGGCGTCGACCGCGACGTGGACCGCCTCGCCGACGGACAACGTGCCGTTGACGATCGTCACGCGGTGCGAGATCAGATCGCCCACCGGACGCTGGGTGTCAGTGATGCTCGCCTCGGCGCCGGCTGATCCCGTCATGGCACCGGCATCGCCCACCTGCCCTCCACCCTCGGCATAGAAGGGGGTGCGGTCAAGCACGATTTCCACCTCGTCGCCGACGCTTGCGGTCTGCGCCAGCTCGCCGTCCTTCAGCATGCCGGCGATGGTGGCGTCGGCCTCCAGCGACTCGTAGCCCAGAAACTCAGTCGCCGTTGTGTTGAGGGTGCCGTAGAGGCGGTCGAGGTCTCGGCCGGCGCTGAAACGCGCCGCCGACCTTCCACGCTTGCGCTGCGCGTCCATCTCGCGCTCGAAGCCTTCGACGTCCACGTCGAGTCCCTGCTCACGCGCGACCTCCTGGGTCAGCTCCAGCGGGAAGCCGTAGGTGTCGTACAGCAAGAAAGCGTCCTTGCCTGAAACCGGCTGGCCAGCCGCGACCATCCCTTCCAGCAACGGCATGCCAAGGGCGATCGCCTCGGCAAATCGCTCCTCCTCCGATTCCAGCGAGCGCAGCACGAAGCGACGGTGCTCGACCAACTCTGGGTAGCGCTCGCCCATCCGATCGACGACCGCCTCCGCGACTCTGGTCATGAACGGCTGGTCGATGCCCAGCTTGCGCGCGAACCGGATGCCGCGGCGGATCACCTTGCGCAGCACGTAGCCACGGCCCTCGTTGGCCGGCACCACGCCGTCGGCGATGAGGAACGTGGCGCTGCGCGTGTGCTCCGTCACCACGCGAACCGCGAAATCCTTCTCTTCGTCGACGCCATACGTGAGCCCGGAGATCTGCTCCACGCGTTGGACCACTGGCTTCAGCAGGTCGGTCTCGTAGGCCGACGGTACGCCTTGCACGATGGCGGTGACGCGCTCCAGGCCGAGGCCTGTATCGATGCCGGGCGTGGGCATGTCGGTGCGCGTGCCGTCCTTGGCCTGGATGAATTGCGGGAAGACGAGGTTCCATATCTCGACGAATCTGCCCACCGGGTCGTCGCAGGGTGTCACATCGCCCGCGTCGGGATGGAGGTCGTAGTGGATCTCGCTGGAGGGTCCACATGCGCCCTCGTCTCCCGCTGGCCCCCAGAAGTTGTCCTTGTCGCCGCACCGCGTCATACGGCTCTCGGGCACGCCGATGTCGTCGCGCCACATGGCGTAGGCCTCGTCGTCGGTGTGGTGCACCGTGACCCAGAGGCGCTCGGCGGGGAAATCCATGACGCTGGTGAGGAACTCCCACGCCCAGGCGATCGCCTCGCGCTTGAAGTAGTCGCCGATGCTGAAGTTGCCGAGCATCTCGAACATGGTGTGATGCGTTCGGTCGCCGACCAGGTCGATGTCGGTGGTGCGGAAGCACTTTTGCGCGGACGTAAGGCGCTTGTTGGGCGGGGTCTCGTCGCCGGCGTAGTAGGGCTTGAATGGCGCCATGCCGGCGGGCGTGAGCAGGAGCGTCGGATCTTTCGCGGGTATCAGCGAGGCGCTGGGCATGATGAGGTGCCCTCGCTCTTCGAAGAAGCGCAGGTAGGCGTCGCGGATGTCGTCGCCAGAGGTCGGTCGCTCGGGGCTCAAGGGGTGGTGCTCCGCCGGTCCGGGATGCCGTGCACCAGGCCACGAAGCGGTTCGTGGGCCATGGGCCCGCTGAGCATAAAGTCTACGTTTCGGCCCGAAGAGGTGTCAATCGGACGGAGCGCGGCCGCGGGTGCTGCGTTTCTGGCTTTCCAGCAGGCCACGGCCTGATAAACAAGGTTTGACGCCCCCTTAGGCCTATGGTAGGTTGCCCTCACGCTGGGGGCCGGATTGGCGCGCTGCAAACCCGATGGGAACCTCCCAGTGGCGCGAGTTGATCAGCATGTGGCGGCAAGCCATGGTGAGCTTGCCACCGACCCAGCGTTGCACGTGGCCGCCGCGAGCCGGCGTTCGCAAGCAGGGAAGGCTGACTTGGCGCAAAGCTCGATGGTGGAGAAGCGGTCCCGCGACTCTCTGTGGGCTCTTACGGACGAGCTTCTCAGCGACCATCGCCTCATCCTCGTCTCCAACCGGGGCCCCATGGAGTACCACGCCCAGCACAATGGGACCCTGATGCCGCGGCGTGGGTCTGGAGGCGTGGTGACCGCGCTCAGCGGACTCACCAATCACGTGGATTTCACCTGGATCGCCTCCGCGATGGGAGAGGGCGACCGTCGTATCGTCGAGGAACACGGCGGCAAATCGGTGCGCTCGCCGCTGCCGGGCCAGCAGGTGTCCGTGCGGTTCGTACCTACCCCCCGACGGGCCTACCACAAGTACTACAACGTCATCTGCAATCCGCTGCTGTGGTTCCTCCAGCACTACATGTGGAGCTCCCCTTACACCCCACGGGTCGATGCCACCGTGTACGACGCGTGGGAGAACGGTTACGTTCTGGTGAACCAAGAGTTCGCCGACGCGGTGCTGGAAGAGGCTGCCCAGTCCACGTTGCAGCCACTGGTGATGGTGCACGACTACCACCTTTACCTGGTGCCGCGCATGGTGCGCGAGCGCCTGCCCGGTGCCCGGATCCATCACTTCATCCACATACCTTGGCCCGCGTCGAGCTACTGGGAGTTGTTGCCCGCGTTGATGCGGACGTCGATCTGCGACAGCCTCTGTGCTGCCGACATCGTCGGCTTCCAGGCCGAGCGCGATGTGCGTGCGTTCCTGGAGAGCTGCGACTCGTTCCTCGATGGCGCGGAGGTCGACTATCGCGAGCATACGGTCAGCTACCGTGGCCGTGTCGCTCAGGTTCGCTCCTACCCCATCTCCATAGATGTGGACGAGGTCCGGCAAATCGCGATCTCTCCTCGAGCGGCGGAGTACGAAGTGCGCCTACGGCCGCAGCTCGGCAACCAGACGGTCGTGCGCGTGGACCGCGCAGAGCCCAGCAAGAACATCGTGCGCGGCTTCATGGCGTACGACATCCTGCTGGAGCGCAACCCCGATCTCATCGGACAGGTGCGCTTCCTGGCGTTCCTCGTGCCCTCCCGCACTCATATCCGCCAATACCAGCGCTACATGGAGGAGATCGACGCCTCGGTTAAACACCTGAATGAGAAGTACGGTCGCGACGGCTGGCAGCCGGTACAGTTGTTCTACGAGAACAACTACATCCAGGCCATCGCCGGGATGCGCCTCTACGACGTGTTGCTGGTGAACTCGGTGATCGACGGCATGAATCTCGTTGCGAAAGAGGGCCCAGTGGTCAACAGGCGCGACGGGGTGCTGATCCTCTCGGAGGCGGCGGGCGCCTACGAGCAGCTCCGCGAAGGGGCGCTGCCCGTCGCACCGGCCGACATCGAGGGCACCGCGCGCGCACTCGAGCAGGCGCTCAAGATGTCAGCCGACGAACGCGCGTGGCGGGCCAAGAAGATGACCGACCAGATCGAGCAGCACGACATCACGAGCTGGCTCTACCGTCAGATCTCGGATCTGAGCACTCTCGCGGCCTAGCCGCCTCCCTCGACGGTATCCGCTGCCCAGTACAGGAACTCCTCCAGCGCGCCGACACCATCCACGCGATAGTCCGCGGCTGCAGGGACTGCGGCCGGTGTATCGACGCCGGTCACCGCGACGCTCGCGCCCGCGACCTTCCTCGCATCTCGCAACGTCCTCAATGCGTCGAATGCGTCGACGTCGGTCCGGTCGTCACCGAACATGATCACGGAGCGCAGGCCGCGCGAATCCACCAAGTGAGTGAGCGCTGTGCCCTTGTCTATCCGCAAGGGTGGGCGAATCTCCACGACCATCTTCCCCTCATGGATAGCGAGATCGTCCCCCATGCCGGGGCCCGTCAGCAAGGCCAGGATGGAGCGCCTGGATTCGGCGGGTGACGGCGTGCCGCGGTAGTGGATAGAGACCGACGGCCCTTTGTCCTCGATGTAGATCCCTGGAATCATCCCCAGCGCATCCGCGGCGAGGCCGACGAGGCGATGCATCCGTTCGACGTAGGGACCAACATCCGGCAGCAGCTCAGCCCGGCCATTCTCCCACCACTCCGCGCCGTGATTTCCGGCGTAGGCTAGGGCATCTATCGCGACGATGCGGCGAGCCGAAGCCACGTCGCGGCCGGTGAGGATCGCGACCGTGGCCGATGAGGCCAGCCTGCCCAACACCGCGCGCATCGATGGTGTGACGACGGTCGAGGCCGGATCCTCCACGACAGGGGTCAGCGTGCCGTCGAGATCGAACAGCAATCCGAGATGCGGGCGAAGCAGCAACTCCCGGATCGCGGGAAGGCTCGCCAGCGGGTCGAGCGGGCCGGTCATGCCGGCGTAGCATCCGTGATCCCGCTCACGGGAAGCCCCCTGTTGTCGATGAGTTGGCGAACGGGGTAGTTGATCTGGATCCCCTCGGTCTTGAAGCGAGCGCGCAGGCGCTTGATGAGCTCGTTGGTGACCACGAAGCTGCCGAGGCGGTCGCGGGCCTGGAGGAAGAGCCAGAACTTGATGTTGGACTCGCCGAAGCTGTCGAAACCGAAGTAGGCATCCATCGTTTTCACGGCATCCGGCTGGTCGCGGATCACTTCCCGTGTGACCTCGAGCGCCACCTCCTCCACTCGGTCCAGATCGCTATCGTAGCTGACCCCACTCATGAGCAATATGTTCATGGCAGGGATGGGGCCGCTGTAATTGGTCACGATCGAATCGGCCATCACCGAATTGGGGATGATCACTAGATTGTTCAGCCACGTCTGAATCTTCGTGCTGCGCCAGCCGACCTCTTTGACGTAGCCAGCTGGTCCTCCATTGAGCTCGATATAGTCTCCAACGCCGATAGCACCGTCGGAGAGCACGTAGGTGCCCGCGAAGAAGTTGCTCAGCGTCGGCTGCACGGCAAGGGCGACGGCCAATCCCGTGATGCCCAGGCCGCCGAGGATCGGACTGATGGATTGCCCAAGCGCATCGAGCACCAGCAGGCCGGCTATGCCGTAGATCACGATGGTCAGCAGCCGTCTGGCCAGGGGCAGCATGCGGTCGTCGACCTGTGTTGGCGTACGTGGCGCGATCGTCACCAGGTACCAGTTGATGGCGGCTGACGTCGTATTCGAGATGGCATGGGCGACCAGGAGAACCGCGACGATGACCCAGATTGTCTCTATCACGCCGGTCCAAGCTTCGGTCTCCGGTAGCGTCGATAGCGCCAAGAACACGCCAGCTGCGACTACGAAGAGCGTGGCGGAGTTGCGTACCGCGGCGACGGTGTCCGGCAGGATGGCGTGGACCGTGGTCCGGCGAAGGGTTCGTCCGGCGAATCTCAACACCGCATAGACGATCGACGCGGCCACCACAGATCCGGCCAGTAGGCCGGCGGCGATCAGCCGCTGTATGAAGGGGTCATCGCTGATCGACTGGAACGGCACGATTCACCTTCGAACGAGCGTTGCACCACTCTACCGCGGGCGCTGTTAGCGAGGAACGGGCCCGATGTGCGCCGATGCGCGGATTCCAGACCAGCTCCGGTGCCACCTGTGACGCCGGCGTCTGCTACGTTTGGCCGATGGCCGTGGCCGAATCACCCAGTACGATGGAGCAGATCGCTCCCAAGAGAAACAATGACGATTCCAATCAGCGACCTGCCTGCGTTCGACACCCGTGATGTGAACATCTGCATCCTCCCTCACTTGAACGAGCTGCTGGTCGTGGGCTCCAGATCGGTCGGCGATTCAGGCCCCAAAACCTACGTGATGGACACCGCCGACCTCATGGGCGAGCAATTCCACCAAGAGATCAAGCGGCCGATTGGCGAAGAGCGCACGAGTGCCCGAGAGGAGGGCCGCCAGCTCGCGCACTCCGCCGTTATGGGCGACCCCCGTTAGTTCCTGGCCCTCTGGAGCGCCAACTAACCGCGCGCTGGCGGCGGCATGCGCCCTTGCTCACGATAAGGGGCTGTAGTACCGTACTCGCCGGTGCACAGCGCACCCGGAGGCCCCTTTCCCCTTGTCAGTTCAAAGTGCCCCTGCCGCCAATGCGCGGAGCGTCTACATCCTCGTGATCGTCTTGGGCCTCGTCGCCGCGGTGACGGCCGCATCGACCATCGGCGTGATCGTGTACAACTACGTGACACGCATCGAGCTGCGCGAGCCGCCTCCCGCTCCGGAAGCCGAAGGAGCCCATGCGGCTCTGCCCTCTTGGATCACCCGGATCTAACGTCCCCTTCCCCCAGCCCAGGGACCCCTTGATCGAGAGGCCTCTCCCTTGCCGACGCGCTCGAAACCCTGCGCTTGAATCGTCAGGCGGGGCGAACTAGGCTCACCTCAGGAACGCTTGCGAGGTTGCCATGAACGTGCTTGTGATGGGTGCCGGCGGTGTGGGTGGCTATTTCGGCGCGCTCTTGGCCCGGTTGGGCCATCGCGTCACCGTGATTGCGCGTGGCCCGCACCTCTATGCGATGCAGCGCAGCGGCCTACGGGTGGAAACCGCCATCGAACCTGCGTTCACGGTGGCCGTCCACGCGTTGTCGGACGCGGAGCCCAACGTCGTGGCCGACCTCGTCCTCTTCACCGTCAAGTCCTACGATACGGACGAGGGTATCGCGTGCATCAGGCCGGCGGTCGGACCGCGCACAACGATCCTCACGCTTCAGAACGGCGTCGACTCGGGAGAGAGCCTGGCGGCTGCCTTCGGATGGGAGCGGGTGTTAGAAGGGGTCGTCTACATCGAGAGCCACGTGGGCGCGCCGGGAGTCATCGCGCAGATCGGCGGGCCGCGGCGGGTCATATTCGGCCGCCGGGCGGGGAACGGTGAGCGGGAGATCGAGCTGCTGCGCAGCTTCACCGAAGCCGGTTGGAACGCCGAGCTGTCGGAGGCCATCCTGCGCGATCTATGGACGAAGCTCTGCTTCATTGGCCCCTTCGCCGCCGCCAACACGATCACGGGGCTTTCAGCCGAGCGTATGTGCCTAGTGGAGCGGTGCGAGCGTCTCGTCCAGATGGTCATGGCCGAGTTCGCCGCCGTGTCTGCCGCAGAGGGTGCGGGGTTGCCTGCGGATGCGGTCGAGACGGCGATGGACCGGTTCCGCGGATTCAAGGGCATGAGCTCCATGCTGCGCGACCGCGCCGGTGGGAAGCGGCTGGAATCGGAGGCGCTGGTCGGCTCTGCGGTCCGGCGCGGAACGGCTCGCGGGATCCCAACGCCCGTCACCGAGAGCCTGTACTGCCTACTGGCGCCGATGCGGGACGGTGGCGCGGACCACCTCGGCTAACAGCCGCCGGCCAGATCCTCGTTGGATCCAAGGATGGGCTCCCCAAGATACGGACCGAACAGCGCAAGGTACTCCGCCACGACCGCATCGGGATCGTCTTCCGGCATCAGCATGACCTCGGCCTCGAACACGGTGCCCAGGCGCTCGATCGTGTCCAGGTTGAACAGGGTGTCGCCCTTGTGCCAACGCTCTCGCCGCTTACGCACCACCGCCGACACGCCCAACGCGGTCTCGAGCAGCGGACCGACCGCCGCGCTGTAAACGTCGGCGAGCTGATAGCGGACGCTGCGGAGACCACCGTCGTAGCGGTCCTCGTAGTAGATGAGCTGTCGCCGACGGTTCTCGATCCGCAGCTTGAGGCGCCGAGGCTCACCTTCGGGGCCCGGAGGGAGTCGGAAGAATGTGTCCACCTGGGTCCGGATGTTCAGCCGCGTCGCGCCGATACGCTTGAGGATGCGCCGGATCGGCCGGAAGTCCGCACAGGAGCGTTTGATCTCGCGATTACGCTGGTACGCATCGTTCGCAGGCATCGTGCTCATGGCCACAATCATACGGCGCCAACGCACGTATAATCTCCGGCGGAGGAGCACTGCACATGGCCGACGACGGATTCCGACTGGACGGCAAGGTGGCGCTCGTAACGGGCGGCAGTCAGGGCATCGGCAAAGCGATCAGCCTCGCACTCGCACGCGCTGGGGCCACGGTGGCGGTCACGAACATCGCCGCGGTCCAAGCCGATGTAAAGGCGTTGTGTGGGGAGATCGCGTCGGCCGGTGGAAAGGCCAGCGGCTACGAGCTTGACGTGACCGAGACCCGCACGATCGGCCCGATGTTCGATCGCATCGCCTCCGATCTCGGTGGGCTCGACATCCTGGTCAACAACGCGGGCGTGCGGGTGAAGGTGGAGTCCCTCGACCTTACGGAGCAGGACTGGGATTTCGTGCTGAACGTGAATCTGAAGGGCACGTTCTTCTGCGCCCAGGCCGCCGCGCGCCTCATGCTGGGCGCCGGTGGCGGTAGGATCATCAACGTGGCGTCTCAGCTCGCAGTCTCGTCGTCGCCGGCTCGTGCGCCCTACATCGCGAGCAAGGGCGGCATCGTCGCGCTAACGCAGACACTGGCGCTTGAGTGGGTGGGCGATGGCATCACCGTGAACGCGATCGGACCGGGTCCGACGGCCACGCCACTCACCGCGGACTCGACGCCTGAGAACGAGGCCACGCTGCTCGCGCGCTCCCCCATCGGGCGCCGGCTCGAGCCCGACGAGGTGGCCGGTGCCGTCGTGTTCTTGGCCGGCCCATCAGCCGGCGCGATCACCGGACATCATCTCTTGATAGACGGCGGCTGGACGGCCGGATAGGCCCGCGAGGAGCACGCATGATCTCGAATCCGCGCGACCCGGCCACGCAGCTCGAAGCGCTCTACACCGAAATGGCGGCCAACAGCGTCAAGGGGCTGTGGAACGTCACCCGTTCCGGGCCGGACGTGCGCCCGTATCTCTGGCCATGGGAGACGATGAAGCGGCTCGTCACCGAGGCAGGCAGGCTCGTCGAGATGGACCGCCCCGGCGAGCGCCGTGCCGTCGCGCTGGTGAACCCGGGCCTGGCCGACGGGATCTCCGCGACCCACACGCTATACGCGGCGATCCAACTCGTGCGGCCGGGCGAGGTCGCGCGCGCCCACCGGCACACGCCGGCGGCATTGCGCTTCATGCTCCAGGGCACCGGAGCATCCACCACGGTCGAGGGAGGCAAGGTGCCCATGCATGCCGGCGATCTGGTGCTCACGCCAAATTGGCTTTGGCACGAGCATCGCAACGAGGGAGCCGAGGACGTTCTGTGGCTCGACGGCCTCGATTCGCCGTTCGTCTTCTCGCTCGCCGCCGCGATCTACGAGCCCTATGAGGATGGTTTCCTCCCCGAGTCGAAGCCGCTCGACTATTCCGCGAGGGCGTTCGGGCTGGGCTCCATCCGCCCGCTCGCCGCGGCCGTGCCCCTGGCCGGCACGCCCCTGCTCGTCTACCGGTGGGAGGCCATCGAGGAGGCGATCGGGCGGCTGGCCGAGGTGGAGGCGGCGAGCCCTCACGACGGCGTGGCGATCGAGTACGCCAACCAGGCGACCGGCGGGCACACGCTTCCCACGATCTCCTGCCGCATGCAGATGCTACGGCCCGGCGAGCACACGCAGGCCCATCGCCACACCTACGCCCCTGTGCACCTTGTGCACCGCGGCACGGGCTACACCGTCATCGAGGGCGAGCGCTATGATTGGGCGGCGGGCGACTCGTTCGTGGTGCCGCCATG
>CAZQVD010000001.1:38618-40963 GCA_964596665.1 uncultured Dehalococcoidia bacterium
GGCACGAGCATGCGAACACGTCCAACAGCGAGGCCGCGTACCTGTTCTCGATGAACGACCTGCCGGTACTAGAGTCGTTCAACCTCAACCGCGAAGAGTCTTACACACAACGCGACGGACGGCAGCAGCAGACGTCCGTGTTCGCTCGCGCGTGAGCCCGGCTGCGCGCCCCATAGATCAGGCAGGCAAGGAGCGTCCGATGGAGCCAACGTCTCATTACGTCCACGCGGGTGGGCTGGATCTGCACTATGTGGACTGGGGGGGTGAGGGGCGACAGCCCATGCTCCTGCTGCACGGCCTGCAGGACTGCGCACGCTTGTGGGACTTCTTCGCCGAGACGGTTCGCGAGCGCTATCACGTCATCGCGCTCGACCATCGCGGACACGGCGATAGCCCGCCCACGTCGACCGACCGCTACCGCCTGATCGATTATGTTGACGAGGCGCGGGGCGTCATCACGCAACTCGGGCTTCGCGACGTGATCCTAGCGGGCCACTCCGCCGGCTCGAAGAATGCCTGGATGCTGACCGCCGAGCACCCGGAGCTGGTGTCCAAGCTGATCATCACCGACATGGATCCCGACCGGCACAACCCCGGCTCTGTCGACATGATCACTCGGTACAAATCTGAGTCCGACGACTACCCCGACCTGGGCGCGGTCATCGAGCGCATCCGGTCGCGTCAGCCGGAGTCCTCGAACGACGTCCTGCGCCACACGGCCGAGCATCTTACGCGGTCCAACGAAGCGGGAGGGCTCACCTGGAAGCGGCATCGCGACGTGGTGCTGCACTACGATCGGCCCGACGTGTGGGCTACGCTGCCTGAGGTCCGCGTGCCGACGCTGATCGTCCGCGGCGGCGACAGCACGCTGCTGAACGGCCCGGTGGCGCAACGCATGCAGAAGGAGATCCCCGACTGCAAGCTGGTGGAGATACCGAACGCGGCGCATTGGGTCCACCTGGAGCAGCCCGATGCCTACACGGCAACGGTCGCCGAATTCCTCGGCTAGCCCATCTCTGCGCGGAGGGCCTCCACCAAGGAGGGGGCGAACGCTTCCCAATCGGCGAGCACGCCGATATCCGACTGCCGGAAGATCGCGGCTCGCTTGTTGTTGTTGACTCCTACGATCGTACCGGCTCGCCGGATGCCCACCGTGTGGTTGAAGTCCCCACGCACACCGACGCCGACGTACAGCTCCGGGCTGATCGTCTTGCCCGTTAGCCCCACCTGGAGCTGCTTGGGCATCCATCCCGCGTCCGCCACGTCGCGCGTGCACACGTAGCGGGCCTCCAGCACATCGCGTAGCGGATCGAGCTCCGCGATGCGGTCCGCACCACCCACTCCCTTGCCCACGCAGATAACCGACCATGCCGTCTCCAGCCCCGTGGTGTCGCGGGCGTCGATGGGCCATAGCTCAACGTGCCGCACGCGGGTCTCGCCGGGGATCACCGGGTCAAGGGTGATCTTCCTCGGAACGCGAGCGGCCGACGGCTCGAATCGCTCGAACACGCCAGGGCGAACCGTCGCCATGTTGGGCAAGGTCTTCGAGTAGATCGGTGCCTCGATGGCGCCGCCGAACGCTGGCTTGAGCTGGACCAGACGTCCCTCGCCGTCGACCTCGAGCCCAACGCAGTCCCCGGTGAGTCCCAGCTCCAGTCTCGCGGCGACGCGGGCGGCCAGGTCGCGGCCGTTGACCGTGGAGGGGAGCAGCACCGCATAGGGTTTGCGCTCCTCGATAGCCTTGCTGAGCGTGGCCGAGTAGGCGTCGGTCGAGTAGCGCTGCAGGCCGGGGGCCGAAGCGATCGCCACCACGTCCGCGCCCGAGCGCCCGAGCGCCTCGGCATACGCTTCGCAATCCGGGCCTCCCATCAGCACCGCAACCACGTGTCCGCCAACGGCTTCCGCCAACGGCTGGGCGGCCGCGAGCAGCTCGCTCGTCACGTCGCGCACCGCCTCACCGGCCTCGAGCTCGGTGACCACCAAGACCTCCGGGCCGGTGGGTTCGCGCACCGTTCCCGGCGCCGGCGCCATGACGCTCCGTGCGGCGCGGCGCTCGAGGTCGAGGATGCCTCGCTCCTTCAGGAACGCGACGACCTGCGCCGCGGCGTCCGCCGGGGTGGCGTCCTCGATCAGGCGCTGCTCGCGCCCCGATTCCACGTTCCTGATCTCGGAGACCCACGTGGGCGAGCCGTCGAAGCCGAACAGGCTGAGGTCCTCGTTGAGATCCTTAGCGGTCAGTGTTTCGATCTCGCGCTCCTCGGCCGCACGGGTCTCCTCGCGTCCCGGAAACACCTCGGGCGCGATGCCCTCCGCCGCCGCGACGGCCGCGAGCCACCCGGGGCCCA
>CAZQVD010000001.1:40973-54111 GCA_964596665.1 uncultured Dehalococcoidia bacterium
GGGCATGTCCACCTCCACCACCTCGGTGCCATCCTCCAGTGTCCGCTCGGCGCGAAGCGTTGTGTCGCCCACGACCTCGAGCTTCGAAGCGCCGGTGATCTGCGGCAACCCCATCAGCTCCGCGACCTCCGGACCCACCTGGCCCGTTTCGGCATCGACACTGAAGAACCCGAACAGGATCAGATCGTAGGACTCCTTCCGCAAGGCGAACGCGAGTGCGCGCGACGTCGCCAGCGTGTCCGAGCCGGCCAAGGCACGATCCGCGATGTGGAAGGCACGGTCCGCCCCCATGGCGAGACACCGCACGAGGCCCTGCCTCGCGTTGTCGGGACCCATGGTGTAGACGGTGATCTCGGCCCCGGTGCTCTGCTTCAGTTCGACCGCACGCTGCACTGCGATAACGTCGTAGCCATTGAGCTCGCTGGGCACGCCCTCCCGGACGAGGCGACGGGTCTCCGTGTCGAATTTCATGCGAGCCACAACGGGAACCCACTTCACGCAGGCTGCGATCTTCATCCGGTACTCCACTCCATGCGGGACTGACCACGAGGCGCGCGAAACGGCACCGCGCACGGGTTCTGCGAGCGCCGATTGTAGCAGAGGGGCGAGCCCGGATCGGCTCGCCGGTGGGCTACCGCACTCCGTATTACAGGTTTAGCTACTGTGGGAGTCACTCTCACTCTAGGTTCTCGGCTCCTCCGGATTGACGGCGGCAGACCGTTTGGATAGCGTCCCCTTACAAGTCGCTCCGCCGCGCCTGGCGGAGCCCCAGGGAGCAGCGTCCATGCCTGGCCAGCGCCCGCCCGTCGCTCCGTTCGATCTCACCCCGGTGCAACAGCTGCTCAGCGACGCGGCCGAGCGCGCTCCGGACAAGACGGCGGTGATCGACGGCATGCAGCGGTTCACCTTTCGCGAGCTCCACGGCCACGCCTCGCGGTTCGCTATCGCTCTGGCGAACATGGGCGTCGCCAAGGATGACCTCGTCGGGATCCTCGCTCCCAACTGCGTGGAGTTCGAGATCGCCTTCTTCGGCATCCTCAAAGCTGGCGCGATCGTCACCACCATCAACTCCGGCTACCGCGAGCGAGAGATCACCGCTCAGCTCAACGCGTCTGGCACGCGTCTGCTCATCGTCCACAGATCCCTGATCGAGATGGCCGAGCTTGCCGCCAAGGACGCGCCGAACCTGCGGCATACGATCGTCATCCAAGAAGGAGCCGCTGACGCGGCGGCGTTCTGGGGGCTGATCGCGAACGCGTCGGGCACCGAGCCACATGTCGATGTGGATCCTGCGAACGACCTGGCCGCGCTGCCCTTCTCCAGCGGCACCACAGGGCTCTCGAAGGGTGTGATGCTGACGCACGCCAACCTGCAGTCCGACCTGCACTTGCTGCAGGAGCGGGTCGACGAAGAGACGGTCATCCGGGAGGACGACGTGGTGCTCGTCCATCTTCCTCTGTTTCACATCTACGGCATGACGGTGCTGATGCTGGCGGCGGTCTATTCCGGTGCGACCCAGGTGCTGATGGGCCGGTTCGACATGGCCGAGTTCCTCGGCCTGATCGCCGAGCACCGCGTGTCGGCGCTCTATTCCGTCCCTCCGGTGGGACTCGGCCTGTCGCTGACGCCGCTGATCGACGACTACGATGTATCGGCGATCCGCTACGCGATGTTCGGGGCGGCGCCCATGTCGGGAGAACTTCAGATGCGCATCGCGGAGCGGCTGGGCACGAAGGTCATACAGGGCTATGGCCTCACGGAAACCTCTCCCGTCACCCACATGGACCTCACGGACGCCCGTGCCAAGCCGGGGTCGATCGGGCCGCCACTGGCTGGGACCGAACAGCGCGTCGTGGACATGGAGACCGGCACCCAGGACCTGCCACCGGGCGAGCTCGGGGAGTTGTTGATACGAGGACCGCAGGTGATGAAGGGCTACTACAACGAGCCGGAGGCCACCGCCGCCGCCATCGACGCCGACGGCTGGTTCCACACGGGCGATCTGGTCAAGGCGGATGCAGACGGTTACGTCTACGTGCTGGACCGCAAGAAGGAGCTGATCAAATACAGCGGCTTCCAAGTTCCACCCGCGGAGCTCGAGGGGATCCTGCTGGAACACCCGGCCGTCGCCGACGCTGCCGTCATCGGCAAGGCGAACATCCAGTCGGGCGAGATACCCAAGGCGTTCGTGGTGAAGAAGGAGGGCGCCGAGGTCACGGCGGACGAGCTCATGGAGTACGTCAGCGCCCAGGTCGCCACTTTCAAGCGCGTGCGCGAAGTCGAGTTCGTCGACGCCATACCCAAGAACGCGTCGGGCAAGCTGCTGCGCCGGGTCCTCGTTGAGCAGGAGCGCGCGCAAGCCAGCGGTGGCTAGGAGACTGCGCCTATGAAGATCGGGGTCGAGCTTGGCAACGAGCTGCTCGCCGGCCAACCGATGGGGCCTCGCATCGATGCCCTGCTACGGGAGGTGGCCGAGGCGGGCGACCTCGGCTTCGACTGCGCGCACGTCGGTCAGCACTACCTCAGCTCGCCCATGCAGACGATCCAGCCCTTGCCGCTGATCGCGCGGCTGGCAGCCGAGGCGGGAGAGATGGCGCTCGGCACCGGCATCCTATTGCTTCCGCTGCTACACCCGGTCGATGTGGCCGAGCAAGTCGCGACGCTCGATGCGATCTGTGGCGGCCGGTTCATCTTCGGCGTGGGGCTCGGTTACGAGGAGGAGGAGTTCCGCGCCTTCGGCTTGGAGCGGCGCGACCGACGTGGACGCTTCGAGGAGTCACTCGCGATCATCAAGCGCCTTTGGACCGAGGATCGCGTGGATTTCCAGGGAGAGTACTTCTCTCTCACGGGCGTCGTTCCCACAGCTAGGCCGGTGCAGAAACCCTACCCGTCTGTTTGGATCGCGGCCAACAACCACCCTGCCGTCCGGCGCGCTGCGCAATTCGGAGACGTCTGGTACGCCAACCCCCATGCCATGTACTCGACGCTTGCCCACCAGATGGAGATCTATCAGGAGGCACTCGCCGAGTCGCTGGTGCCTCTGGCACATGAGGTTGCGGTGATGCGCGACGGGTTCGTCGCGGAAAGCCGCGCCGTCGCCATGGCTGCAGTGAGGCCGTCGATCGAGCGGCGCTACCAGGTGTACCGCGAGCAGGGCCAGGATGAGGCGCTGCCGCCGGGCGATCGGTTCGACAAACCGTTCGAGGAGCTGGCGAAAGACCGATTTATCATTGGCGATCCGGACGACTGGATCGCCGAGATCAAGCGCTACGAAGCGTTGGGTTTCACCTACATGGTGGTGAACTACCATACTTTGGATGTGAGCGACGAGGATGCGCTGGCGTGCTTGCGCATGCTTGGGCGCGAAGTCTTACCCCACGTGAGATAGAGGCGAATCACATGCGGCTGAAGCCGCTCACCGGTGCGGCGGGATCGATGCCGGGCCCCAGCCCATCGGCGATCCAGCCGAACTCCCGTAGCAGCTCCTGGCTGTAGGCGACACGGCCCGACACGCGGTCTAGCGGCTCGGTGGCTAACAGCAATACGGCGCGGGCCAGCAGCTCCGGCGGTTCGGCGTCCGGGTCGCCGGACCCCGACACGAGGCCGTGGTAGATGGTCCCCGGGGTTGGCACGACGAGCGATGGGGCGACCGCACTGACGCCCACACCTCCGGCATGCACCTCGGAAGCCAGCCCCTGGGAGAAGCGCTCCAGCGCCGCCTTCTCGGCACCGTAGCAGGTGCTGCCCTGCAGGTTGTAGTAGTCGGCGAAGGGTGCTCGGCCGGGACCCACCGCCGCCACGGACGAGATGCTGACGATGCGGCCACGCTTGCGTGGCAACATGTCGGCAAGCACGAGCTGGCTTAGGATGAAGGGCGCGTGGAAGTTGACGGCCCACGATCGCATCCAGCGGTTCACGGCGAAATCGGTGATGGGCAGGAAGTAGGTCAAGGCGGCGTTGTTCACCAGCACGTCCACGGGGCCATAGGCATCTCGCGCCGCTTGCACCAGCGACTCGCACTCCGCGGGCTCGGATATGTTGGCCACGACAGCCGTGGCCTCGCCACCGAGCTCTCGGATCCCGGCAACCGTCGTCTCCAGGGAGCCCTCCAGTGGGTGGTCACCTTCCTTGAGCGTGCGGGCTGCGCACACGACGCGGGCGCCCTCTGCTGCGCAGAGGGCCGCCACCGCCGCGCCGATTCCTCGGCTCGCTCCGGTGACGACGACGTGCTGTCCATCCAACTTGCCCACGGGGCACCTCCGGCCGTATCAGCGGGTGGCCACGACGCTACCAGGTTGACCAAGCGTGGACCAGCGGCTTGCCGTACTGGCGCCCAGAGCCCTTGGGCGTTAGGGTGGCCCGACGATCATGAAAAGCAAGGTTTACGACACGTTCGACGCGGCCGTCTCCGATATACCGGACGGGGCCACCATCATGAGCTCCGGCTTCGCCGGTCCCGGGACCCCGCGCAACCTCATCGCGGCGCTGCTGCGCCAGGGCGCCACTGGCCTCACCGCCGTCTCCAACACACCCGGGCGTTGGGCCGATCCACGCATGGACCTCGGCACGCTGGTCGCATCAGGCCGCATCCGCAAGGTGCTGGCCGCGTTCACGGCGTCGCCACATCCGTCCGTGCGCACGACGTTCTCGGAGCTGCTCGACTCGGGCAACATCGAGGCGGAGCTGATGCCCCAGGGAACGCTCGCCGAGCGCATCCGGGCCGCCGGGGCGGGCATCGCCGCGTTCTACACGCCGACCGGGGTGGGTACGGAGATGGCAGACGGCAAGGAGATCCGCAGCTTCGACGGACGCGATTACGTGATGGAGCTGCCGATCCACGCGGACTACGCCCTGCTGCGCGCGCACCGGGCCGACGAGATGGGCAACCTGCAATACCACCTCACGCAGCGCAACTTCGGACCCATAATGGCCCGTGCGGCGCGCATCACCCTGGTAGAGGTCGACGAGCCGATCGTGGAGGCAGGTGCGATCGACCCTGACGCGGTCCATACGCCGGGGATATTCGTCGACCGGATCGTGGTGGTCCCGCCCGACGGCATCCAGGAGGCACGAGCGTGAGCATGGCACCGGACAAGCAACCGCTCAACCGCCAAGCTATGGCCGACCGTGTGGCGATGGAGTTCGGCGACGGTTGGATCGTGAATCTGGGCATCGGCATCCCCACGCTCTGCTCCAACTACGTGGACCCGGAAAAGCAGATCATCTATCAGTCGGAGAACGGGCTTCTGAACTATGGACCCTTGGCGGTGGAAGGCGAGGAGGACCCGAACCTGGTGAACGCGGGCGGGCAGTACGTCATTCCGCTACCGGGCATGGCGGTGCTCGACCACGCCGATTCCTTTGCGCTGATCCGCGGGGGCTACGTCGACGTGACGGTGCTCGGTGCGTACCAGGTGGCTGCCAACGGCGATTTCGCCAACTGGAAGCTCCCCGGGGCCAACGGTGGATCGATCGGTGGGGCGATGGATCTGGCGGTCGGTGCGCAGCGGGTGTTCATCATCATGGAGCACACGACGCGCGACGGCGCTCCACGCCTGGTGACTGCGTGCGACATGCCGGTCACGGCGCTGGGCGTGGTGAGGTTGCTGGCAACGAACCTTGGTCTCTTCGAGATCACCGGCGGTGGGTTCCTGATGCGGGAGATCGCGCACGGGTACACGCCTGAGGAGGTTCGAGCGCTCACGGGCGCCCCTATAACCGTGGCCAGCGACTTGCGAACGTTCGCGACCGTCCCTCGGTAGGCCTAGGCCAGCACCTGCTGCATGAAGATGCCCGCGAGCACGAAGCCGCGGGCATCCAGGCTGTGGCCGAGGCCCGGCAGGACGTGGCTGGACGCTGCGATGCCCGCCTCCTCGAACTTCGCGGCCGCTTCGACCGACCCGCTGGCCGGGAGGCGCTCGTCTTCAGCGCCGTGGATCAGTATGAAGGGCGTCTTGCTGGCCACCTCTCTCAACAGCGAGTCTCCGGTGACCATCTGGCCGCTGAAGCCGACGACGCCGGCCAGCGGGGTTCGCCGGCGCGGCACGGTGTGCATGGAGGTGATGCATCCCTGCGAGAAGCCGAGCTGGATGCAGCGGGAGGCTTCGAGGCCGTACTCGGTGAGCAGCTCGTCGATGAATGCGTTGACCGTCGGCTCGACGGCACGCACGCCCTCGCCGCGTGACTCACGATTGGACAGCTCGTACCACTGGTGGTAGCCGGGCATGCCCTCGAGGTCGAGCGGCGCGTTGGGCGAGTGGAAAACCGTGTTTGGAAAGGCAGGCGCGAACACGTCCGCGAGGCCGATCAGGTCGTTCCCGTTGGAGCCTCTTCCGTGCAGCATGACCACGAGCGAATCTGGAGCACCACCGGACAAAGGCAGGCGATGTGGACCGGACAACGTGGCCATCTGTAGCTCCTGAAGCAGGGGAATGGCGCGAGTGTATCGGCCGGGTCCGCAGGGGACAAGCCGGGGCTATCGCCGCGCCAAGCCTGCGCCGGAGCCGCTTCGCTTGAGGCGAGGACCGCTGTATCATGCATCATCATGGCCACGTCGAACCGCACGGCTGCAACGGCATCGGATTCCCGGCGTGGGGCGCGCGTGTCCCGGGCCGCGGAGAACTACCTGCTTTCGCTCGCCATCCTCCAGGAGGACGGCGTGTCTCCGCACCTGAGCCAGCTCGCAGCGTATCTGCGCAACATCCCGAAAGAGGAGGGGGTCGGTACGACGATGGCCTCCGTCTCGGGCATGGTGCAGCGGATCGCGAAGGAAGGGCTGCTGGTCGTCAGCAAGGACAAGGAGATCGTTCTGACGACCGAGGGCGAGAAGCGGGCACGCGACGTGGTGCGTCGTCACCGGCTCTCCGAACGCCTGCTGGTCGACGTGCTGGACGTTCCGCTGGAACGCGCCGAATCCGAGGCGCACCAGCTCGAGCACGCGATCTCGCCGGGGTTGCTCGACAAGATCGAGCAGAAGCTCGGGTACCCCGAAACGTGCCCCTACGGGAGGCCGATCTACCGCTCCAACGAGGTCGGGATCCGCAGCGAGGCGTCCGGCACCATGCGGCTCAGCGAGGCTCGCGCCGGGCTCGATTACACCGTCACACGGATCCCGGATGAGGACTATCCGCTGCTTCGCTACCTGGTCAAGAACGAGATCCTGCCGGGCCAGCGCGTGAGCGTCGAAGACATCGCCAGTTATCGCGGTGTGGTGGACCTACGCCGCAACGGGAACCAGGTGTCGCTGGGCATGGACGTGGCGGCTCGCATCCGCGTGATGCCCATCGCTTAACCGGCGATCTCACGGAACTCTGGCACCACTTCGCGGGCGAATCGCTCCCACTGCGCCGGCTGATCCCAAGATGCGAACCTGACGACGACCTCGGTCGCGCCCGCACTGGCGTAGGCCGCCATCCGCTCCGCGATCTCACGAGCTGTGCCCCACGGCCCCCACTGCTCTCCCCAATGGCGCACCTTGTAGTAGGCCATGAGGAAATCCTCGGCTTCGGCCCGGGCGGCCGACACGTCGTCTCCAATGTTGACCGTCATGTAGAACACGCGCTCGAGGCTAGCCGGATCGCGGCCCTCGGCCTCGGCGAGCTCGCTCACTTTGGCCGAGGTCGCCTGGAACTCATCTGGCGTGTCGGTGATGCCGATGATGCCGTCCGCATGCCGCGCGGCACGGCGCGCTTGTGCCTCGGAGCCGGTGCGATAGTGCGTGGCGAGCAGCAGCGGCACGCCGTTGGGCTGCACGGGTCGTACGTCCAGCGTCACGTCGGCCAGCTGGAAGTGGCGACCCTCCCACGTCACGCTCGACTCGGCCCACAACCGCTTCATGATCTGCACGATCTCGGTGACGCGACCACCGCGGGCCTCGACACTCACGCCCGCAGCGGTCCAATCCTGCTTCTGCTCTTCGGTGAACGCCCCGCCCACGCCCGCGCCGATGACGATGCGTCCGTGGCTGAGGATGTCGATGGTGGCCAGGGAGTGCGCCAGCAGCACGGGGTTGCGGTAGGCCGGCAGTAGGACGCCGGTGCCGATGCGCACGCGCGAGGTGCGGGCGGCGATGGCAGCCATGGCGGCGATGGGCTCGAGGCGCGGCTTGGAGACGAGGCTATCGCCCACCCAGACCGAGTCGAGGCCCGCGGCCTCGGTGCGCTCGGCCAGGTCGAGCATCACGTCGGCGTCGACGGGGCGGCCCTCGCGCTGCGCCTTCATCACCAACCCGCGCGTGCCGAGCAGCACGCCGATCTTCGTTCGCTGGGTCGTCGTCACGCTGGAAACCTCCCGGTCAGACGCTGCTGCCAATCTTCCATGTTTGCAGCGAAGCCGTCGACATGGTCCATGGCCCACGCGAGGTCGGCTTCGGTGTCCAGGTCGAATGCGAGGCCTGGGGCCTCGACCTGCGCGAGCGTGGCGCTGATGCGCTCCGCCGCCGCTCGATGGCGTGCGAAGCTATCCAAGCCGAGCTCCGGTGGAAAAGCGGCGACAGCCGGAAGCAACAGCGCGTTGGTCCCTCCATCTCGTTGGGCGGCCACGCCGGCCGGCCGGGTGTGCGCTTCGCTAGCACGGTCCACCAATCGCACGTCGGCCGCGGTGACCAGCGGCAGGTCGCCTGGCAGGAACATGGTTGCTGTGCAGCCCTCGCGATACGCACTGCTCATGGCCCACCAGAGCGAGGCGTTCAGACTATCCGCGGGGTCCTCGCGCCAGGCCGCACCCGCCGCTTCGGCGACGACGCGCACCTGAGCGTCGCCGCCGATGACGTGACATGCGTCCGGCCCCAGCACTTCTACTGCCGCGCGGACGACCCGATCGAGCATCAGGAGGATCACGCTTTCGCGCCGCTTTGTAGACACCTCGGCCCAGAGCCGAGACTTGGCGTCGGCCAATGGCTTCATCGGCACGATGACCCGCAGCGCTTGTGCGGTCGCGCTAGCCATCCCGGCCCACGACGAGCTGCAGGATCTCGGCGGCGAGCCGCTCTTTGTCGGCATCGCCGACCATCACCGTGCTGGTCACCAGGGCGTGCATACCCAGAGCCTCGATATTCTCAGCGTGCGCCGCATCCTCGGTGTCGACGACCAGCGTGTCGCAGACGCTTATCAAGCGCCGCGCCACGCCCACGGAGCTCACCTCTTCGCCGAGCTCGGCCATCATCTTCGCGGCGGGGCCCTTCAGCGCGCGGCCTCCGACGATGGGGCTTACGGCGATTCGCGGGCCGGTGAACGTCTCGATGGCGTCTTGGACGCCGGGAAGCGCCAGCACCGGGCCTATGCTGACGATGGGGTTGGAGGGGCAGAACACGATGGCATCGGCGGACCGGATCGCGCCGATGAATCCGGGGCTAGGACGAGCGGCATCGCAGCCGTCGAAGCGCACGCTCCGGATCCGCGGCTCGCAAGAGCGCTTCACGAAATACGTTTGGAAGGCAAGCTCGCCCTCGTCAGTCACCGCGACCGTGCGGACGGGGTCGTCGGTCATGGGTACGATGGCGTGGGCAACGCCGAGGCTCGATACGATGGCCGCGGTGGCCTCGCTCAGGCTGGCGCCTCCGGCGAGCAGCTCGGTGCGCCGTAGATGCGTGGCCATGTCCAGGTCGCCGAGGCGGAACCATGTCTCGCCGCCCAGACGTTCCAACGCCTCGGGCGTGCGGAATGAGTCGCCCGCGAGCCCCCACGCGGTCTCCTCGTTGGTGAGGCCGGCGGGCGCGTAGGTCACGGTGTCTAGGTCGGGGGAGACGTGCAGGCCATGGAACGTTTCGTCATCGCCGGTGTTCACGACGATGGTGAGATGGGCAGGCGCCAGCACACGGGTCAGGCCCAGCGCAAGCTTCGCCCCGCCGACGCCGCCGGCTATCGCGACTATCTTCGGCATGGCGAGCGGGTGCTCAGGCCCTCATCCGGCCTCGGCCCGCGCGCGAGCCTTGGCGTCATGCAACGTAGGGCCGTCGAGCGAGGGTGCGCGCTGGCCGGTGTAGCGGAAGGCGTCAAGCTTGATGAGCTCGGCGTAGGAGCCGAACAGCTTGCCGGCGTTCTCCTTGGCCAGGTCCAGGGGCTCCGGCTCCGTGGGCTCCACCTCGAAGGTGCGGCGAACGTCGTACAGCGTGGTGCGCTCCGTGGGCATGCGGCCGATGTCGCGGATCCACCGGCGCAGCTCCGACGGCGGAACGAGCTGGCCGTAGGAGGCGCCGGCGGAGGTGGAGATGCTCTCGTTGATCAGCGTACCACCCACGTCGTTGCAGCCGGAGGCGAGCAGCATCTGGGCCAGCTTCGGCCCTTCCTTGACCCAAGAGCATTGGATGTTGTCGATCCAGCCGTTGAGCATGACGCGGGCGATGGCGTGCATGCGGACGACCTCCGCGCCGGTGGCGCCGGGGCGCATGTCTTCATGGAGGTGCTCGGCGAACATGGGGGCATCTTCGTGGACGAAGCTCAGCGGCACGAACTCGGTGATGCCGCCGGTGGCCTTCTGCATATCGCGCAAATAGGCGAGATGGGCGGCGCGCTGGCGGTTGGTCTCGATATGGCCGTACATGATGGTGGAGGTCGTGGGGATGCCGACCTTGTGGGCAGTGGTGATCACCTCGGTCCACTGATCGACCGTGATGCGGCCGGGCGCGATCTTGTCTCGCAGCGGCTGGTCGAGGATCTCGGCCGAAGTGCCGGGCAGGGAGCCGACGCCCGCGTCCTTCAGGCCCCGCAGGTAGTCCTCGATCGAGCATCGCGAGCGGACAGCGCCGTACAGCACCTCCTCGGGGGAGAAGCCGTGGATGTGGAGGTCCGGCAGCTCGCTCTTCAGCGCCCGCGTGAGGTCGATGTACAGCGAGCCGTCCATCTTCGGCGGCAGTCCGGCTTGGATGCAGACCTCGGTCGCGCCGAGCTCCACGGCCTCGCGGGCGCGGCGCAGCACCTCGTTGAGCGGCAGGAAGTAGCCCTCCTCCGCTCGGTGGTCGCGACTGAACGCGCAGAAGCCGCAGCGCTTGATGCAGACGTTGGTGAAATTGATGTTGCGGTTCACGACGTAGGTGACCGTGTCGCCGTTGGCGAGCTGGCGCAGGCGGTCGGCCGTTGTCATGAGCGCCAGCAGGCCTGGGCCGTCGGCTTCGAACAGCCGCTCGCCCTCGTCGACGCTCACCTCGCCGCCGCTGAGCGACTTGTCCAAGATGCGCGCGATGTCGGGCTGAACCGACCCGATCATGCTTTCGAGCGCATCCTGCAGGTGGGGCATGTTCGCCTGATTTACCACCGCTCCAACTCCTGTCTCACGTAGCCCTCCACATCCGTTATCTCGCTTATCCGGCTGGCCACGGCCGGAGCGGTGCTCCAGCCGGACCTCACGTATTCGGGGTACAACGCGGTGCGCTCGCGCAGGTCGTAGCCCGCATCGGCGGTCAGCGTCCGCAGTCGCTCAACGTCGGGCCACGCGGCCTCTGGATTGATGAAATCCTTGGTCAGTGGGGAGACGCCGCCCCAGTCGTTGATGCCGGCCAGCAGGTACGTAGGGAAGCCGTCAGCGTTCAGGTTCGGCGGTGCTTGGATGTTCATGGACGGGCCCAGGATCAGGCGGGCGAGCGCCAGCGTGCGGAGCATGTCCACCATGGTGGGCTCGGCGGCGCCCTTCATCCGCGTGGCCGACTTGGCGCGGAAGTTCTGCACGATCACTTCTTGGATGTGGCCATGCTGCTCATGCGCATCGCGGATCGCGAACAGGGCCTCCACGCGCTCCTCCGGGGTTTCGCCGATCCCGATGAGGATGCCGGTGGTCATCGCCACACCTGCAGCACCCGCGGCGTCCAGCGTCTCGATACGCAGCTCGGGCCGCTTGGTGGCGGTCTCGTAGTGCGCGCCGCCCTTCTCGTGCAGGCGCAGGCTCGTGCTTTCGAGCATGATGCCCATGCTGGCGTTCCACGGCGCGATCAGGGCGAGCCCGGGGGCGCTCAGCGTGCCGCAGTTGGTGTGCGGCAGCAGGCCGGTCTCTTCCAGCACCAGCTTTGACATGGCCGCCACGTACTCGACGGTGGAGGCGTAGCCCAGGCCAGCGAGGGTTTCGCTCATCTCGGGGTGGCGCCACTCGGGATGGTCGCCGAGGCTGATCAGCGCCTCCTTACAGCCAAGATCGGCGCCGCGGCGGGCGACAGCCAGCACTTCGTCCGGGCTCATGGTGTGGGCGCCACGCTGGGCGGGACCTTTGACGAAGGTACAGTAGCCGCAGCGGTCGCGGCAGAGATTGGTCAGTGGGAGGAACACCTTGCGCGAGTAGGTCACGCGTTTTTCCGGCCGTGCACAATCGTTCATGCGGGCGGCCGCGAGCATCAGCTCGGTCAGCTCGCTGCCCGTCACCCGGGCGAGCGTGTAGGCATCGGCGGGCGTTAGAAGCAAGCCGTCCGTGGCAGCGGTCACGAGTGAGACGGAGGGGGTGTGGGCCAAGAATGCATCGCCTCACCGGGAGAGTTGGAGCCGCCCCCGCTCGACCGTTTGACCATGACACGAAGCGGGGGTGCGGTGAGGCGCGATGGGCCTCTGCTAGGAGCACGGCGATGGTAGCATAGCGGCGCGGCGCTTCACAATCGGCCGGGTTCTCGCCGCCGGTAGGGGATATGACGCCACGGGTCATCTGGGGAACGGTTACCGTCGCGGCGATGGTCGCAGCGGCGGTGGTTGCGCTTGACCTCCTGGCGGACTGGGTTGGCGACGTGGGTGCCCCGCTGTGGATCAGCGCTGGCTTCTTCTTCCCGTTCATCGCCGGCATCGCGGTCGGGCCGTGGAGCAACAGCCCGGCCGGGAGGGCCGTGGGTGCCGTGCTGGGTGCCGGCGTGGTGCTGTTGCCGAGCGTGGTCTACGTGTTGGCACAGGAGCCCGACCTGTCGGCGATGCGCCTGCCGTTGCTCTGGGCCGTGTTCACGCCGCTGGCCGGGATGCAGGGCGCCATCGGCATGCCGGTGGGGGCGAGCGCGCGTAGGCGCGCCCGTTGATGGCCCGCGCGGGCCAATTGACGCTCATCCAGGGCGAGACTACCATCGCCGTTAGTGCCGCATCCGCGAGCCAGAACCAGAGGAGGCGCTTATGGCCACCAAGACGACGCCGAAGGCCCAGACGTTCAGTATGAAGCTGCCGACGCTCTCCGAAGGGCGCAG
>CAZQVD010000002.1:0-36083 GCA_964596665.1 uncultured Dehalococcoidia bacterium
TTGCCGCCGATGCCATAACCGTCGCCGTCGCCGCCGGTGACGATGACGTTGAGCCCGTGATTAGCCAATTTGGCGCCCGTGGCCACTGCGAGCGCGCGGCCGTGTAGCGTGTGCATGCCGTACGAGTTGATGTATCCAGGGAAGTTCGACGAGCAGCCGATGCCGCTCACCGTCAGGATCTGATGTGGCTTCAGCCCGAGCTCTGCGCAGGCACGCTGCATGGCGTTCAGCACGCCGAAGTCGCCGCAGCCGGGGCACCAGTCGGGCTCCACCTTGGACTTGAAGTCCTTGGCCGTCAGCTCGATGAATGGTTTTTCGCCTTGAGTTGTCGTCATGAGACCCCCTTTAGACCACGATCTCTTGATACGGGATGTATTTCGCCGACGTGCCTTCCATCTGATCCAGCACCCCGTCCACGATGTGGTGGGGCATGAAGGGCTCTCCGTCGTACTTGCGGATGTGTCCGTCGATGCTGAGCCCGGTCTCGCCTCGCATGTAGCGGTAGAACTGACCCGATTCGTTGTTCTCCACCACTATCGTCTTCTTCGATTTGTTCACGATCGCCGTGATTTCGTCTGCGTGGAACGGGACGATCCACTTGATCGGCAGGTAGTTCACCTTCACGCCGCGCTCGGCCAGCAACGGAAGCGCATCGGCTATCGCCGCGTACGTGGATCCCCAGCCGATCAGCGTCACGTCCGCATCTGTGGGGCCCTCCAGTGTCGGCGGTGCGATGTCGTCCAGAACGTGCTCGAACTTCCGGGACCGCTTCTCCACGCTCGCGCGCCGCTTGTGCGGGTCCGTGAACTCGTCGCTCAGCAGCCCAGAGTTCTCGTCGTGCTCGTCGGTCGCCACCACGTGCACGTAGCCCTCGGTGCCAGGGAGCGCCCGAGGCGATATGCCCGATTCGGTGTTCGCATAGCGGAGGTACTCACCGCCATTCGACGCCTCACGGATCACCGCTCCCCGGTCGATGGTTGGCTGCAGGTTGATCTGGTCCGGGTCGATGCTGTAGCGACCCTCGCCGATGAGCAGGTCCGTAAGCACGATCCCCGGGCACTGGTATTTGTCCGTGAGGTTGAACAGCTCGGCCATCGTGTTGAACGTGTCGAGCGCTGTGAGCGGCGCTACGATGAAGCGCTGGAAGTCACCTTGGCTCGCGCCGAGAGCCTGCCACAGGTCCCCTTGCTCCGTCTTGGTCGGCACTCCGGTCGACGGGCCGGCGCGCATCACGTCGATGAAGACGGAAGGGATCTCCATCATCGACGCGGCACCGATCGCCTCCGTCATCAGCGCGAAACCGCCCCCCGACGTTGCGCACATGGCCCTCGTGCCCGCATGCCCTGCGCCGATGACCATGTTCGCCACGCCGATCTCATCCTCAACCTGGCGGACCATGATGCCGAGGTTGCGAGCGTTCGCGGCCATCCAATGCAGCACCCCGGTGGACGGGCTCATGGGGTAGGCGGCGTAGAACTTCACACCAGCCGCCGCTCCGCCCATCGCCGCCGCCTCGTTGCCTGACCACATCCCCAGCGGCTTCTCGCCGCTCGGGACCGGCGTGGGGAAGGGCACCACGTGCTCGGCCGCATGGTCGAAGCCGGCCCGCGCCACGCGCACGTTCTCATTCACGACGTCTTCGCCCTTACGCATGAACTGCTGCGTCAAGCTGTCCTGCAGGATCTGGAACTCCATGCCCATGATGTGCATGATCGCGCCAATGGCCACGGTGTTTTGGTTCAGGCCCGATCGTGCGCTGCCGGTGAGCTCGGCGATGGGTAGCGGACAGAGCTGCACGCCTTCGGCATGGTCGCCCGGCGTGATGTTGTCGCTGTTGTACACGGCAACGGCACCCGGCCCCAACAAACCTAGGTGTTTGTTCATGGTGTTCTGGTCCAGGCACAGCAACAGGTCGAGCTTGTCGCCGTGGCTGTACTTCATCTCCTCCGTCACGCGGAGGGTTAGGAAGATGTGACCGCCTCGCACGATGGACTGGTACGCGTTGTACGTGTTCAGGTGCAGGCCGCGCCGCACGAGTATCCGCGCGAGGATGTCCCCCGGCGTTGCTATCCCCTGTCCAGCCTCGCCTCCGATGGCGAAGGCAAAATCAAACCCACTCATTCGTCCTCCCTATGCCGCTCCCGCGCGGCAGCGCCCCTTCGTGTCCCGGGCGGCTCAGATGTGCACCGCGCGGCCCTCTGCGGCGAGCGCGGCTTCCTTCACGACCTCCGAAAGCGTGGGGTGTGCGTTCACGACTGCGCCAACCTCCATGCTCGTACCTTCCATCACGCGAGTCAGGCTCAGCTCGCCTAACAGCTCCGTCACGTCGTGCCCAATCAGGTGCGCGCCCAGCAGCTCGCCGCTATTCGAGTCCACCAGCACCTTCGCGAAACCATCGTAGTCGTCCAAGGCCAGTGCCTTCGCGTTGGCGATGAACGGGAAACGGCCAACCTTCACGTCGCGCCGTTGCGCCTCGGCCTCCTGCTCCGTCAAGCCTCTGCTCGCCACCTGCGGGTTGCAGTACACTGCGCGTGGCACCGACAGGTAGTCGATCGGGTAGGCCTCGTGGCCGGCGATCCGCTCGGCCAAGTACACACCCTGACTCTGCGCCACGTGCGCGAGTGGCATCTTACCTGTCACGTCGCCGATCGCGTAGACGGCATCGCCGTTCGCCCGCAGATCGTCACCGACCGCGATGAATCCGCGCTCGGCCACGATGCCCGCGTTCTCGAGTCCGAGGTCCTCCACGTTCCCCGTGATGCCCACCGCAACGACCACCCGGTCGGCCTCCACGTCGAGATCACCTTCCGGCGACTCGATCTTCACGATCGCCTTGTTCTTCCGCGGCTCCACCCAGGCGCACTTGGAGCTCGCGAGGATGCTGATCCCCTGCTTCGTCAGCGCCTTGGCGAGCGCCGCGGCGATCTCCTCGTCCTCTTTCGGCAGGATGTGCGGCTCGAACTCCACCACGGTCACATTCGCACCATACGCGTTGTAGACGTAGCCCAGCTCGAGTCCAATCGCACCCCCGCCCACGATCACGACTTCCTTCGGGACCGTGTCCTGGAGGATCGCCTCCCGGTAGGTCACTACCACCACCCCGTCCACATCGACGCCCGGCAGCGGCTGCGGGCGTGCGCCGGTGGCGATGATGACGTGCTTCGCTTCGATCCGTTCCTCGCCGACCACGACGGTGTGCGGGTCCACCAGGCGAGCCGTGCCTTCCACGTACTTGACCTCGTTCTTGCGGAGCAGGCTCGCAACGCCCTTGGCCAGCCTGTGGACGATGCGGCGGGAGCGCTGCAAGGCGACCGTGTAGTCCGCCTTCACCTTGCCCGTGGAGATCCCGTACTTCTCCGCGTCGTTCACCAGGCTCAGTACCTCGGCGTTCCTGATCAACGCCTTACTAGGGACGCATCCCCAGTTCAGGCATACGCCGCCGATGGCCTCGCGCTCGACGCACACGGTACGCAGACCCAGCTGGGCAGCCCGGATGGCGGCGACGTAGCCGCCGGGCCCGGAACCGATGATGGCGAGATCGTACGATGCCATAGACGAAATCTTTCGCTCGACATGCCTGCGCTAGATGAGCGCCCTCAGGGCGCTCATCTACTCGAAAGGACCAGTTGCTCAGTATAGGTGTTGCGCCTACCCGTCGCAAACGGCACCGGTGGCGCCACGGCCAATCAGGAGCGCCCCATATCGAGATATAGAACAGATCTATGAAGACACCGCTGATCTGAGCCTGGACGTGCGGCTTTGCGGTTTCCGCAAGCTGCGCCAAGCCCTCGGCTCGCTCCAGCGCTTCCGAGGACCAGGCCCGCGAATGGGCCGACCCCGTGACGTTGTCCGTGCCTGCGAATGGACCCATTTCCCAACCGCTGCACACGAGGCCCGTCGCCATGCCCTACACCGGCCCCGTATACTTTCTCATTGGCATGGACGAACGCGACTTCCAGATACAAAGCGCCGTGGAGGACACCGTCGTCGTGCGCGCCCCCAAACAAGCGCTTGCCACCTTCGGCACCACCTCCGTTCGCTACTACCTTGTCTCGGAGCCCACCTACCGCGGCATCGCCGAACTCGGGAAGTCCGTGGCGCAGGACCCTGGCGAGACCGTGGTCCGCGAAGGGGCCGTGCTCGCCGGGCGTCCACAGGTCGTCACGCCCGACTACCTGTGGCGCCACGAGGGATTCGGCGACAACGCCCCGCACTACCTGGAATGGCTCATGGAGCAATACGGCAAGGACCAGCCAGGGCTCCTCTACACCTACAGGAACCAGGGCATGGAGACCTCCATCGTGTCAGGCGGTATCAACGAAGTCGCCGCTCGGATCGCTGAGCGCCTGAACCGGGAAGACCGTCGCCTCGAGGCTGTCGTCCAGGGTAGCGACAATCTGTGGGACGTGTCCCTGATGAAATTTATCTACGAGTTCACCAGCGACTCGGCCCGCTCCAACTTCGAGGAGATGAGCACCCACGGCCTCCTCCAGACCGACAGGGGTGTGCCTCGCGAGGCACACATGCGCATCCAGCGGCTCATCGAGGAGGCTCGCCGAGGCAACGTCGACCCCTCCGATGTGCATCGGGAGCTAGAGAAGTGGGATCTCTTCGACGAATACCAGGATCGCTTCTTGGCCCTGTTCAAGGGCAGGAGGCGCTGAAGCAGCACGCTCGCTGATCGACCCCAAGTTTCGGCGGCACTACCGACAGTATCTCGCGGAGGTTCTGCTGGCGACCCTGTCCCTAAGCGCCGTCCTGCTCGCCGAGATGCTCCTCGCTGGCACCGCGGCAGGGTGCCATCCTGCACCTACCCGCTCCCGCGCTGCGACACAGAGGCGCCACTTTGCGCCCACTCCAACCTGGGGCGCGCGGTCAGACAGAGGGTGCAGGGAGTCATACCTGCTGGGTGTGACGAAGTGTTCCCATGCCGAGTGGGATTCAGTCTGGAGCCTAGCGAAGCGCAGGCGCTGCCGCTCAGCACCGATTGCCCGCAAGCCAAACCGCCGCCCGGCGACTTTAGCCCGGGAGCCGAAGCGAAGCGTAGGCGCACAGTTAGACGGGCCCCGCCGTAGCGAAGCGCAGTCGCAAAGTTAAACCAACCGCTAGCGCAACAAGAACCCGGTCGGCGACTTCAGCCGTTCCAGCGCTTCGGTCATGTCGGCCTGCTCCTGGCTGATCCACTCTGCGTACGGCGCGCCGGGCACTACGAACTCGCGGACGCGGGCGACGGCGGAGGCGTGCGGCTCGCTGCGGATGAAATCGCGCATCGACTCGGCGTCCGTCCACACCGTGTACGTCCAGAATTCCTTGCGCCACCACTTCGTCTTCAGCCCGCCCGCGACGAACCCCGGGGCGGCGCGGGCAGCCCGGTAGATTTGCATCGAGAGCCGCATGAAAGCGAATACCTGGCTGTACGAGTGAACTATCTGGTGCGTGCAGACGTGAACCATGGGGCCTGCGGCTTCCCGTAGCCGATCCCGCTCGTCCTGCTCCTCGATCGCCCTGTTGATCCGTCGTAATCGTTCTTGTGCCATGGTGCTACGAGATGTGCGAGGCTCCGTTCACCTCGAGCAACGCACCCGAGACGTAGTTGGCCAGCTCAGATGAGAGGAAAACGATGGGGCCCACGGCCTCTTCGACCTTGCCCACACGTTTCATGGGCAGCGCCTCGACCACCTTGTCACGGTGCGCCTTGGGCACTCCGAGCACCGCCTGGCCTAGGCGCTCCTCCTGCGATTCGCGAGCGCGGGTCAGGCGCGTGTCGATCGTGCCGAACGCCACTGAATTCGCCAGTATGTTGAACGCCGCACCCTCGATTGCGATCGTTCTAGTGAGCCCGACGATGCCGGCCTTCGCCGCCGAGTAATTCACCTGGCCGAGATTCCCGAAACCCGACTGCGACGACACGGTGACGATGTGCCGCGCAGGCGGCGATTCGCCTCGTTCGCGTTCCTGCTGCGCTCGCTCGCGCATCACCTTGAACGTGTCCCGAACCACGTGGAACGTGCCCGTCAGGTGCACGTCGATGATTGCCTGCCACTGCTCGTCCGGCATGCGATGGGCCATGCCGTCCCAGGTATAGCCCGCCGCCGCGACCACGATCCCGATGTCGCCGAAGCGATCCATTGCAGCCGTCACGAGCCGCTCGCCGATATCCGCGTCGGTGACCGAGCCTACCACCCCCGCGGCTTTGCCGCCCATCGCCTCGATCTGCGATAGCGTTTCGTCCAGCGGCTGCTGGTCCAGGTCGTTCACCACCAGACTCGCGCCCTGCTCCGCCAGAGAGAGAGCCACGCCTTGGCCGATGCCGCGCCCGGCGCCCGTCACGATCGCTACCCTGCCATCGATACCCAGCACTACCTCACCTCGCGCTACACGCCTCGACCCATCTTCGGGTCAGGGTGGACATTTTAGAGGCTTCGGCGGCGAAGAACAAAGCCTGCTGGTACCATCTAGCCCGTGGTTGCCTCACCCCCCACAGAAAGACGATTGCTCACCCTTGAGCTCAGCGGCCTGGGCCGCCTAGGCGAGGCGCTGGCCGAGGCCGACGGCAAGCAGGTGTACGTCTTCGGCGGCATCCCTGGCGAGACCGTCGTCGCTGAAGTGCTGCGCGAGCGTCGAGGCTACGTCGCGGCGCAGGTCGTCGAGGTCGTGCGCCCATCGCCCCATCGGATCGAGCCCGCATGTGGGTATTTCGGCCGGTGCACCGGCTGCCAGTGGCAGCATGTGCACTACGACCGTCAGCTCGCCATGAAGCGCGAGATCGTCGTGGACGCACTCGACCGCATCGGCGGCCTGAGCGACATCGACGTGCGGCCTATGCTTGCGAGCCCTGATCAGCTGGAGTATCGCAACCACGCACGTTTCACCATCAGCCGGCCGCCCCGTGATCGCGAGGAGGCCTGGCGCCCGGGGCGCCTCGGCTACGTCCATCGCGAGATCCGCAGGCATGTGGAGATCGAACGTTGCCTGCTCATGGCGCCATGGATCAACGAGTCGTTGGCAGCACTCCAGGGTCACGTGGCCGAGACGACCCAGCTCTCGCTGCGGTACGGAGCCAACACCGGAGACTGGCTGCTCCAGCCGACCATGCGAGCCGCCGAAGTGCCCATGGTGTCCGGGCAGAAGCACTACAACGAGTCGTTGCTGGGGCACACGTTCCAGGTCTCTTCGCCTTCGTTCTTCCAGGTCAACACCAAGCAGACGGAGCAGATGGCGGTCATGGTCATCGACGCCCTTCAGCTCACCGGTGGAGAGACCGTTGTCGACGCCTACGCTGGCGTGGGCACCTTCGCGGTGCTCGTCTCCGACACCGCCGCGCAGGTCATCGCTGTGGAGGAATCGTCCGCGGCGCTGGCCGACGCCCGCGTTAACGTCGAGGGCCTGGATAACGTCGAGCTGCAACGGGCCAAGACCGAAGACGTGCTGATGGAGATCTGCACGCCTGCCGCCTCCGCCAACGTTCGCGTCATCCTCGACCCGCCTCGCGCCGGATGCATGCCGGGGACGCTCGCCGCACTGATCGCCGCACCCCCGGCGCGCATCGTGTATGCCTCCTGCGACCCGGAGACACTGGCCCGCGACCTCAAGGTGCTCACCGACGGTCCCTTCCGGATTGAGTCGGTTCAGCCCATCGACATGTTTCCGCAGACCCACCACATCGAGTGCCTCACCACGCTCGTGCTCGACCCCGAGCGCCAGCGTCGCCTCACTGATCGCAGTTCGATCGTGCTCGCCTCATCGTCGCCGCGTCGTCAGGAGATACTTGCCGCTCTCGGCATCGATTTCGCCATCGAGATTACCGACGTGCCAGAGCCACCCGCTGATGAGAGCGACGATCCCCTGGAGTTGGCGACCGCTCGGGCGATGGTCAAGGCTCGCGAAGCAGCCACGCGCCGTGGCGCGGGCACCGTCGTGGGCGCCGATACGGTCGTTGCGCTCGACGGCGTGGTCCTAGGCAAGCCGGCCGGCGCCGATGAGGCGCGATCCATGTTGCGTGCGCTCCGTGGGCGCGAGCATCGCGTGATCACGGCCGTCGCCTTGATGGACGCGGCCACCGGCGAGAGCCTTGACGGCCACCGGTCGTCTCGAGTGCTGATGCGCGAGTACAGCGACGAGGAGATCGAGGCCTACGTCGCCTCGGGCGATCCATTTGACAAGGCCGGTGCCTACGCCGTCCAGAGTACGTCGTTCGCGCCGGCGGCCGACGTGCGCGGCTGCTACCTCAACGTGGTCGGCTTACCCGTGTGCACACTGCTGAAGCTGGCGAGTCGATTCGGGATCCAGCTTGAGATCGACCGCGGGCGCCTCCCTGCCGGCCTGCACCGCTGCCCTGAATGCTCCAAGCAGGCGGGCGGAGCTGCATGAACCTATTCGGCGTCGGCAACCTCGAGATCATCGTGATTCTGCTCGTGGCGCTGCTCGTCCTGGGCCCTGGGCGCATGGTCGACGCCGCACGCTCCCTGGGCCAGTTCTGGAACGACGCCCAACGCACGCTCCGCGCGGCCGCGGATGCTGCGACCGTCAGGCTCGACGAGCCGCTGACGCTGTCCACCCCACGCGACCCGTTACCCGATCCCGAGGGCGCAGTCGACCGCGAGCAAGCCAGCGACCCGGCGCCACCGGCCGAGTCGTCCGCGGAGCCAGAGACGCAATCCCGTGGCCAGTAACACCATGACGCTTAGGGAGCACCTCGACGAGCTGCGCAAGCGGCTCATGTTCTCCTTGGCGTTCCTCGTGCTGGCGATGGTGGCCGCGTTCATCTTCCGCGACCGCGCTATCGACTTCCTGCTCGAGCCCGGCTTCGGCCCGCTCGACAAGCGCCCCATCGCAACCGAGGTGCTGGAGACCGTCGGAGTCACCTTCAAGGTTTCACTGATGGTCGGATTTGTGGCTTCGCTACCGGTGATCCTCTACCAACTCATCATGTTCGTCTCACCCGGCCTCACGGGGCGCGAGAAGCTGTACCTGTTCATGTTCCTCCCGGGTGTGCTGATTGCCTTCGGCGGGGGTGTGGCCTTCGGCTACTACGTCCTGTTCCCGCCCGCTTTCGACTTCCTCTTCCACTTCGGTGCGGCGAACGTGGACGCCGAGATACGCATCGCCTCCTACATGAACGTAATCACCTCGCTCATGTTCTGGATGGGCGTCGTCTTCCAGATCCCCCTCGTCATGTTCGCGCTCGCCCGGCTCGGCGTCGTGACGCCTCGGTGGCTCGGCCGCTTCCGGCGTATCGCCGTCGTGCTGGCCTTCGTGGCTGCGGCGATGATCACGCCGACGTTCGATCCCGTGAACCAAACGCTGGTTGCAGTGCCCATCATCGTGCTGTACGAACTCGGCATCCTGCTCGCGCGCCTCGGCCAGCGCCTGCGCCGCAGGAAAGAACCCAAGCCCGTCCGAGCGCGCTGGTTCAGGCGCCTCGGCCGCACGTTGCGAGCACACCGAAAACTGCGATTCTGGCGCCGCGGCTCCGAGCCGCCCGCGTCTGTGGAGTAGACGGCCATCGGCGCGATCCCCCGCCGACTCGCCCACCTGACGCCCTTCTACTACGGTTGGGTGATCGTCGTCGTCGCCGGCGTGGCCAATGCCTCCCGCGTCTCGAGTGCCGTCGAAGTCTCCAGCGTATTCGTTCCGGCCCTCGCCGCGGAGTACGGCTGGAGCCGCACCCTCATCGCCAGCGCCACCACCGTGGGGGGCGTCGCAACGTCGCTCACCGGGCCGATCGTCGGCCGCATTCTCGATCGTTTCGGCGCGCGCCTCGTGGTCCCGTTCGGTGCGCTCGTCGTAGGCGTCGGCTGCTTCACCCTCGCTAACGTGCAGACCGCGGCCTTGTTCGTGGCCGTCTACGCCATGGTCCGGATGGGCGGCCAGTCGTTCATGCAATTCCCCAATCAGGTCACGGTCGCCAATTGGTTCGACCGCCGGCGCGGGACGGCGACGGCGTTGTTGGTCGGCGTAGGCTCAGTAGGCCTCATCGTCGCGCCGGTAGTGGTGCAGGCGATCCTTACGCGCTCTGGCATCGCGGCGGCATGGATCTTCCTGGGCGTCATCGTGTTGGTGCTGGGGTTTGCCCCCACGCTCTTGCTCACCGCGCGGCGGCCGGAGGACATCGGGCTTCGCCCCGACGGCGCCGAGGCCCCCGCCGCCGCCGAAGCCGGTACGCCGGCTGATGCCAGTGCCGCGGACTGGACGCTGCATGAAGCGTTGGCGACGCCCACGCTCTGGCTCGTACTGGCATCGGGAGTCATGTTTTCGCTCGCGTCCACGGGCGTCGGCTTCCACGAGCTTTCGTACTTTCAGGAGCAAGGCATCGCGCCGGGCACCACGGCAGCGGTCGTCAGCACCTTCGCCTTCGGCCTGACCGCTGGTGGCGTCGCGTGGGGGTGGCTTGCCGACCGCATCCGCGTGCAATGGCTCATCATGACGCAGTACGCGTTGGGTTCCGTGCTCACCGCCTGGCTCACGACCATCGACGTGGCGCCCTTCGCTTTCGTCTTCTCGTTCTCCTTCGGCGTGCTCGTCGGAGGGGGCCTCGCGCTGCCGACGCTCCTCCTCGCCCGCTACTACGGACGCGCCAATCTGGGTGCAATCGCCGGGGTCCTTCAGATGACGCGAGGTCTCAGCCTCGGCTCGGGGCCCCTCGTAGCGGGCCTCTTCTACGACGCGACAGGCGCCTACTACTCGGCCTTCGTGACCTTCTCCATCATGGGTCTGGCGTCGGCCGCCCTGATGACGATGGCACGCCAGCCAGACCGGCGGCCCGGAGTGCTGATGTGACCAGTGGTATGGGACGTGGGGGTCTGATCGCCGTGGCGGCTTCCCCCCTGCCCTAGAGGTAACCTGACTCCTGCCAGCACGCCTCGGCGCCGGGATGCAGCGCTATGCCCAGTGATCCCTCCGGCGTGTCGCGGCACATGCGGTCCGTGGGCAACGGCCCCTCGCCCTGGCCCCTGGGGATGATTTCCTTCATGAAGCACCGGCCTCTCTGTATGCTCGCCATTGCAGGCCCTCTTCTTTCGCCGAGGGGGATGCTGCCTACAGCGACTTGATCTGTCCCCCGTCGATCGCGATGTTCTGGCCCGTCACGAACGCGGCTCGGTCGGACGCCAGGAACGCGATCAGCTCGCCGGCCTCGTCGGGGAGCCCGAAACGCCCAGCGGGCACCGCGGCCAGCCGCCGGCTCGTCTGCTCCTCCACGTCTCGGCCCGCCGCCTTGGCCTGTGCCTGGATCACCGAGCTCAGCCGATCCGTCGCGATCGACCCAGGCAGCACGCTGTTAACCGTGATGCCGTACGGGGCGACCTCCTGTGCGAGAAGCTTGGAGTATGCGGAGAGCGCAGTGCGCGCGATTGTCGACAGGCCGAGGCCGTCCTCCGGCTCTTTGATCGTCTTCGACAGTACCGAGACGATCCGCCCGTGGCCGCGCTCAATCATGCCCGGCAGCACCAAGGCGTTCAGTCGGCGTGCGCTGCTGAAGCTCAGGTCGAACGCGAGCTGCCACTCATCCTCGGAGAAGCCCAGAAGCTCGCCGGGCGGCGGACCACCCAGGTTGTTCACCGCGATGTCCACGCGCCCGTAGCGATCGAGCGCCTCGCTCACGATTCGCTCGATGTCCTCCGCCAGCGAAAGATCGCCCACGATGGGCAGCACGCCGTCGACGCCAGGCTTGGCCGCCAGCTTGGCCGCGGCCTGCTCCAGCTCATCGCCGTGCCGCGCGACCACCACGACGCGCGCGCCTTCGGCCGCCAGCGCGCCCGCAGCGGCGAAGCCGATGCCCTTGCTGGAGCCGCCGACGAGCGCGATCTTTCCCGCGAGCCCAAGATCCATCGAATGCCCTCCCGCCGCCGCATCTTAGCCCGCTGACGCCTGCGCCGCGATAGCCGACCTCGGCTAAGCGGACCATCTAGCCGGGCTTGTCTCTCGGCAACCTCGCATGCCGGCCCCCAACCCGTTTGATAGCCCACCCCAATCCCAGCCTTCGCACCTTGCGCTGCGGTTTCTCCTAAGCTGGTGACCGTAAGCCAGCGACATGCCCACAAGGAGGTAACCCATGGGACGCTTCGGGCTCCTTATCTTCTCCAGCCTGCTTTCGCTCATGGTTGTCGTGCTGATGCAGGCGATCTAAGCTCAGTGGCGTGACCTCCGAAAGCCACGACTCCAGCAACCGTGCCTTCGCCTCCCTCGTCCAGCGTGTGCTCGATGCGCGTTGGCGGGCCTACCCAAACGAGGCCGCAACTTTCGGCTTCCACGACTACGACGGCCTCCTGCCCACCGCCTCCGAGCAAGCCATTGCCGATCGCGTCAGCGCGTTGCGCGATTCGCTCGCTGAGGCCGAGGCCGTCGCCCCTCCGACCCTCGACGGGCAACAGCGATTCGACCGCGAGCTGCTGATTTCCGGCCTGCGCTACGAGTTGTTCGACCTGACGGAGCGGCGCACCCATCGCGCCAACCCAATGGCCCTGATGGCCCCCATCGAGGTCACCAACTACCTCGACCGAAGCTACGCACCCGTGGAGCAACGCCTCGCGTCGCTGGCCGAGCTCCTGCGCGGCGTGCCCGCCTACCTAGACTCGATCCGCGCCCTGCTGGTGCCTCCCTTCGCCAAGCCCGTGCTCGAGCAGAGCATCGAGGCTTACCAGGGCATCGCCACCTTCTACCGGGGCGATGTCGCTGCCTTCGTCACGGAGCATGCGTCCGCTGCGCCTGCGAGCGAGGTGAGCGCGGCGGCGGACGCGGCGGCAGCAGCCGTCGATGAGATGGCTGCCTACCTCGAGCCGCACCGTGCAACGGCCACTGACGACTTCGCGATCGGCGCCGACATCTACGCCGGCATGCTGTTGCACGGCGAGATGGTGAGCATCCCGATCGCTGAGATCGAGGCCGCGGGGGAGCGGGAGCTGGCGCGCAACCAGGCGTTGGTGCGCGAAGCAGCTGAGCACATCGCTCCCGGTGCGCCGGTCGTCGAGGCCATCGTGATGGTCGCGCGCGACCACCCGACGGCTGACCGCTTGCTGGACGAGACCCGGGCCATGCTGGAGGAGCTTCGGGCCTTCGTTGTCGACGAGAACGTCGCCAGCGTCGTGTCCGATGTGCGCGCGGAGGTTCGCGAGACGCCGGCGTTCATGCGCTGGGCTTTCGCTGCCATGGACGGCCCCGGTCCCTTCGAGGAGGTCGCTACCGAGTCCTTCTACTATGTCACCCCAGTGGAGCCCGAATGGTCGCCCGAGCAGGCGGAAGAATGGCTCTCCAACTTCAATTACTCTGCTCTCAAGATCATCTCCGCGCACGAGGTCTACCCCGGCCATTACGTCCACTTCCTGCGCCACCACCACGCACCGTCCGACGCTGCCAAGGTCTTCGGCGCCTACTCCTTCTGGGAAGGCTGGGCGCATTACTGCGAGGAGATGATGCTGGAGGTGGGCTACGGCGGAGGCGACCCGCGCCTCGCTTTCGCCGAGGCACAGGAGGCGCTGATCCGCATCTGCCGCCTGCTGTGCTCCATCCGCATGCACACGCAGGGTCAGACCCAGGCGGAGGCAACCCGCTTCTTTCAGGACAACGCCTACATGGAGGAGCTGCCCGCCTCAAAGGAGGCGCTGCGCGGCACCTTCGACCCGGGCTACCTGAACTACACCCTTGGCAAGCTCATGATCCAGAAGCTGCGCGACGATTGGCAGGCCGAGCAGGGCGCGGCGTACAGCCTGAAAGCCTTCCACGACGAGCTCCTCAGCCACGGCGGACCACCCATTCCGCTGCTGCGTCGGGCAATGCTGCGGCATGACGACGGCGGGCTGCTGCGCGGGTAGGTGGATAGGAATGAATCGCTCCTGTCGCAGCGCGGCAGCTACAATCCGCACATGATCCTCGCCCTCTTCGCCCTCATCCTCGTCGTGATTGCCGGCGCGGCCGCCGCCCCGGTCATGGCGCGCCGCCTCGGCCGCATCGTCGAGCGCGACGTGGGCGTGCTCGGCGCTTCGGTCCTCACCCTCGGGCTCGGCGGGATCAACCTCGTTGCATTGCTCTGGTTCACCGCTGGTGGGGAAGTGGGCGCGGCCACCCTCCCTTTCGGGGCCGCGCCCATGGCAGCAGGCCTGCTTGGGCTACGCGTCGTGCGAGGTAGGCTTGCCGGGACCCCGCGCACGGTCTCCCTCCTCGCCGCTGCGGCGCTTGCGCTGGCCGGCATACCGGGCTACTTCGCGCTTCTCTTCGCCATTGTCTCCTCCGCCGTCGCGGCCGTGGTGTTCCTCGCGGGCATCGACAACCTGCGCCGTCTCGCCAGCGCCCTCGACCCTCGGCTGTAAGGCACCGGACGCGGAAGCTCCACGACCCGATACAATGCCCGCAGCCCCCAGCCTCGTGAGGTGTTCCCATGCCCGGACCCTTGGAAGGAATCCGCGTCCTCGATCTCACCCGCATCCTCTCCGGCCCCTTCTGCACCATGGTCATGGCCGACCTCGGCGCCGACGTGATCAAGGTCGAGCAGCCGGGCACCGGCGACCCCGCCCGCGGCAACGGACCCTTTCTGACGATGGACGCACACGGCAACCAGATCGCTGCCGAGGGGCAGGCCGACGATAGCTACAGCACCTATTTCATGAGCATCAACCGGGGCAAGCGCAGCATCGCCATCGACCTGGCCAAGCCGAAGGGCAGGGAACTTCTGTTGGAGTTGGCAGAGCATGCCGACGTGCTCATCGAGAACTTCCGCCCGGGGACCATGGCCAAGCTTGGCCTGACCTATGATGCACTGAAAGCGTGCAACCCCAAGCTCGTCGCGGCCTCGATATCCGGGTTCGGTCAGACCGGCCCCTACGCCTCGCGACCGGCACTCGACGTCATCGTGCAAGGCATGGGCGGCATGCTCAGCATCACGGGAGAGCCCGGCGGTGGGCCCGTGCGCCCTGGCGCCAGCATCGGCGACATCACCGCCGCGCTCTTCGCCACCATCGCCATCCAGAGCGCGCTGCTCGAACGGGAGCGCTCAGGCGAGGGTCAGTACATTGATATCTCGATGCTCGACTGCCAGGTCTCCATTATGGAGAATGCCTTCATGCGCTACTTTACCCTCGGCCAGATTCCCGAGCGCATCGGCACCCGCCACCCCAGTTCCACGCCATTTCAGGCGTTCAAGACCGCCGATGGCCACGTGGTCGTCGCGATCATGGGCGGCTCCACGGACCAGTGGCCCCTGTTCTGCGCCGCCATCGAGCATGCCGAGCTGATCGACGACGAGCGCTTCGTCACGGGTTGGGGACGCACCCAGCACTACGACGAGCTCATCCCCATCATCAGCGAGGCCATAGCGCAAAAGTCGACGGCCGAGTGGGTCGATATCCTGAGCGGCATGGGCATACCCGTCGGTCCCGTGCAGGACATCGCCGAGGTTGCAGCCGACCCCCAGATCGCCCATCGCGACATGTTCGTGAAGCTTGACCATCCCGCCGTCGGGCAGGTGCCCTTCACCGGCAACCCCATCAAGCTCTCGCGCACACCCAGCGGGCCGTCGCTCGTGCCGCCCGGCCTCGGCGAGCACACGGCCGGCGTGCTGAGCGGCGTGCTGGGCATGGGCGAGGCACGCGTCGCTGAGTTACTCGCCGAGGAGGTCATCGCCTAGATGCTCGGAGTCCTGTTCGCTCTCATCTCCACGGCCTCCTTCAGCTTCAACACCGTCATGGTGAGGCGTGGCGTGGTCCGCGCCTCGGCCTCGGCGGGCGCATTCGTCACAGTGCTCATGGGCGTGCCGATGTTTGCGGTCGCGGCGCTCGTCTCGGGCCAGCTCTTCCGCGCCGCCGAGCTGCCGGGCACGGGCTACATCCTGCTCTCCGTCGCGGGCATCATGCACTTCGGCTTCGGCCGCTACTGCAACTACCGTGCCGTCGGCGCCATCGGCGCAACCAGGGTGGCGCCGGTCCAATCCTTCACGATCCCCTACTCCGTATTCATCGCCTTCGTGTTCCTGGGTGAAACGATCAACTGGGGCATGGCCGTTGGGATCGGACTCATCCTGGTCGGCCCTGCCATCATGATCGAGCGGGCATCGACGCCGGCTCCCAAGCCGCAGGCCACGCCCAGCGGCGGGTCGGACGCCGAGCCCGCTTTCGAGCTTCGGCAGGCCGAGGGCTACCTGTTCGCGCTGCTCTCCATCGGCGCCTACGGCACCAGCCCACTCCTGATACGCGCGGCGCTTGACGACCTCGACAACATGGCCGTCTACGGCGGGCTCGTCGCGTACTTCGCCGCGGCCACTGCCTTGATCCTCACGCTGGTGATTCCGGCGCGCCGTGGTCTTATCACCGCCATGCGCTTCAGGACCGTGCGCCTGTTCCTGGGCGCCGGTTTCTTCGTATTCCTAGCGCAGATGTTCCGCTTCGCCGCGCTCTCCATCGCCCCTGTCGCCGTCGTTTCCCCGCTGCAGCGCTCCGGAGCCATCTTCACCCTTTGCCTCTCCTGGGCGGTCAACCGCAAGCTCGAAAAGATCACTTGGCGCGTCGTCCTCGGCATCTTCACATCCACGGGCGGCGCCGTCCTCCTCATCTTGGCCCGCTTCGGCTAGCGGACTCTCAAGAGACCGTGACCCTGTGATTGGGTGCGCGCCAGAGGGTAGCGGGACGCACGGGTCGTGATATTTGGGTGCGTAAGCGTGCACCTGCCAACACCGCACTTGCACTCACGGTGGCGGCCGCGTCGCTTTCGGATCTAGTTGCTTTTCGCCTTCCTCATTTCTCTCGATTCAATCGCAAACAGTTCTCGGCGATAGGCGTATGGGTGGCTAATCTACTTTCCCTCTAACCCAGCCGAAGCGGTCCTCGCCAAGTAATACGGCGCCTACAGTGACAAGAACAAGCCTCCGTCTCGGCTGCGCCGTGGTGTTGCGGTAAGCTATGCGCGCCGGTACCGGCACAGGAGGCGACGCATGGCGACACAAGTCGCGACGAGGAAGATCGACGCGGATACCCACTTCAATCTGACGGTCGACTACCGGGAGTTGAGGGAGCTGCTTTCTCGCGGCCAGCAAGCCGAGGCAAGCGAGATGCTGTGGCTCGACGCTCAGCGCATTGTGGACCCCGAGACTGTGCGAGTGGGCCTCACCGGCTCCGGCGTGCCGAATCCCGGCGAGGGCTCCGGCGATCCGGAGTGGGATCCCGACGCCCGTATCCGCGAGATGAATGCGCTGGGTTTCGACATGCAGGTGCTGAACACCCAGCGTGCCATGCCCGCACCCCTCCACGCCTACCGCCCGCTCTGGCTCCGCACCGCCCTGGCGACGCTCTACAACAACGAAGCGGCGGCGCTGCAGAAGCGCTACCCTGACCAGTTCATCTGCCAGATCACCTTCCCGTGGGACGACATCGAAGCCTCCGTGAAGGAGGTTGAGCGCGCTGCGGCCCTCGGCCTGAAGGCAGTCAGCATCTGCGGGAGCTGGCTCGACCAGAACCTCGACGCCTATGAGTTGTACCCCTTCTGGGACGCGATCACCGGGCTCGACCTTGCCTGCATCGTCCACAACTACACCCAGGGCCATCGCGGCGACATGCACGATCACCGCACGTCCTACCCCATGGTCGGCACCGAGCGCTATCACCGCATGCACATCGGCACCTACCTCGGCTTCGGCATCGACTACACGGTTGCCTGCGCTGCGCTCACGTTGGGCGGCGTGCTGGACCAGTTCCCCAAGCTGCGCTTCCTCTTCTTCGAGGCCGGTGCCACGTGGATGGCCTACGCCATGCACGGCGCGGATCGCTCGTTCTACATCGAGCGATCCTGCTCGCGGACCGACACCCGGCCGAGCGAGCTGATCATGCGGCATTGCATGACCGCGGTGGAGAACGTGGAGCCACTGGAGCAGCTCGTGGCGGTCTACGGGGCTGACAACTTCGTCATCGGCACCGATTTCCCGCACCCTGAGTTCCAGCGCCTGCCCAATGCGTCCACCGACATCACCGACAAGAGCAGTCTGTCCGCGGAGGACAAGGCCAAGATACTGGGGGGCAACCTAGCGCGCGCACTCAGGCTCTAGGGCGATGCGCACGATGCCCGACGACGACGACGCGCTCTGGGCCGCGATCGAGGCCGCTGGACCGCTTGCTCGGGCTGTGGCGGAGCGTGATCGGTGGGACGACCCCGACGACTCAAGCGAGCGCTCACAAGCGCAATCAGCGCGTCGTCGAACGTTCATCGCCGCGTACGCCTATGCCGTGCCAACCCGCGAAACGATTGAAGCTATCACACGCTTCTTCGCCGGATACCGCGTGCTCGAGGTCTGCGCAGGCTCCGGCCTCTGGGCGCAGCTCCTCACGGCCGAGGGTGCGGACATCGTGGCGACCGACGGGGCCGAGCCCATTGCGGCGCCACACTTCCCCATCGCGGTGCTTGATGCCACCGACGCGGTAAACGCCAATCCTGGGTGCACGGCGATGCTCGTCTGCTGGCCATCGCACAAGCAAGACGCGGCGTATCGTGCGCTGCGCTCATTCGGCGGCGATCACTTCGCCTTCGTGGGCGATCCACGCTTTACTGCAGACGACGGCTTCCACGCGTTGCTTGCCACCGAGTGGGACCTGCGCCACCAGCTGCCGCTGCCTTCGTGGCCAGGGCTCGCGGACGCCGCACACCTGTACGTGAGACGGACGCCCTAGCTGTCGAGAACACCGGCGGCGTAC
Source organism: uncultured Dehalococcoidia bacterium (assembly GCA_964596665.1). GTDB lineage: Bacteria > Chloroflexota > Dehalococcoidia > Lucifugimonadales > Australimonadaceae > CAZQVD01. The sequence continues at coordinate 18,666 of CAZQVD010000002.1, forward strand.
AGGTCGGACTCCGCGAGCTTGCTCGCGACCGCGCCCGTCTCCACTGCGAACGACTGAACCGTGTCGATCATCTCGGCGTTGGCGCGCACGCCGTATGCGTACGGATCGTCGCCGAACACGGCTCGTTGCCGGATCAGCGCGTCGTCCGCGAAGATTAACGCCGATGGGGCCTGGCCGTAGGTGCGCTCCATCGTCAATCGCTGCGCCTCGGTGAAGGCGTCCAGCAGGCTCTTCGCGGCCCACGGGTGTGCCTCGGCGATCGATCTGCGCAGTATCGTTGCGTGGTGTGCGGGGAAGATGCCAGTGCTCTTGTAGTAGCGCATCGATTCGGTGGCAGCGTCGCTGAACAGCGTGGTGAACCGCGCCGGATCTGCCAGCGGCCCATGGTTAGGCGGATGCACCGATAGCATCGCGTCGAGCTCGCCGCGATCGAGCATCTCCTCCAGCGCGTTCGGGGGTGGGTTGATTGTCACGCCGGCCGGCGGGACGAAGTCTGGGGCGTTTGGCACGATGGGATCAGGCCTGCCTTGGAACCACTCGACCTCCGTTTGGCCCACGCCGAACGCGCGCCCCAGGATGCCCCGCGTCCAAAGAGCCGCCGTCATCTGGTAGTCCACGACGCCGACTCGTTTCCCCTTCAGGTCCTCCGGGTGATCCTGGCGTATGCCGGAGCCGGTGCGGATGACCGTATTCACGTAGGAGAAGGTGCGATTGTGGAACGCAGGCAGCAGGGTATAGCCCCAGCCGGCGTGCAGTCCCTTCAGCGTGAAGGAGAAGCTCATCTCTGACATGTCGAACTCTTCGCCGACCAGCTGCTTGCTCCATATCTGGTTCAGCAGCACATTCAGGTACTTGAGGGTGATGCCCTCAGGCTTCACCTCGCCCGAAATGAGCGGCTGGATGCGGTCCCAAGGACTCATCGCCAGGGTCAGCTCTAGATCAGCCATGGACGGCCTCCTGAGGTCATCATTCGGTTCACTCGGGTGCCGCGCTGCCTAAGCGAGCCTCAGCGCGGCCTCATAGTCCTCGTGCGTGTTCAGATTCGTCAGCGTTAGCGGGTCGTCCACGTCCAAGAACACCCGCCTGTCCGCGAAGTTCAGCATCACCTGCCGCAGTCCCTGCGTCTGCTCGTTGGTCTGCAGCAACTCCGGGATCAGCGTCCCGTCGAACAGCGGCGGATGCCCCGCCTTGCCGTTCAGCGACGGCACGACTATGAACGGCTCGCCATCCATCCAGCGCTCACGCAGCGCCCGCAGCATCGCGGCTGACCGTGGCTGATCCACGCTGATGATCAGGACCGCGTCGGTCTCGTAGCTGGCGATGGGCAGCAGGCCCGCCATGATGGACCAGGTCCGACCTTGCTCGTAGCGCGGATTGTAGAGCGCGTTGACCTCGACGTCCTCCGGCAGCGCATCGGCCACCGCCTCCGCCTCGTGGCCCAGCACCACGACGATCGGGTCGTAGCCCGCCTCGTGGAGAGCGTGGACCTGATACGCGATCAGCGGCTCGCCGCCCTTCCAGGGCAGCAACGCCTTCGATGGCAGCTGTGCGTCTCCCTCGCGCATGCGGGTCGACTCACCTGCCGCGAGCAGCACAGCCGCGATGGTGCGATGGTTCGGGTCGGTCGTCACGGTGCGTCAGTCTACCCTAGGAAGCGTGCGACCCTGGACCCGCTTGCTGCCGCTCAGCAAACACGCAAGCAAGCTCAACCGCCATCCGGCGGCTTCAGTCCTGAGCCGTAGCGACTGCAGGCGCACAATCACCCGCTAGCGGGCGGGCGACGACGCTTGCTTGCCGACCTTGGCGACGATGCGTTGGAGCTGGGCCTCCTCGAGCTTCATGGAGCCGCCCGCGTGCCCGTAGCGGAACGCAACCACCTCGGCCATGATCGAGACCGCGATCTCCTCGGGCGTGCGGCCGCCGAGATCGAGCCCCACCGGCGAGCGAATCTCGCGCAAGCGCTCTATCGGGGTGCCGCGCTTCAGCAGGCTCTCGTAGATCATGATCGCCTTGCGCTTGCTGCCCAGCAGACCCACGTAGCTCGCGGATGTGCGGGCCGCCGCCTCCAGCGCCAGGTCGTCGTACTGATGGCCGCGCGAGCCGACGATGATCGCCGTGTTCGGCGTGATGGGAAACGTGTCCAGCCCCTTGTCGTAGGGCGCCACCTTGGTCGCCTCGGCCATGGGGAAACGTTCTCGGCTCGCGAACTCTGGCCGGTCGTCGGTCACCATCACGCGGAAGCCGAGCATCTCCGCGATCTTGGCCACCTGCAGGTTCACGTGCCCCCCGCCCACCAGCACGACGGTGGCCGGTGCCGTGAAGCCGGCGACGAACACCTCGTCGCCCGTGGCCGTGACGAACCGCTCGCTCATGCCCATGGGCATGACGGCTTTAGCCGTCACGATCGCCTCGGCATCAGCCTTCGCGTCGCCCAGTGTGCCGGTGGTCGTGCCGTCCTCGCGCACCAGCATGCGCGCGCCGATGCGCAAAGTGCTGGCGTTCACCACCGTCGCCACGGCTATCGGCGGGCCGCCCTCGTAGGCCGCCTCGATCTCGTCTGCGGCGTTGGTGAACGCGCCGGGCGTGTCGAATGGCTCGATGTAAAAGAACATGGACCCACCACACACTAGGCCGTCCCGGGCGGCGATGTCCTCGTTCAGGTAGTAGTCCTTGAACAGCGGCCCCGTGTGCTCGCGGAGCGCCTCGCGAGCGGCGAACCAGATGTCGCCCTCAACGCACCCGCCGCCCAGCGTGCCGACGGTGGAGCCGTCGCCGCGCACGAGCAGCGAAGCCCCCGGCTTCTGCGGCGTGGAGCCCTTGGTGTTTACCACGGTGGCCAGAACGAAATCCTGGCTCTCCCTGGCGAGGTGTGCAGCTTCTTTGTAGACGGCTTTCATGTGTCCATGATAGCAGCGGCGTCTAATCGTGCGCCTGCGCTTCGCTGCGGCTCCGGACTGAAGCCATCGGGCGGCGGCTTGGCCTTCTCTGCCGATGCTCAGTTGTATCGAGGGGGAGGGTGGGAAGGCAAGAAAATCGCGTTTTCGCAGCAGCGCGGCAGCGCCCCTGCTGCGATACTGCTTGAATTGCCCAGCTGGCTGGCAGTGCAAGGAGTAGCAGCCCGTGTCTGCCACCTACAATCCGCCTCTACACCAGCACGGGGAACCTCCTCTACGCCGATACCGACATGGGGATCGAGGAGGGCGGATCTGACGGAGGGCTCCTGTTGCCACTAGATCCTCGTCAGCGGCACGCTCGAGCAGAGCGTTGATCTAGAGACAAGCTGTCGTGGCTGAACCAGGGTCGCATTCGCCGCCGCGACTGAGGTGACGCAGCGTCTGGCGCCATCGCTACCGGGCATCACGGCCCGCTACAATGTCACGCAGTCCGTGCTGAAGAGGAATCATGCCAGTCAAGCAGAAATCACCGGCGGAGCGGGAGCTCGACGAGCTCCGCTTCCGCATTCGTCACTCGGCCGCACACATCATGGCCGAGGCCGTCCTGAAGCTGTTCGCTGATGCCAAGTTCGCCGTTGGCCCAGCCATCGACGACGGCTTCTACTACGACTTCTCCGTCGAGCGCCCCTTCACGCCAGAGGACCTCGAGAAGATCGAGGCCTCCATGCGCGAGCGCATCGCCGCAGACGATCCCTTCGAGCAGCGCGAGCTGTCGCGCGCGGCCGCCAACGGCCAATTCGCCAAACAGCCCTTCAAGCTAGAGATCATCGCGGGCATACCCGGCGAAGATGCCATCACCACCTACGCCCATGCCGGTTTCGTCGACCTTTGCCGCGGCCCTCACGTGGCCTCCACCGGCGACGTGAAGGCCTTCAAGCTGATGAGCGTGGCGGGCGCGTATTGGCGCGGCGACGAGCGCAACGAGATGCTCCAGCGGATCTACGGCACCGCGTGGGAGTCGCCGGAGTCGCTGGACGCGCACCTGGAGCGCATGGAGGAGGCCGCGCGCCGCGATCATCGCAAGCTGGGCACGGAGCTGGAGTTGTTCTTCTTCGACCCTATCGCCCCGGCGAGTCCCTTCTTTTTGCCGCGCGGCGCCATCCTGAACAACTCGCTGGTCACCTACGTGCGCGATCTGTATGAGCGTTACGGATATCAAGAGGTGATCACACCACAAGTGTTTGACTCGGAGCTGTGGAAGCGCTCCGGGCACTACGACAACTACAAAGAGAACATGTATTTCACCTACGTGGACGACCGCGAGTTCGGCGTGAAGCCCATGAACTGCCCGGCCGCCGCGGTGCTGTACGGATCGCACCTACACTCGTACCGCGAGTTGCCCGCGCGCTATGCCGACTTTGGCCGGCTGCACCGCTACGAGCGCTCTGGCGTGACCCACGGCCTCACCCGTGTGCGCACCTTCTCGCAGGATGACGCACACATCTTCTGCACACCGGAGCAGGTGGAGAGTGAGATCGTTTCGTTCATCGCCATGGTCTACGAAACATTCGGTGTGTTCGGCTTCAGCGACGTCCGGGTGGCGCTGTCGCTGCGCCCCGAGAAGCGCATCGGCACTGACGAGCTGTGGGACGAGGCGGAGCGCGCGCTGCGGTCGGCGCTGGATGCGCAGGACATCGACTACGAGCCCATCCTCGGCGAGGGAGCCTTCTACGGGCCAAAGATCGACTTCTTTGTCGCCGACGCCATCGGACGTGAATGGCAGCTTTCGACCGTGCAACTGGACTACAACCTGGCAGAACGCTTCGACCTGGAGTACGCCGCCGCAGACGGAACACGCCGGCGTCCGGTGGTGCTGCACCGTGCCATGCTGGGCAGCCTGGAGCGCTTCTTGGGCGTGGTGATCGAGCATTACGGCGGTGCCTTTCCAGCTTGGCTTGCTCCGGTGCAGGCCGAGGTCATTCCCATCGCCGACCGCCACATCGAGTACGCCGAGACGGTGCAGGCGGAGCTCGGCCAGAAGGGCCTGCGTGTGCACGTCGACGACCGCGGAGAGCGGATGGGCGCGAAAATCCGCGATGCGCAGATGCGCAAGATCCCCTACATGCTGGTCGTCGGCGATAAGGAGGCCGAGGCCAACGGTGCCGCCGTCCGCCTGCGCTCCGGTGAAGACCTGGGAATCCTCCGCATCGCCGACGTCGTCGCGCGCCTCGCGGCTGAGGTGGCGGCGAAATTGTGGCGATAAATACGTGAGTTCGCCCCCGATAAGGGCGACGACGTCTAGGCACGCGGGAGGACCGCAGGTTCGATGAGCACGTGGAAGGCGGGCGACTGGGCAATCTTTACGGGGGCGATCTCGGCCACCTGCGCTCCGGCGCACGGTCGTGCGGGCCGCGATGGGGGCGTGCTCGTTGAGATCATCGACGTGGATAACCCCGACCCGCAGGATCCGTCGCTGGCGGGGCACTCGATCTTCGCTCGCTCGAGCTCGTCGGGCGGCGTCGGCGCAGTGCACCCAGACGAGCTCGAGGTGCCGCCGTGGCTCGCTGGTGGGGGCGGAGCGCTGATCGCGGAGGAGCCCATCCCCGCCGACGCGACCGCCGGAGGGTAACCGGACCGGGCATCGCTGGTTTGCGATAGCGGCACGGTTGTTCCATTTTTGTGCTCGTCACGCGTACTACAGCGTGCCCATGCCGAGCGCGATCTCCACGGACGATTACTCATCGGGTATGAGAACTCCTAGGGCAGGCCGCTGCTCGTGTCGTTGGCCATGAGCGGCTTGCCGGCGGTGTGGTGTCCAGGCGTCAACCCGAAGATGTTTTGGTCCGACCCAAACGTGGGGCTGTTGGGCTGTCCGCCTCCGAGCTGGAACGTCTCGATCACGTCGCCGTCGGCATCCCTCGCCACGAGCTCTGACGATTGGAAGAGGAACGCAGGGAAGTCATTGGGAGTCTGGCCCGGCTGAGAGTCTGGTCCGATGGAAACGCGTATACCGACGATACCGTGGAGGCTAAGCATGCGGCGAGGGCCAGGGCGGGCGCGGACAGCAACAGCAGCAGTCTTCGTAGCATGGGGCACTCGGGAAATGCAGCGTTCCCCGAGTAAAGCGGGCAGGGTCTAACTGTGCGCCTTCGCTTCACTACGGCTCGGGACTGACGCCGCCGAGCGGCGGTTTGGCTTGCCCTTTTGTGGCAGAGCGGCAGCAAGTGGATCCAGGGTCGCACCCTGGTGCTATGGTTGGTTGTCGATGAGCTCCTCTATCAACAACATCGGCCCTGTCGCCGTGGTCGGCACGACAATCTGGGGCACGACGTTGGCCATGATCATGGCCCGCCGTGGCGTGGACGTGCGACTGCTGTCGCGCACGGGCGGCGAGGCCGATGCGCTGGAGTCGGCACGCGAGCTTCCCCACCTGCCGGGCCATGTATTCCCGAACTCGCTTCGGACCACCGCCGATTGGGGCACCGGGCTCCAAGGCGCTGCTGCGGTGCTGTTCGTGGTGCCGAGCCACACGATGCGCGCGAACGCACGCCGCGCTGCGCCGCACCTCGTTGGCGACGCGATCGTGGTCTCGGGCTCCAAGGGCCTGGAGCACGGCACAGGCAAGCGCATGAGCGTGGTGCTGGCGGAAGAGCTGCCGCATGCCGCGGAGAGCCTCTGCGCGCTCTCGGGTCCCAACCTGGCGCGGGAGGTGGTCCGCGACCTCCCCGCGTCGTCGGTGGTCGCCTCAGCCAGCCAAGATGCCGCCATGCAAGCCCAAGCGCTGCTCACGTCGAGCACGTTCCGTGTGTACACGAATGCGGACGTCATCGGCACGGAGCTGGCAGGGGCGTTGAAGAACGTGGTCGCCATCGGTGCCGGCATCACCGACGGCATGGAACTTGGCGACAACGCGAAGGCGGGCTTTCTGACCCGTGGCCTCGCCGAGATTACGAGGCTCGGTGTGGCAGCGGGGGCGCAGGCTGCGACGTTCGCGGGTAACGCGGGCCTCGGTGATCTGCTTGCCACCTGCTTCAGCACGCTCAGCCGCAACCACCGGGTGGGCATCGCGCTGGCACAAGGCATGTCACTCGACGAGTCGATCGATGCGTTGGGAGGCGAGGTCGCGGAGGGAGTGACGACCACGCCCGCTGCGCTGGACATGGCACGAGCCCACGGCGTGGAGATGCCGATCACCGAGATGACGCATCGCGTGCTCTTCGAGGGCATGCCACCGCGCGACGCGCTGATGCAGCTCATGGCTCGCACCCCCCGCCCCGAATAGGGCAGGGTGCCGCTCTAGTCTGGAGCCACCCAGGCGCACAGTGAAAGCAGCGCGCCTAGCTATCGAGCAGCATTGGCGCGTAGAGCTCCTCCGGCGTGATCACGCGGGGTGTGAGACCCTGCTCGTGGGAGAACTCCATCGCCTTCTCGATCACCATGCGGTTGGCCGCCAGGCCATAGGGGAAGATGTCGGTGGCGAGCGCACCCGAGGCGCTACGGTCGAGCACGCCCGTGTCGAGCCAGGGGGCGGTCGACTCGCGGGTGTTCCGGTACGACACCTGCTTGGCCTCCTCGAACGCCTCGAAAATGTTGCGCGCGACCCATGGGTTCGCCTCGTAGATCGAACGGCGCAGGATGACGGTGTGATTGAACGGGAAGATGCCGGTCTTCTGATAGTAGCGCGCTGCCTCGGCACGAGGCTCGGGGAACATCATGTGCATCTCCGGCTGCTTGGCCAGGTCTATGGTGCTGCGGTTCATTCCGCCGCCGCCCCAGAAGTAGTGCTGGATAGCGTCGAGCTCGCCCTTCATCATCATGTCGCCCATGTTGGAGCTCTCGGGGATGAATTTCAGCGTCACCCCGGGAGGCGCCTGGAAGCCGGTCGCGCCTGCGTGGGAGTATTGCGGCGTGCGCTCCATCCACCACTCCACGTCCGTTGCCTCGACGCCGTACTCGTGGTGGAAGAAGCCGCGGGACCACAGAGCCGCGGTCATCTGGTACTCGTTGACGCCGACGCGCTTGCCCTTCATCTGGTCAGGCGAGTCGATGCCGGCGCCGTTGCGCGCGATGGCGGTGGTGCCGAAGAAGTAGCGCGTGGTGAAGATGGGCAGCGCCACCCAGTTCGTGTCGCCGGCCGCGGTGATCATCAGCAGCGAGGAGATGGACATCTCGGAGACGTCGAACTCCTGGTGCGTGAGCTGACGGTGGAACTGCTCGCCTGGGGAAATCCGGCTGCACGTGAGCTCAATCCCCTCGGCTTCGACGGTGCCGTCGAGGATGGGCATGCTGCGAGGGTTCGGGGCGAATGCGAGGCTCAGGGATAGCTTTGCCATATACGGCTCCTTTGACTACTCCCTCACCCACCCACGCTGGGCACGCACGGATGGCTCACAGGAGAGGGCGCGGCCAATCCTACTCCATCGGCATCGGATTGGCGCGACAGGAGCTTACTGACAGAGCATCGCGACCCAGTCATCGTCGCGCAAACGCTCGCGGATCCTCAGTCCGGCGGCGGCAAACGCCGTTTCGACGGACGCACGCCTTTCTTCGAGGATGCCTGCACCCACGAGCCATCCACCCGGCTTGAGCGCCCGGCGCAGCTCCGGCGCGAGATTCACCAGGGCGACCGAGTTGATGTTGGCGAGCACGATGTCGGCCCACCCGGACGGGACGTGGTCGTTCGGCAGCGTGCCGGCGTAGCAGCGGACCTTGCCGGAGACGCCGTTGGCACGCAGGTTCGCTCGCCCCGCCTTAACGGCGATCTTGTCGATCTCCACCCCGATGACACGCCCGGCGCCGAGCTTCGCGGCACCAACGCTGAGGATCCCGGAGCCCGCACCAACGTCCAGAACCTTGTCGCATGGCTTGATCAGCCGCTCCAAGCTCTCCAGAGCGCGGTGAGTGGTGGGATGGTGCCCGGTGCCGAACGCGAGACCGGGGTCGATCTCGATGACGACGTCGCCGTCCCGCACCGAGCCATGGTCCCACGGCGGGCTGACCACGAGGTGCTCGCCGACGCGCAGGGGCGTGAAGTGGGCCTTCCATGCGGCCTCCCACTCGCTCTCCTCGATCTCGCGCTCCTCGATCCCGTTGAGTGGCGTGAGCTTGCCGATGAGCGCGACACCGATGTAAACAATCTCCCGCTTGGAGCGGAACGCGGGAGTCTGCGGCATGTAGGTGCGCAGGACCGCGCTGGGCCGAGGCGGCTGGCTCTCGCCGATGTCGGGATCCCATCCGCCCGCCTCCTCGATGGCAACGCCGCCCTTGCCGTAGCGGCGGAAAAGCTCGGCGACGGGCTCCACGAATTCAAAGGGGACTTCGATCTTAAGCTCGAGCCACGGGTGGGTTGCCATGGGGGTGAGGTTAGCACGCCAATTTGCCAGCCCGGCTACTCGCCGCTGATTTGCGATAGTCGCGCGTCTTTCCCACCCAGCCGCTCGCCATGTCTGAGCATCCGCCGAGCAGGCCGGACCGCGGCCCGGCGGCTTCAGTCCGGAGCCGTAGCGAAGCGGAGACGCACAGTTAGAACGTGCTATTCCTGGAATGTACGCTGGAGCTCTTCGAGCAACTCGCGCTGACGCTTGGAGAGGCGGTCCGGGGTGGCGATGTTGACCGTGACGATCTCGTCACCGCGCTTGTTTTCGCGTCCCAGGAACGGCACACCCTGGCCTTTGATGCGGAACACGGCGCCGGGCTGCGTGGCGGGCGGCACCTTGAGCTTGCTGGTGCCTTCGAGCGTGGGCACATCGAGCTCGACACCGAGGGCCGCTTCAGGGAAAGTGAGTTCCAGCATGTAGAGGATGTCGTTGTCGTCCCGATCGAACAATTCGTGCGGCCTGATGCGGATGCCCACGAACAGATCGCCCGCTGGGCCGCCCATGTCCCCGGCGTCACCCTGGCCGCGCACGTTGAGCGTGGCGCCGTTGGGCACGCCTGCCGGCACGTTCACGGAGAGCTTGCGGCGCGAGCGCTCGTCGCCGCTCCCCTTGCATTGCGTGCAGGGGGTTGGGATCGTCTGTCCCGCGCCGCTGCAGACGTTGCACTCGGCCTCGGTCACGAACTGTCCGAAGATACTGCGCTGGGAGCGCCGCACTCGGCCGGAGCCCTTGCAGTTCGTGCAGGTCGCGGTCGCGGTGCCCGGTTCTGCCCTGATGCCGCTGCAACGGGTGCACCGTTCGGTGCGATTGATCTCAATCTCCTTCCCGGCACCGAACACGGCCTCTTCGAAAGTCACGGTCAGCGTGGTCTGGAGGTCGCGGCCCTCGCGTCCCCGGGTGCGGGTGCCCGCTCTGCCCATCCCACCACTGTTGCCGAAGAAGGCGTCGAATATGTCGCCGAAACCGCCGAAAAGATCGGAACCCTCGAAGCCCTGGCCGGTACTCGCGCTACCGTTGCCCACGCCGGCATGACCGTAGCGGTCGTATCGGCTGCGACGCTCAGGGTCGGTGAGCACCTGGTAGGCCTCGTTGACCTCTTTGAACTGCTTCGGGGCGCCGGGGTCCTTGTTGCGGTCCGGGTGGAGCTCGAGCGCCTTCTTGCGAAAAGCCTTGCGGACGTCCTCCTCGGAGGCGCCGCGGCCAACTTCGAGGACCTCGTAGTAGTCGCGTTTGGTGGTCATGCCGTGGCGCGCTCGATCACGAGCCGGGTTCGTCTAGCGAGCTGACGAGCCGGGTCAGGAAGTCGGCGAGGTAGCGGACGCTTGCGATGGCCTGTGTGTAGTCCATGCGCGTGGGTCCGACGGCGCCGATGACGCCGGAGGAATGACCGTAGGAACCATAGCGGGAAGTGACCAGGCTATAGGGGCGTAGCGAGGCACGCCGGCTCTCTTCGCCGATCACGACGTCGACATCTCCCTCCGGCAGAGACTCCTCCATGACTTGGAGCAGCGAGGCGTCGTCCTCCAGCACCTGAACCGCGTCGCGTGCGCGCTCGCCGCTTTGGAACTCGGGTTGGCCAAGCATGTGCCGTAGCCCGTCGGTATAGTGCCGCTGGGGCTCATCAGAGTCTTCATCGTCGAGCAGGCGCTGCACCTCGGCGGTGACCGCCTCGGCGTCGGCGCCGAAAGCGCGCGCCGCGTCCCACCACGCGCGGACCTCGAGGGCGTTCTTGCCGATCAGCGCTGCGTTGAGGCGAGCTGCCAGCCCAGTGAGCTGATCCTGGTCGACGGGCTGGGCGAAATGAACCATGCGTTGCCGTAGACGCGCCTCTTGGCACACGAGCACCAGCAGGGCTTGCTGGTTGTGGATGTGCACGAGCTGTAGCTGCTTCACGCGGGCCGTGGACACGCGTGGCGCGGTTGCGATGGCCCCGTTGCGGAGCGCACCATGGTCGCGCGGTGGGCCCAGGCCTCCGGGTCGCCCGTGTCCGCGTTTATCGCGCCCTGCACGAGTATCTCAAACCCGCGCGGCGGGCGTGCTCGAAGTGTGGCGCGCTCGACGTAGAATCGGTAGGCAAGGTCACCGGGTACTGCACCGGCCGAAGCGTGAGGCCTGGAGATGTAGCCCATCTCCTCAAGCTCCGCCATGTCGTTGCGGATCGTAGCCGGACTCACCTTCATGTCGTGCCTGCGCACAATCTGCTGTGAGGCGACAGGCGTTGCCGTCCGGATGTAGTCGCCAACGATGATGTCGAGGAGCGCTTGCCGGCGAGGGTTCAGCGTCGAGCTATGCTGCATTGGAAGCCTCTTCACGTCGATTAGCAGTCGCAACTTTCGAGTGCTAATCGACCACCCGAATGTAGCATCGGGCGCTCGCGGGAGTCAATCGGTCCGCGTCCTGTATCCACGGCAGTCCATGATGGCTATCCCAGGAGATTCAGCCAAGAGGTGAAGGCTATTGTGAAATCCCTCTCAAAGCGTTGACTGACCGGCTCCCCGAGGCTATATTTCCTCAAATAACTACAACAACCAGGGGGTGCGAAGCTATGGTGCTACCGCGTGTTCAGGTTCGAGAGCTTCGAAGGACCTACGGCTTTGAGGAGGTCGCCATCGTTCCTGGCGACGTCACGACCAACCCCGAGCTCTCCGACCCCACGCTGCGCATCGGCCCCTACGACTTCTCCATTCCCATCTTGGCTTCCGCCATGGACGCCATCGTCAGCCCCGAATTCGCGGGTCTCATGGCCAAGGCCGGCGGCCTTGGCGTGATGAACCTCGAAGGTGTCTTCTCTCGATACGAGGACCCAATCGCCGCGATCCAAGAGGTCTCCTCCGCGCCCCGCGAGGGGCTCACCGAGGTGCTGCAGAGGATCTACACCGCTCCTATGAAGGAGCACTTGATCGGGCAGCGCGTGCAGGAGATCAAGGCGACCGGTGCCGTGATCGCTGTTTCGGTGACCCCGCAGAACACGAAGCGCTTGGCACCACTGGCGGTGGAGGCCGGAGCCGACATCATCGTGGTCCAGTCCACCGTCACCACCGCGCGCCACATCTCCAACAGCTACACGGGTCTGCATTTCTCGGAGCTGGTCGAGCAGCTCCCGGTCCCTGTCCTCGTGGGGAACACGGTCACGGCAAGCGCGACGCTCGAGCTGATGGAGCAGGGCATTGCGGGTGTGCTCGTCGGTGTCGGCCCAGGTGCCGCGTGCACCACCAGGGACGTGACCGGCATGGGCGTGCCGCAGGTTTCAGCCACGCTGGAGTGCGCCGCCGCCCGAGATGAGTTCTACGCACGCACGGGCCGCTACGTCGTGATCATCACGGACGGCGGCATCCGCACAGGCGGCGACTTCTGCAAGGCGATGGCCGCCGGCGCCGACGGCGTGATGATCGGCACGCCATTCGCGCAGACGTACGAGGCTCCCGGTGGAGGCTTCAACTGGGGCATGGCCAGCCCTCACCCTGCACTTCCCCGTGGAACGCGGATCAACGTGGGCGCGCAGGCCACCCTGGAACAGGTTCTCTTCGGCCCCAGCCACCGCACCGACGGCACGCACAACCTGATCGGCGCGCTCAAGGTGAGCATGAGCATGGTGGGCGCGACGACCATCGAAGAGTTCCACGAACGAGCCGAGCTCGTCGTGGCGCCGACGATCGCAACCGAGGGCAAGATCTTCCAGCGCGCCGGTCAGATCTAGGGTCTGGCTGCGCGCCTGCGCTCCTCTACGGCCCCGGACTAAGGGTCGCGGCTCCTGCCGCTCCGCCTAGCTCTTGCTGAGCGGCAGCGAGTAGGGCAAGGATGCACCCTGCGTAGCGCGTTGCCCTAACCTGTGCGATTGTCTTCAGCATCGCGAGCGTGCGCCGGTGGGCGGGCGACGAGCACCAAGACCATCGCGGTCATGCTCACGAGAACGAACACACTGAAGATCGAGCGGTAGCTGCTGGTGGCATCGTAGGCGAGAGCCGCGGCCAACGGTCCGGTGGCCTGCGCGATGTTCTGGGCGGCGCGCACCACCCCCTCGATCGAGCCCAGGTGCCGCCGTCCGAAGTAGTCGGCGAATATGAGCCGCTGGAGCGGCACCGAGCCTCCCTGTGCGATGCCGTAGACGATGCTCCAAACGATGGCGACCCAGGCTGGCCCCACGCTGAGCAGTATGGCGAGGCCGATGCCGTTCAGCGCAAAGTCCGCTGCCAGCACGTAGCGAACGTTGAAGTGGTCGCGCAGGAAACCCGCCAGCAGCGCACCGGCCGCTCCGAACCCGGATTGCATCGAGAGCGCCACGACCGCTAACCCCGGCGACAGCCCGCTGTCGGTCAGATACGCCACGACGTGGAGTACCAAGCCTCCACGGCCGAACCACCAGAAGAAGCCCGCGGCGGAGATGAGGTAGAACGAAGGCTCGTGAAGGGCCTCCTTCAGGGTCAGCGAAACGTCCGCGACCATGGGCCTGGGCCTTGGTTCCTCCGGCGAAGCGGCCCTGATGTCGGGCGGCCGCCCGTCGGGCAGCAGACCCATATCCTCCGGCCGGCGCCGCATGAACAATGCCGTGGGCACCATGGACACGATCAGGATGAGCATGCCCACGCCGAACGCCGCCGGGCGCCAGCTCGAGCTGCTGATGAGCGCCTGCACGAACAGCGGTATGATCGCCGCGCCGATGGGGAAGCCCAGATTGCTCAGCGAGAGGGCACGGCCGCGCCTGGCGATGAACCAGTTGGGGATGACGACGGCGGTCGCGACGGCTAGGACGCCGGTGTTCATACTTCGGGCGATCATCTGCAGCGCGTAGAAGTGCCAGAGGTTCTCCATGACGGACATCAAGGCGAAAGCGGTGCCGAGGACTCCGTAGGCGGCGACCAAGGCCCACCGCGATCCGAACCGATCGACGATGGGTCCGGTGAGTATCGCGGCCCCGCCTCCGGCGATGCCTCCGATGGTCAGCGGGAGCGTGAACGTGGCGCGAGTCCACCCGAACTCCTCAGTGATTGGCTTGAGGAAAATGCCGAGCACGGGCAGGGCCTCGGTACTGGCGCTGAATCCGCCCAAGGCGACGACCAGCACCAACACCCAGCCGTAGAACACGCGGGGTTGGTGGGGTGGCGTTTCTGGTGGCGTCAAAAAAGGGATCCGTTGTCGGGGTGGCCGCGCCGATGATAGCAGCAGAGGTGGCAGCGCGGCGTTGACCGGCTTGGATCCCAGCCGTATGCTGCCGCCGCCGCCTATCTCGCTTCCAGCAGAAGGCGAGCACAGCCCGAAAAACTGAGGTTGGCCCGAAGCCGCTGGGATCGTTCGGCCGAGACGGCGCGGGGCTGGTGTTGGAATGGCATTCTGCCACGACGCCCGCCTGCGCGGGCGTTTTCTGGTCTCTTGCCCCTGGCAGGATCCAATGAAAGATACACTGACCGACGTCATAGGCCTGGAAGTGGGTCACCAAAGCGACCTCGCAGCGGGCACGGGTTGCACCGTCGTGCTTGCGCGCGAGGGTGCGGTGGGCGGAGTGGACGTACGCGGCGCCGCCCCGGGGACCCGTGAGACGGACCTGCTGCGGGCCGAGAACTCGGTCGAGAAGATCCACGCGGTGGTGCTCAGCGGTGGCAGCGCCTACGGTCTGGATGCGGCATCGGGCGTGATGCGGTTCCTCGAGGAGCAGGGTGTGGGGCATCGCGTCGGTGATTTCGTCGTGCCCATCGTCCCTGGAGCGATCATCTTCGATCTGGGCACCGGTGCCAACGTGCGGCCGAGTGGCGGTGACGGCTACACCGCCGCCACCGCCGCGTCGAGTGATCCTCCCGAGCAGGGCACCGTGGGTGCAGGTGTGGGTGCCACCGTCGGCCAGGTGCTGGGCCGAGGCGCCGCGATGAAGGGTGGCGTCGGTTGTGCCAGCATGGACCTGGGCGGTGGTGTGGTGCTCGCAGCCATCGTCGTGGTGAACGCCATCGGCGGCGTGCACGATCCTGACTCCGGCGAGCTGCTGTGCGGGCCGCGTGGCGAGGACGGCCGGTTGCATGACAGCATTGCGGTTTACGCCGACCCTGATTTTGGAAAGCGCGCAAGCGCGGCGCGCACGCAGGCGCTCGGGAACACGACGATCGGCGTGATCGCGACCACCGCCATGCTCACCAAGTCTCAGGCGAACCGGCTTGCAACCATGACGCACGACGGACTGGCGCTGGCGATCCGGCCGACGCATACGCCACACGATGGGGACACGATGTTCGCGCTGTCCACCGGCTGCGTGGATGCTCCTGATGAATGGACCCGCCTCTGCGCCCTGGCGCCCACGGTCACCGCGCGGGCCGTCGTCAACGCGGTGCGGCACGCGACGAGCCTGCACGGCTTTCCGTCCATGTCGGAGCTCGCTGCCGATGGCTGAGCTTCCCGCGATCGGCTTCATCGGTGCGGGCCGCGTGGCGCGTGTGTTAGCGCCGGCCTTCGCGGGCGCCGGGTATCGCGTCGTGGGGGCCGCGAGCAGGTCCTCCGCATCGGCCGAAGCGCTGGCCGCGACGGTGCCCGGTTGCGCGGCGACCGACGGCCAGGGTGTGTTGGCGGCAGCGGAGCTGGTGTTCATCACGACGAACGACGCGGCCATCGCCGACGCCGTCCGGGACGTGGCGTGGGCGCCGGGCAAGGCCGCCGTCCACTGTAGCGGCGCCTCGACGCTCGATCCCTTGGCCCGTGCGAAGAAAGCGGGTGCGGCCGTGGGGTCGTGGCATCCGTTCCAAACGTTCGGCGCCGCGGGCACCACGACGGATCTCGAGGGCATCACGGTGGGCATCGATGCGGAGGCTCCGCTGGACGGCACGCTGGGCGAGATCGCGCGCAGGCTCGGTGCGACGCCGATCGCCGTCCCAGAAGCGGCGCGCGCGCTGTACCACGCAGCATCGGTCATGACCTGCGGCTATCTGACGACGCTGCTGTATCAGGCGCAAGCGCTCTGGGAGCGCGCCGGGCTGCCCCCTGAAGCGGCGGGGCCGGCCATCGGCAAGATCGCCCAGTCGACCCTGGGCAACGTGATCCGGGCCGGGGCGCACGCTGCGCTTACGGGCCCGACGTCGCGAGGCGACGAGGTGACGGTCCGCCGCCACCTGGGGGCGATCTCGGATGCCGCTCCCGGTCTGCTGCCGCTGTATCGCGCACTCACGGAACGCTCGGTAGCGCTCGCGAGAGAAGCGGGCCGCGATCCAGGGAATGTCGACTGGGAATCGTTGCTTGCTGGCAAGAAGGAGGGCTAATCATGCCGATCCGCACGACCAAGCTGATGGAGATGAAGCAGGCGGGCGAGCGCATCGCGTGTGTTACCGCCTACGACTTCCCCACGGCCAGGCTCGCCACCGCGGCCGGCCTGCCACTAATCCTTGTCGGCGACAGCCTGGGCAACGTGGTGCTCGGATACGACAGCACGTTGCCGGTGACCATGGACGACATGGTGCACCACACGCGGGCGGTGGTCCGCGGCGCGCCGGATGCGCTGGTGGTGGCGGACATGCCGTTCATGAGCTACCAGATCAACGCGGACGAGGCAATGCGCAATGCCGGGCGGCTCATGCAAGAGGGTGGGGCGAGCGCGGTCAAGCTTGAGGGCGGCCAGCACATCGCCGAGACGGTGACGCGCCTCACGGATGCGGGCATACCAGTGATGGGCCATCTGGGACTCACGCCTCAGTCGGTGAACCAGCTCGGCGGTTACCGTGTGCAGGGCCGCACGCTGGCCGAGGCTCAGCGCATGCTCGACGACGCGGAGGCGCTCGAGCGGGGGGGTGCGTTCTCCATCGTGCTTGAGGCGGTCCCTGCGCCATTGGCGGCCGTCGTCACCAAGCGTCTGCGCGTGCCGACCATCGGCATCGGTGCGGGCGCGGAGTGCGATGGTCAGATCCAGGTGCTCCACGACATCCTCGGCCTCGGTACGCGCCAGCCCAAGCATGGGAAGCGGTACGTCGACCTGAACGCGGTGATCGGCGAGGCGCTGCAGCGGTATGCCGCCCAGGTCCGCGAGGGTACGTTCCCGGCAGAGGAGCATGCGACGGACATCGACGATGCGGTCCTGCTGGAGCTGTTGGGCGCCGTCGACTCGGAGCGCTGATGCTCCGAGTCGAAACGGTCGCGGCGCTGCGCGAAGCGGTCGGCGCAGCCGCGCGCCCGCTGGGCCT
>CAZQVD010000002.1:36093-38257 GCA_964596665.1 uncultured Dehalococcoidia bacterium
CGCCCTGGTGCCGACCATGGGTGCGCTGCATGTGGGGCACCTGAGCCTGCTGAGCCGTGCCAGGGCGGAGACCGCAACCGTGGCCGCGACCATATTCGTCAACCCAACCCAGTTCGGTCCCAGCGAAGACTTCGGCCGCTACCCACGCCCCATGGAGGACGACCTGCGCGCCCTGGCCGACGCCGGGACGGACCTGGTGTTTACCCCATCGGCGGCCGAGATGTATCTCCCGGGAGCAGCCACGACGGTGCACGTTGGGGGGCCTGCTCTGCCGTTGGAAGGCGAGATGCGTCCGGGCCATTTCGATGGAGTTGCGACCATCGTCACGAAGCTGTTGCTGGAGGCACAGCCGGATGTGGCCTACTTCGGGCAAAAGGACGGTCAGCAGATCGCGGTGATCCGCAGGCTCGTGGCGGACCTGGACGTGCCGGTGAAGATAGTGGCGGTACCGACGGTTCGCGAGGCCGATGGCCTGGCCGTCAGCAGCCGCAACGTCTACCTCACGCCCGCGCAGCGTGCCGCAGCACCCGTTGTGTACCGCGCCCTCGCGGCGACGCGCGATCGGTACCGGTCTGGGAACTGCAACCGCGACGAGCTTGAAGCCGCCTGCGGATCACTGCTCGCCCGCGAGCCTGCGATCGACGCGATCGATTACGTGACCGTCGTCGACGCCGACACGATGGCGCCATGGGCCGGTGAGGGCTCTTGCATGTTGGCCGCCGCGGTCCGCATGGGGAGCGTGCGGCTTATCGATAACGTGATTATGGACTGAGGGCGGGTTTGGCTTGCCTTGGCTGCTGCTGAGCGGCAGCGAGCGGTGCAGGGTTACACCTTGCTGTGAGAGTCCAGGAGGTGTCCCTCGTAGCCAAACGTCTCGCGGGTGGGAGGGAGGAACGTAGCGCGGCCATGCGAAGCGGCAGCGGTGATAGACTGCGAACAGGTGTGATTTGGATTTCCTCAAGTACTACGACCCACCAGCCAACCTGCAGAACCCTGTGATGCTCTTCGCCTTCACCGGCTGGGCTGACGCCGCCGAGTCGGCGACGCATGCGCTGCGCTATCTGGTGCGCCACCTGGGTGGCACGCGCTTTGCCGAGGTCGACCCAGAGGAGTTCTACAACTTTACGCGTGTTCGCCCCAAGACCAAGTTCGACGACCAGGGTGAGCGCTACATCAAATGGCCGGCGAACGAGTATTTCGTCATCAAGGGCGAGGATGGCGCGGACGACGTCATCGTTTTCGTGGGCATAGAGCCGAACCTGAAATGGCGGACGTTTACACAGTCGCTAGCGGACGTGGTGGCGGGCCTCGGCGTTACACGCGTTGTTCACGTGGGCGCGCTGCTCGATGCGGTGCCCCACACGCGGGATCCGCGCATCACGGGAACCGCGACCAGCCCGGAGTTGCGGACGATGCTGAAGGGCATCGAGATCAGGCGCTCGCGCTACACAGGTCCCACTGGGATCACCGGTGTGCTGCTGGACCAACTGCGCCAGTCCAAGATTCCGACGATCAGCCTATGGGGGCATGCCCCGCACTACCTGCAGGTATCCCCGAACCCGAAGGTGAGTCTGTGGCTCGTGAACGGCATCGAGCGGCTGCTGAATGTCCAGGTCGACGTGCAGCCGCTTCGTTCGCAAGGCCTGAACTTCGAGCGGCGGGTCGAGCAGGCGTTGGAGGACGAGCCCGAGGTGGTCGCCTACGTGCAGAAGCTCGAGGAGCAGTGGGACTCCAACGGCGGCTCGGATGGAGCGGACGCGCAGCCGGACGACTCGAGCGACATGCCGGATCCCGACCAGGCGGTCCAGGGGATTGAGGAGTTCCTGCGGCTGGAGCGCGGCGGGGATGTGCCGCAGGACGACGGAGGCCAGAGAGGCTGAGGTCAGGCTGGTCGACACCGGTCCGGCTCCGGCTTGACACTAATTTGAGAACCTACCTAGAATCTCCTTTGTGTTGGTAACCAACCCGCGCCTGGAACTTCCGGCTACGGCTTCCAGGGCGGAGTGTCCCCACTTTTCAACGGCGCCGCACCTTCAGGCGCCGTCTTCTTTGCCCCGAACCAGGGTCCCGATCCAGCGCGAGCACCCCGAATCGTAGGTTGAGGTATGTGGCGGCTTATGGCCACGAAATACGTGTTTGTAACAGGCGGGGTGGTGAGCTCAGT
>CAZQVD010000002.1:38267-44090 GCA_964596665.1 uncultured Dehalococcoidia bacterium
AGGCGGCAAGGGCATCAGTGCCGCCTCGATCGGGCGCATCCTGAAGAACCGAGGGCTCTCCGTCTCCATCCAGAAGCTGGACCCCTACCTGAACGTGGACCCGGGCACCATGTCGCCGTATCAGCACGGCGAGGTATTCGTCACGCGGGATGGCTGCGAGACGGACCTGGATCTGGGCCACTACGAGCGCTTCATTGATATCGAGCTGACCGAAAGCTCCAACGTGACCGCCGGCCAGATCTATACGCAGGTGATTGCCAAGGAGCGCCGCGGCGATTACCTGGGCGGCACGATCCAGACGGTGCCGCACGTCACCAATGCCATCAAGAGCTTCATGCTCCGAGTGGCTGAAGAGACCCACCCCGACGTCGTGCTGGTCGAGGTCGGCGGTACCGTCGGCGACATCGAAGGCCAACCGTTCCTCGAAGCGATCCGCCAGATGCGGTCCGAAGTGGGCCGCGACAACGTGTTCTACATCCACGTGACGTTGCTGCCGCACATCGGCGCGACCGGCGAGCTGAAGACCAAGCCCACGCAGCACAGCGTGAAGGAGCTGCGGGCAATCGGCATCCAGCCGGATGCCATCGTGTGCCGCTCCGACTTCGATATACCCGAGGACATCAAGGACAAGATCAGCCTGTTCTGCGACGTGCCGCGTGCCGCGGTGATTCCGCTGCTAACCGCCTCGAACATCTATGAGGTCCCGCTGGTACTGGAGGAGGAAGGGATCGGCGATCTCATCGTCCGTGCGCTGAACCTCAACGCTCGTAGGCGGGATCTTTCCGAATGGCGCGAGATGGTCGGGCGCATGTCCGCATTGCGCCAACAGCTGTCCATTGCTGTGGTCGGGAAATACGCCGAGCTGCCGGACGCCTACATCTCGGTTCGCGAAGCGCTGCGCCACGCTGGGTTGTTCCACGACCGGGATGTCGTCGTGTCGTGGGTGCATGCGGAGCACATCGAGCGGGACGGTCCAGACGCGTGGCTGGCCAACACATCCGGCATTGTGGTCCCAGGCGGTTTCGGCAAGCGTGGCGTCGAGGGCATGGTGCAGACAGTGGCCTATGCCCGAGAGCGAGGTGTGCCGTACTTGGGTCTATGCCTCGGCATGCAGGTGATGGTGGTCGAGCATGCGCGAGACCTGCTGGGACTCACCGAGGCCAACTCGACCGAGTTCGAGCCAGACACTTCCGATCCCGTGATCGACCTGATGCCGGATCAGAAGAGGGTATCCGACATGGGCGGCACCATGCGCTTGGGCAACTACGAATGCCGCCTGGTGCCCGGAACCAAGGCAGCGAAGGCGTATCAGCAGGAGACCGTCCTCGAGCGTCACCGGCATCGTTTCGAGTTCAACAACGCATACCGCGAGCCGCTGCAAGAAGCCGGGATGCTGGCGAGCGGCCTGTCGCCGGACGGACGGCTCGTGGAGGTGGTGGAGCAGGTGGATCATCCGTTCATGGTTGGTGTGCAGTTCCACCCCGAGTTCCGCTCACGCCCTCAGGAACCTCATCCGCTGTTCCGCGACTTCGTGGAGGCATCGACACACGTGCTGCGGGAGGGAGGTCAGCACGTGTTGCCGCTGGCGGAAGAGGGGAAGCGCGCCGAGCGCAGCGATCGCACGATGCCACGAACATGAAGGGCGTGTCCACGGACGATCCGGTGCGATAGCGGTGTGCCAAAGAACGCTCCGTAACGGGTTGCGCCGCGGTTGGCACGGCGGTATACTGGACTCGTCAGGGGCGCGCCTTCGGACCCCCGCTCTTTCCCTAGACCACTCAAGATTCCCCCTCTCACTCAAGGCTATGAAGCTGGTGTGGTCGTCACCGGCGTTTCCCTCCATCGCGGCGCTGGCTCTCTCTGCCGCACCCCTCCTCCTTAAACGTCTTCGAAACACTCATCCGCCCCGTGAATCGCTTGCTTGCTTGTCCTCTATGTTTATACAAGCCCACACCTTCACGTTCGACCTTTGCGCGCCCGTCGGCGAACCTGCCGGCAGACCGCCTCACGCAGCACCAGTCTGCAAACCACCGACCGAGACCCACGTAGGATACCCAAGTAGATGAATATCGCAGAACTCGATAAGAAGAGCGAAGAGGAGCTGACCGAGCTTATCCATGGGTTGGGCATCGCCAACGGCGACCTCCCCGCGAACCTCAGACGCGACGAGCTGCTGTACCGGCTGCTGAAGGGACACGCCGCGCGGGAAGGGTTCAAGCTCGCCAGCGGCGTTCTGGAGATCATGCCCGACGGCTACGGCTTCCTGCGCCACAACGGCCGCACGCCCGGCGAAACGGATGCCTATGTGTCGCAGTCGCAGGTGAGACGATTTAACCTGCGTACGGGTGACCTGGTGATGGGGCAGGTGCGGGCACCGAAGGAGGGGGAGCGCTACCACGGCCTAACGCGTGTGGAGTCGGTGAACGCAAAGGACCCGGACAGCATGCGCCGGCGCTTCAACTGGGAGCGCGTTACGCCGATCCACCCAGACAGGCAGCTGAAGCTCGAGACAGACCCCAAGAATCTGGCGACGCGCATGATCGATCTGGTCGCGCCCATAGGCCGGGGTCAGCGTGGGCTGATCGTTGCGGCGCCCAAGGCGGGCAAGACCACGCTGCTGAAACAGATCGCCGCGGGCATCGCCGCGAACTACAAGGACATGCACCTGATGGTGGCGCTCATCGGCGAGCGGCCCGAGGAGGTCACGGACGTCAAGCGGTCCGTGCAAGGAGAGGTGTTCAGCTCGACGTTCGACGAGCCGGTGGAGGACCACTGCCGCGTCGCGGAGCTATGCCTTGAGCGCGCGAAGCGACTGGTTGAAGGCGGGAGGGACGTGGTGATCATGCTAGACAGCATCACGCGCCTCACGCGCGCGTACAATCTTGCGGTGCCGTCCAGCGGCCGGACACTGTCAGGCGGCATGGATCCCGTGGCGCTGTATCCGCCGAAACGTTTCTTCGGCGCCGCGCGCAATACAGAGGAAGGCGGAAGCCTCACGATCCTGGCGGCGTGCCTGGTGGAAACTGGCAGCCGGATGGACGAGGTGATCTACGAAGAGTTCAAGGGAACGGGCAACATGGAGCTGCACCTAGACCGCAAGCTGGCGGATCGCCGCACCTTCCCGTCAATCGACATCCAGCGCAGCGGCACACGGCGCGAGGAGCTGTTACTGGACGAGTTGACGCTGCGCCAGGTGTACCTGCTGCGGCGCATGAGCACGATGATCGCCACCGACGCCATGAACCCATTCGAAGCCACGGAGCGGGTGATCGACCGGCTGAGCCGCACGAAGAGCAACGAGGAATTCCTGGCGACCATTACGAAGGAGATATAGGTACGACCGTGCGTGTCTCCGCCGGCTGGCATCGTGATAGTTGTATGGCCGTGCCTGCGGCGGCTGTGTCCGCAAGCAGGCCGGTACGTCGAAAAACAGTGTGTGCGAATCTCTCGATTTGGCCAGATGAACCTATTGACAGGTATTTCTGCAGTACCTAGTATTCCGTCGCGGCCAGGGGGCGATGACGCCCGTGACCGCCTTGTCGACGGTCCCCGCGGGCATCATGCAAGGGGGCGCTGGGACAAGCGGATGGTCGGCTCGCTGGCAGCACCGGCCTGGCGGACCCCACGAGGGGGCTGTTGGAGGGCCGGTAGGTACGACGGGAAACCCGCCTAAATGGCGGCGCGTGGCCTTGGTTTTGCTTGACAAACGAGGCGACGGACTGGTAAAAAGCGTTGCGGAAATGGGGTAAACATACCGTTCTTGCCGCGCCATCTACAGGGATGGGCGGCTGCGTTAGTTCTGAGACCCACCCAGTCTCGACCTTGATCACATCGGCTTCACGAAGGGGGTAGCAAGTGAGATTTAGCAGTAGACGGACGATGATCGTAAGCATGCTTGTGGTGCTGGCTGCGCTGGCGCTCAGTGTGATGCCGGCTCTGGCCGGGACCATCACCTCGGGTACCATCACCCTGACCGTGCGTCAGAACGACGCAACCGCGGTCCCGAGCACGACAAAGGTTGGGAACACCCTGTACGTGAGCGGCAAGAGTTCCGGGTACAACAACGTACAGATAATCTTGGCTGACGCGGCGGGCGACGGGCTCACCAACACCGCTACGGTCGAGAACACCACGGTCGGTGGGACCAAGCTCACCGTGACGCTGTCGGAGACGGCGACGTCCGGAGGGACCGGCTTGGTTCAGTACGTAGGTACCTTCTTCGTGGCAACGACCACGACTGCGGAGACACGGTCGACCTACATTCCCTCGGGCGACGGCATCATAGGGGCCTCCGACGGTGACATCATCAGTGTGGCTTCGGGCGACGTAGCCCGGCTAACCGTCGACGCCAAGGGACCGAAGATCACCGGGATATCACCGGCGGATGACGCCGTCACCCGCGCGACGACCATCGATTTCGTCGCCACCGTCACGGATGCAGGATCCGGGCTAGTGGCGGACTCTGCTGATGTTGATGGCGACGGCGTGAAGACGGAGCCGCTCACGGTTGCCGCCGGCACGACTACCAACGTCAACATCCAGATCAACCCGGCGTCAGCCGGCGTGGACGCCACAGGGACGGAGAACTCCAGCCGTGCGCTGTGGGCCGCGGTCGACGACGGCTACTCATTCACCTTTGCGAAGGTGATGACTGAGGCTGCTCACACCTGGTTCATTGAGGCGACGGACCGCGTTGGAAACACGGATCAGACCGACTCCGACTCCGACGCCTCGGGCGACCAGGACAACTCGTTCACCGCGGACGCCACAGCGGCGATCATGGGAGTGGTGGCCACCGGTATCAAGTGGGACAGCACCAACAAGGACGAGGACCCGAGCCGTAACCACATCAAGGTGGAGTTCACCGCCACTGGCGGTTTGGTAGCCGACAACATGGACACAGCGACGTTGACGGCTGCCGATTTCCTGGTCGACGGGGCAGCGATCGCTGGGATGGTGCACCCGAACCTGAAGTCCTCGAAGGGCGTTGACCTGGCCGGTAATGCCCTGTCCACCAAGAACATCGTCTACCTTGAGCTCTCTGCCGACATCGCAGCAGACGCCAAGCCGGAGGTTTCGCTGGTGGGAACCGTCTACGACTTGGCGGGCAATGCGTCCTCGCCCATTGAGAAGAAGGCCTCCGACGGCAACGCGCCGAAGTTCACCGTAACGATCACTGGTAACGCGGATGCGTCCGGCCGCCCGGTGGTCCAAGGTGACACCGACGACAAGATCACGGTTCGTGTTGCATCGGATGAAACCCTTGTAGCAGCGCCGACGATCAAGTTCGGCACGCTAACGTGGGCCGGTGATGGCGCGCTCACATTCGTAGAGATGCAGAAAGACGGTGTCGGCGGAGTGGACGGCCTGGATGCGGCCAGTAGCGTCACGGTGAGCGCCGATGGGAACCATGTCTATGCCACCGCGCTCGAGGACGATGCAGTGGCGGTCTTCAGCAGGAACTCGTCCACTGGTGCGCTCGCATACGTAGAGATGCACAAAGACGGTGTCGGCGGAGTGGACGGCCTGGATGGGGCCAGTTCCGTTACGGTGAATCCCGATGGGAACCATGTCTATGTCGCAGGAACGATAGATGATGCAGTGGCGGTCTTCAGCAGGAATGCTTCCACCGGCGCACTCACATACTTAGAGATGCACAAAGACGGTGTCGGCGGAGTGGACGGCCTGGATGGGGCCAGTAGCGTTACGGTGAGCCCCGATGGGAACTATGTCTATGCCGCAGGGGTAGACGACGATGCAGTGGCGGTCTTCAGCAGGAACGCTTCCACCGGCGGGCTCACATTTGCGGAGTGGCACAAAGAC
>CAZQVD010000003.1:0-2151 GCA_964596665.1 uncultured Dehalococcoidia bacterium
CCGCCTTCGATCGTGAGCGGCAGGCTTCTCCTGACGAGGACGGATCTGGGGATCTGGGTCTCCGGTGCGCTGGACATCTCGCTGGAGCATGTGTGCAGCCGCTGCCTCGCCCCCTTCACATCCTGGGTGAAGGTCCGGATGGACGACGTGTTCCTTCCGGAGATCGACGTGGACACGGGGCAGCGGGTCCGGTATCAGGACGACAGTGAGGCGGATGCCTCTAGCATCGACGGGCAGCACGTGCTGGATCTGGCGGACGCGGTGAGCCAGTATCGGTCGGCGGCGATGCCGCTGGCGCCGGTATGCCGGGAGGACTGCGTGGGCATCTGCTCGGAGTGCGGGATAGATAGGAACGAAGCGACCTGCGATTGCGAGCCCGCGCCAGACCCGCGCTGGGACAAACTAAGAGAGTTGTTGAGATAGAGACATGGCACCACTACCGAAGCGCAAGCGATCCAAGTCCAGTGTGGGCACACACCGTGCTCACCAGCACATTTCGTTGCCGCACCTCACGGAGTGCCCGCACTGCCACCGCATGATGCGGACGCACCACGTGTGCCCATTGTGTGGGTACTACCGTGGCCGCGACGTGCTCGGCGTCGAGAACGACCTGGCCTAGGCGATCGTCGGGATCTACAAGCCCCGGTCTGCTGCGTGAGGAAGACGAGCCCGGGGCTTTTTCGCGCCTGCTTCCCGCGGTGCCCATCACGAGGTGCAAGCATGCCAGCCACGGCCTTTCTGTTTCCGGGTCAAGGTGCCCAGCGCGTCGGTATGGGCCGCGACGCCTACGACGCATCCGCGGCGGCGCGGGCGGTGTTCGACGAGGTGGACGCCGTTCTCGGCGTCGAGCTCAGCAAGATAGTGCTGGAGGGCCCCGAGGACGAGCTGGTGCGCTCGCACAATGCGCAACCGGCCATCCTGACCGTGAGCATCGCGCTCCTGGGGGCCATGCGCGAGCGGCTCGGGGAGCGCATGCCCGTGCCGTCCCATGCGGCGGGCCATAGCCTCGGTGAATACACCGCACTGGTGGCAGCGGGTGCGCTGGACGTGGCTGCTGCGGCTAAGCTGGTGCGCAGGCGGGGCGAGCTGATGCAGCGCGCCGCCGATGCGACCCCAAGCGGCATGGCCGCCCTGCTAGGTCTCACCTTGGACAAGGCTGAAGAAGCCTGCGCCGGAACCGGCGCTCAGGTCGCGAACGCCAACAGCGCAGAGCAGGTGGTCATCGCCGGCGAACGGGCGGTACTGGAACGTGCGATCGACCGCGCGAAGGAGGCCGGTGCGCGCAGGGCGATCCCCCTGGAGGTTGCTGGGGCGTTCCACACCAAAGTAATGCGCCCAGCGCAGGATGAGCTGAATGAGGCGCTGGCCGAGCTCAACCTGCGAGCGCCGGCGATACCGGTAATCGCGAACACGTCAGGCCTGCCGCTGACGACCGTCGAGGGCATACGCGAAGAGCTTGGACGCCAGCTCTGCAGCTGCGTGTACTGGCAACGGTCGGTGGAGTATATGGCGGCTCAGGGCGTGGATCGTTTCGTGGAGATCGGCCCTGGGAATGTGCTGACGGGACTCGTGAAACGGATCGCGCGGGACGCCGCCGCGGTTAGCGTCGCAGACCTAGACGGCCTCTCGGCGCTGACGTAAGCTACGAGTTGCCCCATGAACGATCTCGAGGCACCAACTGCCCCGCCACGGAACCGCCAACGGCCACTTGGCCCGCAGCGGCGAGGTCGCGTGCTCGCGCTCCAGGTGCTGTACGAGGTGGACCTGACCAGCCACGACTGGCGGGAGTCGCTCCAGGCACATGCGGAGGCGGTCCACGCTTCGCCGCAAGTGATAGCGTTCGCCGAAGCGTGCCTGAGCGGCGTGTTGGATGACGGCCTCGAGCTAGACGAATCGATCGCAACCCACGCCCCGGCGTGGCCCCTGGCGCAGCTCGCGGTGGTGGACCGCAACGTGCTGCGCGTGGCACTCTACGAGCTGCGGGCGGGCTCCAACGTGCCCCCCAAGGTCGCGATCAACGAAGCGGTAGAGCTGGCGAAGGAGTTCGGCGGTGAGACGTCCGGACGATTCGTCAACGGAGTACTGGGATCCGCTCTCGAAGCCCGAGAGGCGTGACCCTTGACGCATAGGAGAGCACATGGCCACGATCTA
>CAZQVD010000003.1:2161-39994 GCA_964596665.1 uncultured Dehalococcoidia bacterium
GGCTCGGCGCCGAAGAGGACGCCGTCACCATGGAGGCCTCTTTCACCGACGACCTCAATGCAGACTCTCTCGACCTCGTCGAGCTCATCATGGGCTTTGAGGAGGCGTTCACCGACGGCGCGGAGCCGCTGAAGATCTCCGACGAGGACGCCGAAGGGATCCGCACCATCGGCGATGCGGTGACGTTTATCCAGAGTAAGGGCTACTCGGACTAGGCGGCCGCTTCGATGGTGGACCACCAAGCCCCGGGGGCCGACCTCCAAGCCACGCACCAGGCCATCAGCAGCTGCCAGGCCTGCGCGTTGCATGAGGGACGTACCAACGCCGTTCCCGGTGCGGGCTCGTTACACGCAGACCTGATGTTCATCGGCGAAGGCCCCGGCTTCAACGAGGACCGCCAGGTCATCCCATTCATCGGTGCGGCCGGCCAGTTCCTGAACGAGCTGCTCGCATCCATCGGCCTACGCCGCGAGGATGTGTTCATCACCAACATGGTGAAGTGCCGTCCGCCCAACAACCGCGATCCGTTCCCCGGGGAGATAGAGGCCTGCTCGAAGTACCTCGACGCGCAGATCGAGGCGATCCGGCCCAAGGTGATCGTGCCGTTGGGCCGCCATGCGTTGGCGAGGTGGTTCCCAAACGAGTCGATCGGCAAGCTGCGCGCTCACCCGCGCCAGTTCGACGGCATCACCCTGTTTCCGCTGTACCATCCGGCCGCAGCGCTGCACAACGGTGGATTGCGCGCGACGATCGAAGATGATTTCGCCAAGCTGGGCGAGCTCCTGCGCCAAGCCCCGGCGCGAACGGAGCGGCAGCCGCAGCAGGTGACGGCATCGCTCCTCGACACTGCGCCCCCCATGCCCGCTGCCGCTGCCCCGCTCGCCGCGCCGGGGCAGGAAGCGGCGACGTCGGACGAGCCATCCGTCAGCATCGAGCCACCCTCGAGCGTTGAGCAACTCGCGCAGGCCGCGGAGGAGCCGCACAACGAACAACTGAGCATGTTCTAGGGCCCATGACATCTCCCATCCGAATCGTTCCCCTGGGCGGCCTCGGTGAGGTCGGTAAGAACATGATGGCCATCGAGCACGGCGATGACATCGTGGTGATCGATGCCGGCGTCATGTTTCCGAAGCAGGATATGCACGGCGTGGACCTGGTGCTGCCCGATACGACGTACCTCGTGGAGCGCCGCGACAGGGTGCGCGCGATCCTGATCACGCACGGCCACGAGGACCACACGGGCGCCCTGCCCTACGTGCTGCGCGATCTGCACGTGCCGGTGTACGCCCCGCCCCTGGCCCACGACTTGATCAACGTGAAGCTGAGCGAGCATCCCGCCGTCGGTCACTACGACCTGCGCGAGGTCAACCCGGGCGACCGCATCGAGCTCGGAAGCATCGAGGCCGAGTATTTCCGCGTCTGCCATAGCATCCCGGACGCGTGCGGGATCGCGCTGCACACGCCCTCGGGCCTCGTGGTGCACAGCGGCGACTTCAAGATCGACCACACGCCCGTGGACGGAAAGCCGACCGAGCTCCAGCGGCTGGCGGAGCTCGGCCGCGAAAACGTGCTGCTCCTTCTGTCCGATTCCACCTACGCGGAGGTGCCGGGGCATACGCCGTCGGAGCAGGTAGTGAGCGTGGCGCTCGATCATGCGTTGGGCGATGCGCCAGCGCGGGTACTGGTGGCCACGTTCGCATCGTTGATCGCGCGGGTTCAGCAGATCTTGGACGCCGCCGCCAAGCATGGTCGCAAGGTGGGGCTTGCTGGTCGCAGCATGGTGAACAACGTCAACATGGCGATCGAGAAAGGCTATATCCACGCCCCACCGGGAACGATTGTAGATCTGCCAACGTTGGCGAGCCTCCCGCCGGAGCAGCAGGTGATTGTGCTGACAGGAGCGCAGGGTGAGCCGCTGGCAGTGTTGGCGCGCGTTGCCAACCGGACGAATCACGAGATAGCTATCCAGGACGACGATACCGTGGTGTTCTCGGCGTCGACCATCCCAGGCAACGAGACCGTGGTGGCCACGGTGATCGACAACCTCGTTCGCCAAGGGGCGAAGGTGATCACCCGGCGGACCGCACAGGTACACGTGCAAGGCCACGGGAGCCAGGAGGAGCTCAAGCTGATGCTGAGCCTCATAAAGCCACAATACTTCGTTCCCGTACACGGCGAGTATCGGATGCTCGCCGCCCATGCCGAGCTGGCCATGGCGGTGGGCGTGGAGCCGCAGAACACGTTCTTGCTCGAGGACGGCGACGTCCTGGAGATCGACGATGGACGGGCGTCGTTCGGGGAACGGGTGCCCGCGGGCCACGTCTTCGTCGACGGTCTACGGCTGTGGGATGGGCGCAGCGCTGTGCTCCGTGACCGCCGCTCGCTCTCCCGCGACGGCATCGTGGTGGTCGTAATCCCGTTTGAGCAGGCGACCGGAGAGTTATTCGGATCGCCGGAGATCGTCTCCAGCGGATTCATAGACATGGAGGCGGCCGTGGAGATGGTCGACCGCGCCTCGGCGTTGGTGAAAGATGTGCTCTCGGCGCCGACCCGCCATGTGCTAGACGATGCGTACGTGAGCATCCGAGTGCGCCAGGAGCTGGGCAGCTTCCTGCACAAGGAGACGGGGCGGCGACCGATGATCGTGCCGCTGCGCATCGAGGTGTAGCTCCCCGTTCAATTGCACTGTCTTTTGCGCGCCTATGCGGTATCGTGGTGCGATGGCGTTCGGTCGTTTCCTCCTGCAGCCGTATGCGTACGCTCCGCTCCTCCTGATCGGCGGGTTCGTGGCGTATGGCGCCGTGGTGCAGCCGGAATGGCTGGTGGACCCTGCCCGGCAGGCCGTGACCTACGTGCTGGAGGCGATCGGCGCCGGTGTTCAGCTCGTGTTGTGGGTCGTGGTGTTCGCCTTCCTGTTCCTGAACCGCATCACGAGACTCATCCGGCGCTGGCGGCTGATGCTTGCCTCCGGGATGCTGGCCATGGCCGTCCAGGGCACGCTCGCATACTTCGAGTGGGAGCTGCCGGTGATCGGCGTCGCTTCGCTGGGCGGCATGCTGGGCGATCAGATCCAGGGTGGCGAAGGCTTCGTCGGCATGCTGCGCGTGTCGGGCCTGTGGCTCGTTGGGCTCATCGTGTTGGCGCCGCGGCTCGCCCGCAAGGGTGCGGCAGGAACGGCGCGTGGCTACCGGCAGGCGCCCGCCCACCGAGGGGTCGCCTGGCTGGCGAGGGGCGCCGCCGTTGGTGTTGGCGTCGCCGTGGGTGGCGTGGTCTCGGTAGCCCGGAAGGGAGCCGAGCGGAACCGCGCCCGACAGAGCGAAGGGCTCGCCCGCGACCTGGGAAGCTTCCTCAGCGGCTCGACGCCCCACGCGGCCGATTCAGGCGGGTTCGCGTCGATCGATACCGGTGGTTCCAAGCCTTTGGACACGGGCGCTCCTCCGCCGTTCCTCGCGCGCCGTCTCGAGGCGCCACCGACGGCCCCCGAGGAGCCCCAGGTGTACGACGAGCCCGACGGGATGGGGGGCGAGGATGGACCGGCGACCGCTTCGGCGCCGCGCCCGCGCCCAAGGAAGCCCGCCGCCGGTACGATGACGCTGCCGAGCGAATCGTTGCTGGCAGCAGCGACCGCTGCCTCGGCGGTCACGGACGAGCACAACGAGACTGCATCGCTGATTGAGAAAGCGCTCGGTCAGCATGGCGTCGAGGTCCGCGTGGCCGAGATTCGCCCCGGTCCAAGCGTCACAATGTTCGGCCTGGTGCCGGGGTGGAATCGGCGGCCTCGCTCGAGCCGCTCCGTGCGGGTCGGCGAATCCGAGGTGCTGATTCCGCCCGACCTGTCCGGCCCGCCCGACGACGCCCGAAACCGCGTGAAGGTGGACAGCATCCTGGCGCGGGAGAAGGATCTAGCGCTGGCATTGGCGGCCCCGAGCCTGCGCATCGAAGCGCCGGTCCCCGGCGAATCGGTCGTCGGCGTGGAGGTTCCGAACAAGTCGTCCACGATGGTCTCGATCCGCTCGGTGATGGACTCGGAAGAGTACCGGGCGCTGGCCTCCGGCGATCGACTGCCGGTGGCGCTCGGGCTGGCCACGGCGGGGGAGCCGGTGGCGATCGACCTGCTGAAGATGCCGCACCTGCTTATCGCGGGAGCGACGGGCAGCGGGAAGAGCGTCTGCATCAACACCATCATCTCCTCGCTCATCATGCACCAGCAGCCTTCGAACCTACGCCTGATGCTGGTGGATCCCAAGCGGGTGGAGCTGACGCCGTACAACGGGATACCGCACCTGGTGACGCCCGTGGTGGTGGATCCGGACCGGGTGGTCCGGCTGCTCCGTGGGGCGATTCAAGAGATGCTGCGGCGCTACCGCCTGCTGGAAGAGGCAGGCGTGCGCAACCTGCAGTCGTACAACCGCAGCTCGAGGGCGATGGAGCACCTGCCATACTTGGTAATCTGCATCGACGAGCTGGCCGACCTGATGATGACGGCGTCGTTCGAGGTGGAGCAGGCGATCTGCCGACTGGCACAGCTCGGCCGGGCGACGGGCATCCACATGGTCGTGGCCACGCAGCGTCCATCCGTGGACGTGGTCACGGGGCTGATCAAGGCGAATTTCCCGAGCCGAGTCTCCTTCGCGGTGGCGTCGCAGGTGGATTCACGCACGATTCTGGACAGCGTCGGCGCCGAGCGTCTGCTCGGCAAGGGCGACATGCTGTTCCTTTCGTCCGACGCACCGAAGCCGAAGCGGGTGCAGGGAGTGTTCATCTCCGAGGAAGAGACGGAGGCACTGGCGGATCACTGGCGGCGCCAGCCCGTGGGCGGCCTCCCAGAGATCGACCTAGAGGGCCTCGCCTACGCGGCGGAGCGGGCGGACGCGGTACGGCAAGAGGCGGAGGTGGAGCTCGACGAGTCGGACTCGCTGTACGACAAGGCGGTGCAGCTTGCCGTCTCCGGCGGGCAGATGTCCATCTCGCTGTTGCAGCGGCGCCTGCGCATCGGGTATCCCCGCGCGGCCCGGCTGATGGATCAGCTCGTCGGCGATGGGATCGTGGGTGGGGCCGGTGAGCCGGGCAAGCCCCGCGACGTGATCTACCGGCCGGAGTAGGAGGAGCCTACTCGGTTGTCTCTGCGGAGCCGTCCTCTGTTTTGGGGGCGGCTGCTATCTGCTCGGGCATGGCCTGGAGCTCGGTAAGCCGCGAGCGCACACCCGCCCAGATCGTGTCGTACTCAGCCCCGACGTCGGTGCTGGCCAGCACGGTGGGTTGCGTGTCGTCGCGGTAGTCGGGCCGCAGCGCGAGGTGGCCGAGGAAGGCGAGGTTCATGTCCGTCGCGAGCTGCTCGCCGGCTCCCGTGCCGAACATGACGCCGGAGAGATTCTCGACCACGCCGAGCACTTCGACGTTCAGCTTCTTGATCATGTTGATGGAGCGCTTCGCATCGAGCGCGGCAAGGCTCTGCGGCGTGGTGACGACGACGAAGCCGTCCATGGACAGCACCTGCATAACGGTGAGTGGGGCGTCGGATGTGCCCGGAGGCATGTCCACGACGAGGAAGTCCAAGTCACCCCAGTCGGTCGCCTGGAGGAATTGGTTGAGCGCGTTGTGGATCATCGGGCCGCGCCAGATGATGGCTTCCTCCTCGTTCTCCTGGAAGAAGGACATGGAGACGACCTTCACCCCGAACACCTCGGCCGGCTGGATGCGTCCCTGGTCGACGTTGGGCTGCGGGTCACCGCCGAAAACCTTGGGCGCGTTGGGCGTGTCGATGTCGGCGTCGAGCAGGCCAACCGCGTATCCTTGCTTCGCGATGTGGGTCGCGAGGTTGACGGCCACGGTGGTCTTCCCGACGCCGCCCTTGGCGCTGTAGACGCCGATCTTGGTCTTGATGCGTCCCAGGGTGCGGCTGATGGCGCGGCGCTGCTCCCATTGGCGCTTGATCTGCGCCAGGCGAGCCTGCTGCTGCTCTTTGCTCATGTTCATCGGCGCGACGACTCCTGCGGTGAGGGCTGCTTGGCCTCACCGCTCGTCTGATTGTGCTCCGGGGGATTGCCTAGTCGTCGAGTCCGAGGAGCTTGCGGCCGTCCTCGGTGATCAGGTCGGGGGTCCAGGGGGGCTCGAACGTGATCTCGACGTCCACGTCCTTGACCCCGTCGATATCGGCGATGGCCCACTCAGCCTGCTGCGCGATGAAAGGGCCCATGCCACAGCCGGCGGCGGTGAGCGTCATGTCGACGTGCACGTGATTGTTGTCGTCCACGTTGACGCTGTAGATCAGGCCGAGGTCGACGACGTTGACCGGTATCTCCGGGTCGTAGACGTCCTTCAACGCCAGGGTAACTTCCTCTGTCGTAACGTCCGCCATAGCACCCCACTTCTGAACGGGTTTCATCGCCTGCGCCTGGATTCTAGGGAAAGTCTACTTATGGTGTCAACAATTGACTAGCGGGCCGCCTGGCTGGCGGTCACCGAGCGGAGCAACTCTTCGACGCCCTCGCGGGTGGGCGAGAGAGCGATGAAGATGGTGGGGCCGTAATGCTTGAGTATCAAGTGTAGATCGTGGACCGTACGGTGGTGGGCAAGCACACCGCCCACGTCGATCTTGGTGAGGCCGGATTGCTCCACGAAATGGGGGAACATCATGTCGACGATGAAACCAGGGTAGCCTGACTGGGCTGCGGCGAGAACACCCGCGTCGAGCTCGCGCAACGCTCCGCGGCTAGGCGCCTCCGGCAGCATGCTCACCTCATCGGCATAGACCACGTACGCAACGGAGTCCACGCGCACGAGGCTGAGACCGTCGGCCAGCCCCGGCAAGCCGACGCCGGTCGAATCGAGGAGATGGTCCACCAGGTCGGCGATGTTCCGCACGAAGCCGGCGGCCACGGGCGCTGCCGCGGGCTGCTCGGGGAACAGGCGTAGCGCCTCCCACGCGCCCGAGCCCTGCTTCTGGATCGCTGCGCCGGCACCAGAGGACCAGGCGTCGCTGACCCCATCGCCCCACTCGCCCTCCGAACGGCCGAGCGCGACGGAGCTGCCGATGACGTGCACCCAGTGGTCGGGTTTCCCGGCGATGTCGCCGGCGGCGATGACGGCGGCGCGCTGGGCGGTGGCCTCGTCCGCGAATTCGGTGAGCGTGGCGTAGTCACTGGTGGGATCGTTCACCAGGCTCACGACGCGCAACGCGGTGAGGCAACCCGAGCCGCCGTCGGGATCGCCGAAAGCGCTCACCGGAACGCACACCGGAGCACCCGCGTCGGCGTAACCGTAGGCATTGATACGCACGGAGGGGATGCCGCTTTCGACGAACCCAGGTGGCAGGGCTGGATCGCCCAGTTTGGCGTTGTCGCCGCATGCGACGACCAGGCCCAGTGCCGCCGCCGCTGCCGCCACGGCCGCACCGCTCCGTGCCCATATGCCCCTGGGTCTACCGGCCACGCCTTCCTCGCCGGCGGCCCGTGCCTCGCTCGTCGCGATAGGAGGCGGTTCTCTCGCCGTGCTCGCCGTGCTCCACGACTTCCTGTGCCACGAGTATCTTCTTGAGGTCACTCATCTCGTCGCGGAGCATGGCGGCCTTCTCGAACTCCAACCCCTTGGCGGCCTTCTTCATCTCGCTCTCGAGGTCCTTGATGACTCTGGCGAGCTCGTCCTTGGGCATGACCTGGCGGACCGTGTATGCGGCACGGGGCTCGGCGCCCTCGCGGATGGAGTCGGTGATGTCGCGGATGGCCTTGGTGATGCCCTCGGGCTTGATGCCATTGCGCTGATTGTGGGCGTGCTGCAGATCCCGCCTGCGTGCCGTTTCGTCTATGGCCTGGCGCATGGAGTCGGTGATGCGGTCGGCGTACATGATGACGTGGCCTGCTATGTGGCGTGCCGCGCGGCCCATGGTTTGGACCAGCGACGGGGTGGAGCGAAGATAACCCTCCTTGTCCGCGTCAAGGATGGCGACCAGGCTCACTTCGGGCAGGTCGAGCCCCTCGCGCAGAAGGTTGATGCCGACGACCACGTCGTAGACGCCGAGCCGGAGGTCCCGCAGGATCTCGGTGCGTTGCAGCGTGTCCACTTCGGAGTGCAGGTAGTGGACCTTCACGTTCATCTCTGCGAGGTAGTCGGTGAGCTCTTCGGCCATGCGTTTGGTCAGCGTGGTGACGAGGGCGCGCTCGCCCCGGCCGACGCGGGAGTTGATCTGTTCGAGGAGGTCGTCGATCTGGCCCTTGGTGGGCTTGACCTCGATCGTCGGGTCCAGCAGGCCGGTGGGCCGTATCACCTGCTCGACGACGCGCGAGCTGTGCTCCATCTCGTAGCGAGCCGGCGTAGCGGAGACGTACACGGCTTGGTTGACGCGGTCCTCGAACTCCTCGAAGTTCAGCGGCCGGTTGTCGCGGGCCGAAGGGAGCCTGAAGCCGTAGTCGATCAGGGAGTCCTTGCGGGCCATCTCCCCGTGGAACATGCCGTGCAGTTGGGGGATCGTGAGGTGTGACTCGTCGAGAATCAGCAGATAGTCGTCGGGCAGGTAGTCCATGAGCGTCCACGGCGTGCTGCCGCGAGGTCGCCGGCCCAAGGGTTGGGAGTAGTTCTCGACACCGGAGCAGTAGCCGGTCTCGCGGAGCATCTCCAGGTCGTAGCGGGTGCGGTGCTCGAGCCGCTGTGCCTCAAGGTCCTTGCCGATGTCGCGCAGGTAAGCGACGCGTTCTTCGAGCTCCTGCTCGATCTCGACGACGCCCTCATCTAGCTTGTCCTGCGAGGTGACGAAGTGCTTGGCGGGATAGATGTCGATGGTCTTGCGGTCCGAGACAATCTCGCCGGTGAGCGGATCGAGCTCCACGATGCGCTCGACGTCGTCGCCGAAGAATTCGACACGCACAGCGATGTCCTCGTAGGAGGGCATGATCTCGAGGGTGTCGCCACGGATACGGAAGCGTGCCCTGGCCAGGTCGTAGTCGTTGCGGCTGTACTGCATCTCGATGAGCCGGCGAGCCAGCTTCTGACGGTTCTTGCGCTCGCCCACCTTGATCGTTTCGACGAAGGAGTAGTACTCCGACGGCGAGCCGAGGCCGTAGATGCAGGAGACCGAGGCCACGATGAGCACGTCGCGCCGCGTCATGAGCGAGCGGGTGGCGGAGTGCCGGAGCTTGTCGATCTCGTCGTTGATATCGGCTTCCTTCTCGATGTAGGTGTCTGAGCTCGCCACGTACGCTTCTGGCTGGTAGTAGTCGTAGTACGAGACGAAGTAGCCGACAGCGTTGTCGGGTAAAAAGTCGCGGAACTCCTGCGCGAGCTGCGCCGCCAGGGTCTTGTTTGGCGCGATGACGAGCGTGGGCTTCTGCACGAGCTCGACGACCTTGGCCATGGTGTAGGTCTTGCCGGAGCCGGTAACACCGAGGAGCGTCTGGTGCTTGTCGCCCGCGATGATGCCGTCGGCCAGGTTGCGGACGGCTTCGGGCTGGTCGCCACGTAAAGCGAAGTCGGCCACCACCTTGAAGGGGACCTCGCTGCCAGTGCTGTCGCGGCCCTTGCTATCGTAGATGGTGGTCATCTGCTCAATCGTATCGCTTTTGCCTGGGTGCAAACACGCACCCTGGCGACTATGAGATCTGGAGTAAAGCGCTCTCGCTCAGCAGCCGGCGATGCGCCGCAGGAGCGCTTGGATGCGCGGCGAATCCTGCACCGAGGCGGCGAGGCCGTCCAGGAATGCTTCGCTGATCATCATCGGTCCTCGGCCGAACCGCGGGCCGTTGTAGTAGCAGAACCGAAGGGTGAGGGAGCCGTCGTCGAACTCCAAGAGCTGGATCGTGGGCTCGTGATAGGGAGTATCGGCGCTTGCCTCTTCCACGACCTGCCCACCGCCCCAATGCATCTCGAACGGACGGGGAAGCGCTCGCACGGGTCCCAAGGCTTGGCTGGCCACTTCGGTGCCTCCTAGTCGCCGCTGGGCCCCGGCTCGGCCGGTAAGAGGGGTAGGGTGAAGGGCGGGGGCCCGGCTCGGTGTGAGTATGGTACTGCGATGGGGGACCACGTTCCCTGGTTGCGAGCACCCACCTCCTCACCAGAGGAAACGATAGAGCCGCCGCAGCATCGGGGCGTCGGCCTATGGTACGCCGTGGCCTGGTTTGAGCATAGCACGATGGCGTGGCTAAGCGCCTATTGTGTAATCATTCACAAAACATTCACGACCGCGCTCAGCGACCGCACGGGCCACTGGCGTTGAGGTCTGATGGTGAACGGGCGGGCGCTCAACAGCTTCGTGCCTAGGGTGCTGGAGTGGGTTGCCGCGAGGGTTTCCCCTTCAGAGAACCCCGGACCCCTGCTTCTTCCGGCGCCGAGAACGGCGCCGTTGCCTCGCAAAGCGGCAGCCGTCGGCCCAGCGAGGGAGTGCAGGATTGCACCCTGCCTACCGCTTTCGGGCGAGCCACACCATGTCGTCGCTGTGTTCGGTGATCGGGCCGCCTTCGAAGTCGCCGTAGAGCGCCTCCACGACGAAGCCGCAGAGATCAAGCAGGTGCTGCATCTCGTACCGGAAGGTGTAACGCAGGTCGAAATCGCGGTAGAGGCGCTGGGTGACGGCACCCGCCGGGCTCACGTCCTCGATGATGAGCCGGGCGCTGTTGATCTGGTCGACGCCGTCCCAGAGGTTCTGTCCCCACACCACGATGCGGCCACCATCGGGCTGCTCGACGTCTCGCACGTGGAAGGCGACCGCCTCGTCGCGCGCGTTGCCGAGCTGCTCAATGTCTGGGGCGAAGACGTCGAGTGCTAGCATGCCGCCTTGGGCCAGATGCGCGGAGGCGTTGGTGAGCGCCCGCTTCTGATCCTCGACGGTGAGCATGGACTGGAACGACCGGAACGGGAATAGCACGAGCGAGAACGGCCCCGCTGGCTGCACGTCCAGCATGTCGCCGGCCTGAAAGCTAGCCTTCGTGGAGAGGCCCGCGTCCATGGCCTTGCGGTCCGCCTCCTCGACCATGCGAGGGGAGATGTCGACGCCGACCGTCTGGATACCGGCCTTCGCTATCGCCAGCGACACGCGGCCCGTGCCGCACCCCATCTCCAGGACGGGACCGCCGCTCGCGGTGGCCTGCTGCACGTAGAAGGGCAGATCGTAGTCCAGGTACGCGTAGACACGGTCGTAGATATCGGCCCAGTCGTCGTAGGGTTGCTCGTTTACGCTTGACATGCCTAGTGCCCCATACGCTGGAGCGCCCGCCGCACGCGCTCATCGCTGGTGAGGCCGTCGTCGGGCTCGGAGGAGAGCGCCTGGCGCGCCTCGAGCGCCGAAAAGCCCAGGCTCACGAGGGCAGCCAGCGC
Source organism: uncultured Dehalococcoidia bacterium (assembly GCA_964596665.1). Taxonomy (GTDB): domain Bacteria; phylum Chloroflexota; class Dehalococcoidia; order Lucifugimonadales; family Australimonadaceae; genus CAZQVD01. The sequence continues at coordinate 13,463 of CAZQVD010000003.1, forward strand.
GGGGTCGGACGCCGAGGTGGCAGGCCCTCCGGCGGGGGCCATCACGAGCCCGCCCATCTCCTCCTCTAGCTTGCTCTGAAGGTCGACGATGATCCGCTCGGCGGTGCGCTTGCCAACGTTGTGGGCGCGACTGAGGGCTGTGCTGTCGCCGGCGACGATGGCGCTCGCGAGGTCCTGCGGCGAGAGGACCGACAGTACGGAGAGCGCTGCCTTGGGGCCCACGCCGCTTACCCCGAGGAGCGACTCGAAGAGTCTGCGGCCCCACTCGCTGGCGAAGCCGTAGAGCTGGAGGTCGTCTTCGCGGACGATGAGATGTGTGAGGAGCCGGACCGTCTCGCCGGCCGGAAGGTCCGCGAGGTCGTGGCCGGGCATGTACACGCGGAGCGTGACGCCACCACCCACGCGCACCAGCACGGCATCGGCTTGCTTGGATTCAACGATACCCTCGATGGCGGCGAGCAGGCTCATAGGGGGCGGACCCGCTCGGCGGCCCGGCTGTGCTGGAGGTGGCACAGAGCGACAGCCAGCGCGTCGGAGGCGTCCTCGGACATGCGGTCATCGCCGAGCTTGAGCAGGACCTGGACGGTGCGCTGGACCTGCGCCTTGCTGCCGGCGCCGTAGTTGGCCACGGAGCTCTTGACTTGCGATGGGCTGTATCGGTGGACCGAGAGACCGCCTGCTGCCGCCAGCAGCAGGGCAACGGCCTGCGCCTGTCCAACAGCAACGGCGGACTTTGCGCCGCGCGCGGGCGCCACGAACGGCTCCTCGATGGCGAGCTGGTCTGGGCGCCAGCGCTCAACCACGTCGGCGAGCGCCTGATGAAGCGAGAAGAGGCGTTGGTGGATTTCGCGGCTGGGCCCGCCTTCGAGCGTACCCCAGGCCACGCAGGAGGTGCGGTCGCCCTCGGCGTCAAGCACGCCGTAGCCGAGGTGATGGGTGCCGGGGTCCACTCCTAGGATGCGCATGTCGCGGCTATTGTAGCCACGGGGGCTACTCGTTGCCGTACTTCTCAAGCGCCTCTTCGGTGAAGTCGGCGTTCGTGTACACCTGCTGGACGTCGTCGAGCTCTTCGATGCGGTCGAGGAGCCGCAGCGTCTGACCCGCGGTCGAGTTGTCGAGCACCTGCTGCGTCTTGGGCACCATGGAGACGGTCGCCTGAGCGGCCTCCTTGCCAAGGTCCTTTACGATCTGCGTCATCGGCTGCAGCGAGGTGGGTTCGCCGGTGATCTCCAACGTGCCGCCCTCGACCTTGAAGTCGTCGGCGCCCGCGTCGATGGCAGCCAGCGCGATCTCCTCGGCCTCCTCCTCGCCGATCTCCTCCAGCGTGATGATGGCCTTGCTCTCGAAGATCCACGCGACGGAGCCGGATTCGCCGAGGTTTCCGCCGCCCCGGGAAAACGCAGCGCGAATCTCGGACGCGGAGCGATTGCGGTTGTCGGTGAGCACCTTGAGCATGATGGCGGCGCCGCCGGGCCCGTACCCCTCGTAGATGATCTCCTCGTAGGTGACGCCGTCGTTGCCGGTGCCCAGGCCCTTTTTGATGGCGCGATCCACGTTGTCCGCGGGCATGTTCGCCGCCCTCGCCTTGTCCATGGTGAGGCGTAGGCGGAAGTTCATCGCGGGGTCGCCGCTGCCGCCCTCGCGGGCCGCTATGGTGATCTCACGGGCGAGCTTGGTGAAGGCGACGCCCTTCTTGGCATCGATCGCCGCCTTCTTGTGCTTGATCGTCGACCATTTCGAGTGACCTGACATGGACTGCTCCGTTCGCCGGCAGTATCTCTTCGGTGTTGGTGATTGCCGTGCGCTCCACTATAGCAAAGCGGGAAATGGGGCCTAGGACGTCTGGCGCGGCTTCTTCCAGGGCCTTCCGCGCCGCCGGGGGGGCCGTTTGGGCTCGTCCTTGCTCTTTAGCGGGCGTGGCTCGATGCCCTCGGGCACGGCGACGGTCATGCGGCCGCCGGCCACGTCCACAGCGAGCACCACGTCGCCCAGCGCTGGCACGAGGAGCTCGCTGTGGACGGAGGTGACCACAAATACATCATTGGCGCCCGTCGAGATGATCTCGGAGATGACGCCAAGCTCAGTTCCCTCTTCGTTCACGACGGCCATGTCGATGAGCTGGTAATGGTAGTAGGTGTCGGCCGCTGGCGCGGGGATGCTCGCGGCCGACACGACGATAGGCTCATGGATCAGGGCGGCTGCCTCTTCGCGCGCATCGAGTCCCTTGAGCTTCAGCAGTAGGCCAAGGGGGGTCTTCGAGGTGCGGACGACGGTATAGGTCATGCCGGCTACTTCCAGCGAGGCGCCGACACGAAACCGGGCAGGATTGTCGGTTTCGGTCTGGACGCGCAGGCGGCCGTCGTTCCCATGAACGCCGACCACCGTGCCTACTTGAACGTGCGCATCGTCGACCGCAGCGGGAGCACCGCTCGATGGATCGGGCTGGAGGATGGGCTGGTCTGTCAACGGTGCTGGCGCGGTTGCCGCTCAGACAATCTCGAAGATGACGCGGGCGTCGTCCTTGATGGCTGCGACGCGAAGGAGGACGCGCATGGCTTGGGCGACGCGGCCCTGGCGGCCAATCACTTTTCCTTTGTCGTCGGGGTGCACCTCAAGCTGAACGACGATGACGCCGTCGTCCTGAACTTCCTCGGTGACCTTTACTTCATCGGGGTAGGTGGCGATGGTTCTGGCGATGTACTCGACCAGTTCCTTCATCAGGCGCCGGCCTTCTCCAACACGCCCTGCCGCTGAAGGATGCGCACCACCGTGTCCGATGGCTTCGCGCCGACCTTGATCCAGTGCTTGATTTTTTCGGGGTCGAGGACAACGGTCGGCGGGTCGGTGAGGGGGTTGTAATGCCCGACCTGCTCCACGATGGCGCCATCGCGAGGCGCACGCACGTCCGCTACTACGATGCGGTAGCTGGGTTGTTTCTTCTTGCCGACGCGGCGTAGACGGATTCGTAGCATGCGGGCGAGGGTGCCTCCAACGGCGGTGGTTCACCGAGGATTCTAGCACAGGCGTCCAGCAGACCGCCAAGCTGTTGCCGGGGTCGTGCGCGCGCCGCGCTCAGCGGCCCGCGCTGAGACGCGAGATCAGCGGCTCCGGCAGCCCATGGCCCGCCATGGCGCGCTGGGTCGCGGCGATGTCGTACCAGGCGCGCCTCAGGTGCACCGTGCGCGCTTCGTCGTCGTAGATCGCGAAGGCGGCTCGCGGGTCGCGGTCGCGCGGCTGGCCGACGCTGCCGGGGTTGATCAGCAGGCGAGCGATCCCCAACGGAGCGATCAGCCCATCCGGTCCCGGCTGCTCGAGGCCCCGTCCTGCTTCGCAGGAGAACTGGAAGTGCGAGTGCCCCACGAGCACGTCCGAGGTGTCCACGCGCTCCCACGCTTCGATGGCCTGGGGATAGCCGAAGATGTACTCCCAGATCGGATCCCTTGGCGAGCCGTGCACGAGGGTGAATTGGTCCTCGATGCGCTGCAGCGGGAGGTCCTCCAAATATCCCCTGGCCGCGTCGGTGAGCTGCTCGCTGGTCCACCGGTTGGCCTCGGCGGCGATGGGGTTGAAGTCGCTGGTGCCGATCCGGCCCACGGATGCCGCGTCGTGATTGCCGCAGATGCCGATCACCTCCCGCTCCCACAGCCGCTCGAGGCACTCCATGGGCGCCGGCCCGTACCCGACGAAATCACCCAGGCACCAGAGGCCGTCCAGGGGGCCGTCCTCCTCGGCCGCCTCGATAACGGCATCGAGGGCGACGATGTTGGAGTGGATATCGCTGACGATGAGGGTGCGCACGCGCTTATTATCCCACGTGAACTGCCTGCGTGGATGCCACCCGGCGCAACGCCGTCGGCCGTCGGCGTTCGTGGTAGCCTGCGCTCGCGGAGCTTTGGGAGGTGTGCTTTGAGCCAGTCGCCGGACATAGCCGTGATCTGGTCCGACTACGCGTCGAGCATCGCTTACGACGATCTGCCGGAGCCGGTCACGCGGGTGCTGAAGTGGCTAATGCTGGATACGCTTGCGGCCACGCTTGCGGCGAACACGCTGGGCGTGGGCATCCAGGAGATGCTGGCGCTGGCCCGCGCGAACGGCGGGACACCGGAGTCATCGCTTCTGGGCTTCGCGGATCGCCTGCCGGCGGTGACCGCGGCGATGATGAACGGCGGCATGGCCCATGCGTTGAACTTCGACGATACCACGGCGGTCGGCTCCGGCCACCTAGGCCCGGTGACGCTGCCATCAGCGTTCGCGGCGGCCGAGGTGAGGGGCGGTGCCAGCGGCAAGGAGCTGCTGGCGTCCACCGCAGCGGGCGCTGAGCTGATGGCGCGGATCGGGCTGGCGCTGACCAGGGTGGATCAGCCGTACACCGAGTCGAAGCCGCAGCCGACGCAGATGCCCGGCTATTTCGCTTCCGCGGTGAGCGCGGGCCGCATGTTCGAGTTCACGTCGCGTCAGATGCAGAGTGCGCTGGGCCTGGCGTTCATGCAGGCGGCGGGCGGTAGGCAGCCGGTGCTGGAGGGGCGCCCCGCGAAGGCGGTCTACGCCGCGTTCAGCAACCAGGGCGGCATGCAGAGCGCCATGTTGGTGCGCGAGGGCTTGGAGGCCGACTGCGCGGTGTTCGAGGGCGACGCGGGCTACTTCCCGACTTACTACGGCGGCCGATTCGACCGTCCCACGCTGACGGAGGGTCTCGGCGAGCATTTCGCCCTGACCAACGTGGGGTTCAAGCCGTGGCCGACCACCGGGGTTGCGCATGTATTCATCGAGGCAGGTATCAACCTCGCCACGCAGCACGACCTGCCGCCTGGCGCTATTACGGGCGCGCACATCAGCGGCGAGCCGCACATCCGAACGTTCTGCGAGCCGCCCGACACCCGCCGCCGCCCGCAGGCGCCGGTGGAGGCCGAAGACAGTGTCATCTTCGCCGTGGCGAAGGCTCTGGTGCACCGCAACGTGTCGCTCGCCGACCTCCAGCCGACACCCGAGGGGTTGTTCGATCAGGAGGCGCTGCGCATCGCCGGCCTCGTTGAGTATGAGGTGGACGAGTCGCTTGGCAAGTCAGGTGTCGTAACCATCACTCTGGGCTCGGGTGAGCGGCTGACGGAGCGAGTCGACCAAGCTCGCGGACATCGCGACAAGCCGCTGTCCGACGCGCAGCGGAGGCAGAAGTTCGTGGATTGCGCGGCGCACGCCGGAAGTGCCCTCTCGGTCTCGACGATCGACGAGGTGATGACGATGGTGGACCACCTGGAGGACGTACCCGACGTACGGGTGTTTGCCGATCTTCTGCGCGGCGGGTAACGGCCTGCGGGAGCGCTACTTCGCGTCGTTGACAGCCAATAGCGCGCCACCTACCATCGACTGACTCGTTCTGCGACGATCTTAGCGCGCACCGCGCACGAGCACAGGCGGTCCCCCGGAGGTACGCATGCTGTCAGTGAAGGACAACGAAACGATCACTAGGGTGGGTCCGGGTACGCCGATGGGCGACCTGATGCGCCGCTACTGGCAGCCGCTGCTGCTCTCGCGTGAGGTGGCGGAGCCTGACGGCAATCCCATCCGTGTGAGGATCCTCGGCGAGGACCTGGTGGCATTCCGCGACACCTCCGGCCGGGTGGGATTGCTCTCCGAGTGGTGCCCCCATCGCTTGACCTCCTTGTTCCTGGGCCGCAACGAAGAGAACGGCCTCCGCTGCGTCTACCACGGCTGGAAGTTTGACGTCACCGGTGCCTGCGTGGACATGCCGAACGAGGTTGAGCAGTACGATTTCAAGCACAAGGTCAAGATGGTTGCCTATCCCACCGTCGAGCTCGGTGGCGTGATCTGGACCTACATGGGGCCGGCGGAGCACCTTCCGCCCGAGCCGAAGTTCGAGTTCACCCAGCAGCCGGCCACGCACCGCAACGCGTCCAAGGTGATCGAGCAGTGCAACTGGTTGCAGGCGCTTGAGGGCGGCATCGACTCGGTACACTCCTCATTCCTGCATCGCAAGTTTGGCAAGGGTGAGGGGATGGGCCTGGGCGGATTGCGCGCCAAGGGAATCGCCAGCAAGCTCGAGGTGGAGCCCACCGACTACGGCTACCGCTATGGCTCCATACGTCCGCTGCCGGGTGAGGGGCAGAACTACGTGCGGGCCTACCACTGGGTTATGCCGCACGTGCAGATCAGGGCCTCGCAGCTCTGGCCCGACGGCTCCTGGTACAAGTTCAAGATATCGGGCCATCACTGGGTGCCGATCGACGATACGCACACCATGACCTGGAACTGGTTCTACACGCTGGATGAGCCACTGGATGAGGACGAGGCCCTTGAGAAGACCAACGGCAACGGCCCGGACTACGTGGATCAGCAAACGTTCCTCAGCATTGCCAACCGGCAGAACGACTGGACGATCGACCGGACGCGGCAGCGGACGGACACCTTCACGGGCATCCAGGGCATCAACGTCCAGGATCGCGCGGTGCAAGAGGCTATGGGCCCCGTGGTGGACCGCAGCAAGGAGCACCTCGGCCAGACGGACCGCGCCGTGATCATGACCCGCAAGCTGCTTTTGCAGGCGATCCGAACGGTGCAGGACGGTGGCTCGCCGCCGGGCACGGGTGATTCCTACTACGGGATACGCGCCATCGAGCAGGTTCTGCCGGACGACGTGGCCTGGCAGGAAGCGCTGCACGAGAAGATGCACGCGGCCGTCGGCGCCTAGCACATCGACCCTCGACGAACGGACGGAGCCGCCCTCAGGGCGGCTCCGTCCGTATCACCCCTGCATTTTGTTACCAAGGGTTGCGCCGGCGGAATCGTTTCGTAACACGCGACAGCTAACCTGTTGGCAGAGCGAGACGCAAGTACGGAACGGGCACTCCACCGAACGATTGGACCGATGGAGTTGTTTGATTGTGCGGCGCCCGCTATGCCGGGCTGGGAATCACGGGCTGTGAAAGAGGGCAGGGATTTCCAGCCCTCTTCGTTCGTTCGGGCGCCCTGATAAATGCCCGACTCTCCGTGGAACGAGAACCAGCCATGCCAGAACGACGTGACCGCCGGGCTCCGTGGGCGGCCGGCGCTTCGCTGGGCGGCGTGCCGCTGCTGCATGCGACGACGAGCGCGCCAATGAAGGCGAGCGTGAGCGCATGAGTGGGAGTGGGTTTTCGCATCGCGTGGGATTCTACGTTGGAGGGTGGCTCCGGATGTCCGAGGGGGTTCGCTGGACAGGTTGCGAGCACCGTCACGATAATGGCTGCACATGACCACGATGCGAGAGATTGGCGAGTTCGGGCTCATCGTGCGCCTGGCGGCGCAGGTGGATGCGGCGGAGCTAAAGGGGCCCGAGTACGAGGGCTTCGCACTTCGCTATGGCATCGGCGACGATGCGGCGGCATGGCGGCTCGAGGGCGGCATCGAGGTGGCCACGACCGACACAGTGGTGGAGGGGTCGCACTTCACGAGGGAAACAACCCCCTGGAACGACCTCGGCTGGAAGGCATGGGCGGCCAACGTCAGCGACGTCGCCTCCATGGGTGCGCTGCCGCTCACCGGCGTCGTCACGCTGGGTCTGCCCGCGGATCTTCCGGTGCGCTACATCGATGAGCTGTACGAAGGCATGCTGGATGGGTGCCACGAATACGGCACGCTCATCGTTGGGGGCGACGTGGTGAGCTCGCGGGACGTGTTCGTCTCCGTAACGATGAACGGCGTTTGCATCGGCGAGCCGCTGGTGCGCTCTGCTGCCAAGCCCGGTGATGCCATTGCAGTCGCGGGTCGGCTCGGGGGCTCGGCGGGCGGGCTGTTGCTGCTGCGGAGCGGAAGGGTGAGCGCCAGCCGGGCCAGCCAGGCGCTGATCGAGGCGCACCGCCGTCCAAGGCCGAGCGTCGACGCGGGACTTCGTGTCGTGCGCGCGGGGTTGCGCTGTGCGATGGATCTGTCCGATGGACTCGTGGCTGACCTGGCCAAGATGTGCCGTGCTAGCGGCGTGGGCGCGCGGATCGACGCAGAGCGGGTGCCGGTTGCTCCTGCGTTATTGGAGGCGTTCCCGGACGAGGCGCTCCAGATCGCGCTGGGAAGCGGAGAGGAGTACGTTCTCCTGTTCGCCGGCCCGCGCGATGCCGCGCGGACGCTCGCCGCCGAGTTGCCGAGCGCCGCCGTCATCGGCGAGATTACGGAGGACGAGCCGGGTCAGGTGAGGGTCGTCGATGGGTCGGGCGCGGACATACCCGTGGATCGCACGGGCTGGGAGCACCTGCGATGAGAGGGGCGCTGGAGGTGGTGACGCACTCCGCCGAGGAGACGCAGGCGTTCGGGCGCTCGCTTGGCGAGTCGCTGGAGACCGGAGATCTTTGCCTGCTCAGCGGCGAGTTGGGCGCGGGGAAGACAACGCTGACCCAGGGCATCGCTTGGGGTGCGGGCGCTTCTGGCTACGCGCACAGCCCGACGTTCGTACTGGTGCACGAGTACCCGGGGCGCGTGAAGGTGTACCACCTGGACCTCTACCGTATCGACGGCGGCGAGCTCGAGGCGCACGACCTGGCGATCGATGAGCTGCTGGCGGACGGAGCATGCGTAGTCGAATGGGCGGAGCGGGCGCCGGGTGTGTTCCCACCAGGGCACGTGCGGATCCAGCTGGGCTTCGTGCAGGCGCCCGACGACCGCCGCATCACGCTGCATGCGGAGGGCAAGCGCGCCGAGCGGCTGGTGGGGGCCCTGCGGGGCGTCCGGGCGCGATAGGCGTTGGCCTACCTAATCATCGACACGTCAGCGAACCACGGCTCCGTCGCGGCCTGGGCCGAAGGCGAGCTGCGCCGCGTGCTGAGCTGGAGCTCGCGCCACAACCACACGTCGGATCTGGTGCCGGCAATCAAGCGCGTGATTGGCGATGCTGGGCTGACGGTCTCGGACGTGGCTGGGATAGCGGTGGCGACCGGCCCCGGCGGGTTCAGCGCGCTCCGCGCCGGGCTCGGAGCAGCAAAGGGGCTATCGTTCGCCACGGGAGCGCCCGTGGTCGGGCTGAGCACGTTGGAGGCGACCGCCTACCCCTACCGGACCATCGGATTCCCGATCTGCGCGATGATCGGCGCGGGCCGCGATCTCGTCGGCTTCGCTCGCTTCCAGCTACTCGACGGCTGGTGGACGCGCCGCTCACCAGACCGCGTGTCGCCGGTGGCGCGGGTGCTCGCGGCATCCGGACGGCATACGTTGTTCTGCGGTGAGGGAGCCGCCACGTACGCGGCGGAGCTTGCCGAGGCGATGAGGGCGCGGGCGCACGTCGCGGCAGACGAGCCGTCGCTGACACGGCTGCGCGGACTCGCGGAGCTCGGTGCAGCCAGGCTCGATGCGGGGGACGCGGATGCCACCGCGGCACTGGCGCCTCACTACCTGCGTCCACCGGGCATCACGCGGCCGAAGCGGCCGAGATCCGTTCGTTACGGCGCAGCGCCGAAGGCTCGCTAGCGGGGCGCCGTCCAGGAGCGTGTGATAGCCTGAGCCTCCCGGGTGGCGGCTCTTCCCAAACACTCGCCGCCCGCGAGCGAGGAGCCCCCATTGGCCGAACGAACCCTAGTGCTGTTGAAACCCGATGCTGTGCAGCGAGGCCTCGTCGGGCGTTTGATCTCACGCCTCGAGGACCGCGGGCTGAAGATTGCGGGCATGAAACTCATGCAGATGGACATGGATCTTGCCAAGCGCCACTACGTGGAACACGTAGAGAAGCCGTTCTTCGCGGGTCTCAGCGCGTTCATGCTGTCCAGGCCTATCGTGGCTATGGCGGTGGAGGGCAAGAACGCCGTCGAGTCGGTGCGCGCCACCCTGGGCGCGACAAACCCGCAGAACGCGGCGCCGGGCACGGTCCGGGCCGATTTCGCGATCGACATTGGGCGCAACCTCATGCACGGCTCGGACTCGGTGGAATCGGCGGAGCGAGAGCTCGCGATCTTTTTCGTGGACGGAGAGTTGCACGACTACGAGCGCGTAACCGATCGCTGGATCGAAGAGTAGGCACGCTCCGCAGCTACTGGAGCCTGACCACCACCTGGCCCTTCTCCCACACCTCTTCCAGCGCGTAGTACTCGCGCTGGGCCTCGCTGAACACGTGCAGCACGATGTCAGAGAAGTCCAGGAGCACCCAGCCAGAGTCAGGGGTGCCCTCTCGGTGGTAGAGCCGCCGCCCGCCACGGCGCTTGACCTCCTCTTCGAGGTGGTCGACCAGCGCGTTGATCTGCCGCGTGCTGTCGGCGGTCATGATGACCATGAAATCGGCGAACGCCGACACCTCGCGGATGTCGATCAGCCAGATGTCGGCGGCCTGGTAATCGTCCGCGACGGATACGGCGAGCCTTGCGGCATCAGCGCTCTCGACTGCGGGTGGATCGGGTGTCGTGGTTGCTTTGCGGACCATCGTCACCATTATAGCGTTGGCAGGGCGCGCCCCGACACCCACTCGCTGCCGCTTAGCGATACCTACGTTGGAGCGGCGAGAGCTGTGACGCTTTAGTCCAGAACCGCCCGGCGCACAGTTCAACCCGTGTATCCTGAGCGTATGCGCGCCATCAAGCCGAGCCCGTCGAAGCCACGCGTCGTCGTCGCCATGTCCGGCGGCGTTGATTCGTCGGTCGCCGCCTACCTGCTGGACCGCGAGGGCTACGACGTGATTGGCGTCACCATGCGGCTGTGGACCGCGGATGACCCAGAGGTCACGCCGGACCACCAGGGCTGCTGCTCCATCGACGACATCGAAGACGCTCGTCGCGTGTGCCAGACGGTCGGCGTATCGCACTACGTGATGGACGTGCAGCGCGAGTTCCGCGAGCACGTCATGGGGTATTTCATCGCCGAGTACCAGCGTGGCCGGACTCCCCACCCCTGCATCGCCTGCAACGACCGGATCAAGTTCGACTTCCTGATGAAGCGCGCGGAGTCCATGGACGCCGCGTTCGTGGCCACCGGGCACTATGCGCGCATCGGGCTGGACGGGCGCACTGGCGAGCGTGAGCTTCTGCGAGGCGTGGACGCGGGCAAGGATCAGTCGTACGTGCTGTTCGGGCTGAGCCAGGAGCAACTTGGCCACGTGCTGCTGCCCGTGGGCGGCTACACCAAAGGGGAGATTCGTGCGCTGGCCGCTGAGGGCGGGCTGCACCTGGCGGACAAGGCTGACAGTCAGGAGATCTGCTTCATCCCGCAGGGCGACTACCGCGAGTTCCTTGGTAAGCACCTGATCTCTCGCCCCGGCGATTTCGTGGACGCTGCTGGGATTGTGCTCGGGCGACACGAAGGCATCGAGCGATTCACTGTGGGGCAGCGCCGCGGCCTGGGCGTTGCCTCCAATGACAAGCTGTTCGTGACGGCGGTGGAGCCGCAGACGGCCCGCGTCGTGCTGGGCCCGGCGTCCGACCTGCTCCGACGGGGTGTGCGCGTAGGGGACGTCTGCTACGTGGGTGGCGCGCCGAGCGGCCGGACGCCGGTTACGGCGAAGATACGCTACAACGGCCGCGACATGCCGGGCATGCTGGAGCCCGCCGGGGCGGTGGCGACGCTGTGGTTCGACGAGCCGCAGCGGGCCATCACACCGGGCCAGGCGGCGGTCTTTTACGACGGAGACCGCGTGCTAGGAGGCGGTTTCATCGACGGACCGGCTCCCGATCCAGCGCTCTCCGATTGACCTTGCTCCGACCGAGGGCTACGCTCCGGCGCAGCAAAGCCTGGACATGGGGCCCAGATACACGGAAGGTGATGGGATGCTGACTGCGGAGCAGAACGAGCGCCTGACGCGAGTTGGGCCGGGCACGCCGATGGGCGAGTTGATGCGACGCTACTGGCACCCGATCGCCGGGAGCTCCCAGCTCACCGAGGAGAATCCCACCAAGGAGGTGCGCCTCCTCGGAGAGGATCTCGTGCTCTTCCGCAGCGCTGCTGGCGAGCTGGGGCTCGTGGAGCCGAGCTGTCCGCACCGCAAGGCCAATCTTTCCTACGGCGTGCCGGAGCCCGAGGGCATACGCTGTGCTTACCACGGGTGGTTGTTCGACGTGAAAGGCAACTGCGTGGATCAGCCGTCGGAGCCGGTGGGCAGCCGTTTCAAGGAGAAGGTGCACATCAAGGCGTACCCGGTGGAGGAGCTGGGTGGGCTGATCTGGGCTTACATGGGCCCGGCGCCCATGCCGCTGCTGCCTCGGTGGGATGTACTCGCATGGGATGGCTACCGAGAGGCGTGGTCAGTGATGCTGCCTTGCAATTGGTTGCAGTGTCAGGAGAATTCGCTGGACCCGCTGCACTTCCAGTGGCTCCACCGCTACTGGGGCGGGTGGAGCATCAGTCGCATGGGCACACCGGAGCAACGGCAAGCATTCTTCTCCAACGTGGCCGCGCGCGGCGCCGACCACCGCAAGATCGGTTTCGAGATTACCGACTACGGTGTGATTAAGCGCCGGCTCGTCGGCGAGGAGACCGAGGACGACGAGCACTGGCGCCTGGGCCACCCGATCCTGTTCCCCAACATACTGCGCGTCGGCCACGGCTTGGAGCTTCGAGTGCCGGTAGACGACACGCATACGCTGCACGTGGTGACGAACTACCGGCAATACCACGACGACGAGGAGCGTCAGGCGGCCGTGCCCTTCGAGGAGCGCCCCCAGTACGACGCGCAAGGGAGGATGGTGCGCGACTACGTTCCGGCGCAGGACGCTGTCGCCTGGGTGATTCAGGGGCCGATCATGGACCGAACGACGGAGCGCCTCGGCGTGACCGACGTGGGCATCATCATGTTCCGCAACATGCTCGAGGAGCAGCTGAGCCTGGTTGCCGGCGGCGAGGACCCCATCAACATCCACCGCAACGCCGACGAGAACGAGGTCATCGTGCTGCCCTGCGAGTACTACCAGTACCCGGGATACGATGAGATTGGCGGACCTTTCAAGGACTACACGCCAGGTAAGCCGGATGTGGAGGCGGTGCTCTCCGGGGACGGCATGCGGCGAGACGAGTGGGCCGACGTTGAGGCGAAGCCTCGGACGTACGGATCGTCCCAAGGCGATGGGCACTGGAACAAGCGTTCATAATCCGGCAACGGGCGCCGAAATCGGCCATTGCCTCGTTTACTGATTCACGCGGGAGTGGCTATGGCGCGTGAGGGTCCTTCCGGAACGAGGAGCGTGCCGTGGCCGATGGCCCTATTACGCCAACCCAAGACGAGGAGCGCCGCCTGCACCTCGAGGGCTTCGCGCACGTCGCGGGCGTCGACGAGGTTGGTCGTGGGCCCATCGCCGGGCCGGTGGTCGCGGCGGCGGTCGTGCTGCCGGACCTCGAAGGCTTCCACCACGAGGACCTGCACCTGATCCGCGACAGCAAGGCGCTGACTGCTAACCAGCGCGAGCGTGTGCTGAGCCTGGTGCACGAGCTGGCACTGGCCGTGGGCGTGGGCGAGGCGAGCAACGAGGAGATCGACCGCGACGGCATCGCGCCAGCGGCGCGAGCGGCCATGCGCCGTGCGTTGGATCAGCTCTCCGTCACGCCCGACCACCTGCTGCTGGACGCATTCATGCTGGATTGGCACAAGAAGCCGTGCGTTGCCATCATCAAGGGCGATGTGCACTGCACAGCCATCGCCGCCGCGTCGATCGTAGCGAAGGTGCACCGCGATTCGCTCTTGACGGAACTGGGCGCCCGTTTCCCCGGCTACGGCCTCGCTGGTCACAAGGGCTACGCCTCGGCGGAGCACCTCGCGGCCGTTTCGGAGCTTGGGCCGAGCCCGGCGCATCGGCTCAGCTTCTCGCCTTTCAAGCTGACGCTGTTCGACATGACCGCGGCGGAGCTCCATGCCTAGCGCTCGCACCAGGATCGGCACAGGTGACGAGTGGATCGCCGCGTCCTACCTCGAATCGCACGGCATGAGAGTGGTCGCGCGCAACGCACGCTTGCTCTTCGGCGAGGTGGACCTGGTCGCCGAAGATGGAGACACGCTGGTGTTCGTCGAGGTGAAAACCCGGCGCAGCACAGCGTACGCAACGGCCGAGGAGTCGGCCATGCCCAGCAAGCATGCGCGCGTCGGGAAGACGGCGGAGCTCTATCTGTAACGGCACCGACTGGAGCGCCGTCCCCGGCGCGTGGACCTGGTGGCCATCACACTGCAGATGTCGAGCCCCGCTACGATCGATCACGTGCGTGGCATTGACGTGGGTGACGTGGACTAGCGGGCTAGGCCTTTCGCAGCCCGGCGAAGCCGATCACACCGGGACCGGTGTACGTGCCGACTACGGGGCCGATGGGGCCGCTGATCATGGGCGCATCGATGTTCGCTCGGAGATGCTCGGCGAAGTCCCGCTCGTCGTCGCCCTGCGCTTCGTGGATGAACGCCATCTCTGCGTAGGGCCCGCCGCTGGTTGCTATCTCTCTCAGACGAGCAAGAGCCTTGGCCCGCGTGCGCAGCTTCTCCTGCGGGTGGACCTCGCCGTCTACGACCGTGAGCACGGGCTTGATCGCCAGCAATCCGCCGATCAGCGCCGCCGCTTTGCCGATGCGGCCTCCCTTCTGCAGGTACTCGAGCGTGTTCAGCAGGAAGTAGACGTCCGTCCTCTCCGACGCTTCTCGGGCGGCGGCGGCGGCCTCGGCGAGCGACGCACCGCCGTTGGCGGCTTCGGCCGCCGCTTTCACGACGAGCGCCTGGGCTAGAGACGCCGTACGAGTGTCGACAATCTCGATCTTCGCGTCCGGCACCTCGAGCGCCCCCGCCCTTGCCGAGTTCATCGTGCCGCTGAGCTTGTCGGAGATGTGCACCGAAAGGATCTCGTGGCCCTGCTCGGCTAGCGGACGGTAGGCCGCCTCGAAATCACCCACGGTTGGTTGCGTGGTGCGTGGAATGACGTTGCCGGAGGTGAGCCGCTTGAAGAAATCGGAACTCGACATCTCCACACCGTCTTTGTACGCCTCCTCGCCGAAGTAGACCGTGAGCGGCACGACGGTTACCCCAAGCTCCTCAGCCAAATCCTTGGGCAGGTCCGAGGTGCTATCCGTGACGACTTTAACTGCCATGAGCTTCCTCCGCGTGGTGCTTATTCGATGGAAACCAAGTAGTGGTAGTGAGGCTGCCCACCATCGACCACTTCCACCTCGACGCCGGCGTGGTGCCTGACGATCATGGCTGCGCTCGCCTGGGCCTGCCAGTCCTCGACGTTCGCCCCACGATACAGGGTGATGAGCGTGTCGGCCTCGGGCCCGGCACGTGCCACGAGCGCGACGAGCGCTTCGTCCTCGGTCGATTTGGCGGCGACGACCACGCCGTCGAGCAGCGCGATGGCCTGCCCCTCCACGACGTCGACGTCGTGGAGGGGCGTCGTTCTCACGGCGGTGGTGACCTCACCGGAGCGTACACCGCCGATGGCCTGTTTCATGGCTTCGATGTTCTCGTCGGGGCCCAGCTCCGGGTTGAATGCCAGCAGCCCCGCGATGCCCTGTGGGATACTTCGCGAGGGGACCACGCTGATCGTGCCTTCGCTGAGCTCCGCCGCCTGGTTCGCGGCCATGATGATGTTGGGGTTGTTGGGCAGCAGCACTACGTGATCCGCGTTCGCGGTCCGGGCTGCCTCGAGCAGTTCGGCGGCGCTGGGGTTCATCGTCTGTCCGCCACGGACGACGGCCGAGGCACCCAGATCCGAGAACACGCTCTCGATGCCCTTTCCCGTCGCGACGGCCACGATGGCAAATCCTTGATGCTTCGCCTTGTAACCGTGGTCAACCATGAACTGCTCGTGCTGCTGGTCCATGTTCTGGATGTTGATTTGGTCGAGCACGCCGTACGCGGTGCCGAGGCTCAGGACCGGACCGGGATCTTCTGCATGGGCGTGCACGCGCACGGTGCGGTCGTCGCCCACGACCACGGTCGAGCCTGCGATGGCCATCACCCGCTCACGTACCGTACCCACATCGATCCCGTCGCCCTGGATGATGAACTGGGTGCAATACCCGTACATCTCTTCTTCCGTGTGCTCGAGGAAGTCGTGGCTCACTGACGAGAGCGAGCTCGACGCTGGGGCAGCGATCTCCAGGTGGACGTCCTTGCCATCCAGGTGGCCGAGCGCACCAGCGAGGAAGGCGACGACGCCTTGGCCGCCAGCGTCGACGACGCCCGCTTCCTTGAGGATAGGGAGCTGCTCGGGAGTGTGCTCCAGGGCCCATTGTGCGGCCTCCAACGCGATGTGGAGAATCTCTGCGGGAGTGACCGTCGCGGCCTCGGTGGCCTCGGTGGCCTCGGCGGCCTCGGCAGCCGCTCGCATGACGCTCAGCATCGTGCCTTCGACCGGCTTGCCGACGGCCTGGTAGCTCCCTGCCGACCCGGCGCCAAGCGCTGCGCCGAGGTCGGCTCCGCCGCAGTCTTCGCAGTCGGCAAGGCCGAGGGAGAGCCCCTTCATGAATTGGGAGAAGATGACGCCGCTGTTGCCGCGTGCGCCGAGCAGCGCACCCCGCGCCAGACCGTGGCTCACCTGAGCGACGGTGCCACTCCCGGCAGGTGGCAGCTCGGGGCTGTCGTTGGCGGAGCGCAGCGTGAGCAGCATGTTGATGCCTGTGTCGCCGTCGGGAACGGGAAACACATTCATGGCGTTGATGGCGTCGGCGTTCTGCTCCAGGCAGCGGGTGCCGGCTGCGACCATTGCTCGGAAGTCGTCTCCGGTCAATCTGGTGGGTGAGTCCCCGTTGCTCATCGCTGGCAGCCTCGCAACGGCCATGTTAAACTGTCGTCGACCGGTGCCACGGGCGCATTCTAGAGGCCGGTCAAACTCTGGGCAACACGATCTACTCATTGCGGTATTAGGGAATCTCGCATGGCGATGTGCTCTGTTTGCGGCAAGCGGCGAAGGGCTGGCAAGAATGTTAGCCACTCGAACCGTCACACCAACCGCTGGTTCTTCCCCAACGTGCAGAAAGCGGTGATCACGGTGAAGGGCAAGCGGCAGCGGGTTGCCCTCTGTACGCGATGCCTGCGCACCGCGCATAACAAGAAGCTGCTGCTCTGAGCAGCTGAGCTCCGACGATAGCAAAGGGCCGCTCCAGCAGCGGCCCTTTTTCGTGGTGAAGCGCGCGCCTTAGCCGACCGTGACGAGCTGGATCTCGAACGTGAGCGCCTGACCTGCGAGCGCATGGTTGGCGTCGACCGTGACGATGCGCTTGCCGACCTTGGTGACCACCGCGGGCGCGCCGTTCATGAGCTCAACGCGGTCACCCAGGACGAGCCCCTCCGGTGCCGTGTTGATGGGCACCTCGAAGATGAGCTGCTCGTCCTTCTCGCCGTACGCTTCAGCGGCCTCCATGCGGACCGTCACGGTCTGACCGACCACCAGCCCGCGTGCGGCGGTGTCGAACCCGGCTATCACCTGGCCACCGCCGATGACGAACGTCAGCGGGTCTCGGCCTTCCGACGAGTCGAACTGAGTGCCGTCGTCCAATGTCCCTTTGTAGTGGACCGATACCCGGTCTCCGTCGCTTGGCATAGGCCCTCCTACTCGATGGACACGATCTCGATATCAAAGTTGAGCGCCTGCCCAGCGAGTGGGTGGTTCGCATCGAACGTGACCGTGGAGTCGTTCATCTCCACGACGATGGCGCTCACCCCCGGCGCCAGCTCCACGCGGTCACCCAATACCATCTGCCCAGGAAGCTGGTCGGCGGGCATCTCGATGAATGCGTCGTCACGCTTGAGACCGTACCCGTCTTCAGGCGGGATGCGGACGGTGACCGATGCTCCCAAGGCCATGCCGCGCACGGCGTTCTCGAACCCTGCGATCAGCTGCCCGGCTCCCAAGGTGAAGGTGAGCGGGTCTCGCTCGCGGGAGGAGTCGAACTGTGTCCCGTCGTCGAGTGTTCCAGTGTAGTGGATGGAGATCGTTTCGCCGTCATCGGCGAGACCGTTGTTGGCACCCGGTGGGCCTTCGGGGGTTGGCGTGGCCGTTGGCTCGTCTGATCTGCAGGCGGCCAACAGCAACGACATCAGCAGCAGCCCGGCCAGGACCACCCGAGGCGACGTTCGGGCGAGATGGGACGTTTGTTGCCCTATGACGACCCCGCGGTGGGATACAGGGTCGCGGCGGAGGATGCGGTGGACCGGGCGATGCCCGCCCGCAAGTCGGCGATGGCCTGAGAGATGGCGACCTGGCCACTGTACACGGCGGACCCGGCGACGATGACGTTGGCCCCAGCGTCGACGAGGCGCTGCACGTTATCGGCCTTGATGCCGCCGTCCACCTCGAGCTCCGTGGCTAGGCCCATGGCGTCGATCATGCCCCGCACCTCGGTGACCTTCGGCAGCGCGCTCTCGATCAGCGTCTGGCCTCCGAAGCCAGGATTGACGGTCATAACCAGCACAAGGTCGAGGTCCGGCAGGATTGCTTCGAGGGTCGAGGCGGACGTCCCGGGGTTGATGGCGACGCCCGCGGAGGCGCCCAGGCGCTTGATCTGATGGATCACGCCGTGGAGGTGGGGCACGGCCTCCTGGTGGACTGTGATCTTGTCAGCGCCAGCCGCCACGAACTCGGGGATGAGGCGCTCCGGCTCCACGATCATGAGATGCACGTCCAGCGGCATGACCGTGTGCGGGCGGATCGCTTGCACCACGAGAGGGCCGATGGTGAGGTTGGGCACGAAGCGGCCGTCCATCACGTCTATGTGTAGGTAGTCGGCGTCCGTCAGCGCTGTCTCGCGTACCAGCTCGCCGAGCCTTGCGAAGTCGGCGGAGAGGATCGAGGGTGCAAGCTTCACGTCACCCACTGCGGGCCTTGCTTAACCTAGTCCGCGCCTCTTGAAGCGCCGCGGCGACCCGGGCGGGGGCGGTGCCTCCAGTCACGTCGCGCGCGTCCGCGCTGGTCGTGGCGGTGACGTCAAAGACGTCATCGTCGAACGCGGGCGATTGCCGGCGGAACTCTTCGATCGAGAGGTCCATGAGTGCCGCGCCCCGCTCGGCGGCCACGTCCCACAGTGCGCTGACCGCGGCGTGGGCGTCCCGGAAGGGAACGCCCTTTGCCACGAGGTAGTCGGCGATGTCGGTGGCCAGCAGCGCGCTATCCTCGGCGGCGGAGCGCATGCGGCCCTCGTCCACCTCGAGGTTGGCAAGCATGCCCGCCATGGCCTCCAGCGTCGCGTACAGCGTGTCGACGGCGTCGAACAGCCCCTCCTTGTCCTCTTGCAGGTCGCGGTTGTAGGTGAGGGGCAGGCCCTTGAGCATGGTGAGCAGGCCGACCAAGCTGCCGTAGACCCTGCCGGTCTTGCCGCGGGCGATCTCAGCGAAATCGGGATTACGTTTCTGCGGCATGATGCTCGATCCGGTGACCCAGGCGTGGCCGAGCCGCACGAAGCCGAACTCCTGCGTTGCCCACAGCACCAGTTCCTCGGACAGACGCGAGGAGTGCATCATGCACGTCGCCGCTGCGGCGAGGAACTCCACCATGTAGTCGCGGTCGGCTACGGCGTCCATAGAGTTGGCGCTGACGGAGTCGAAACCGAGCTCCCGAGCGACCGACTCCCGGTCAATGGGATACGGTACGCCGGCCAGCGCCCCACTGCCGAGCGGCAGCACATTGGTCCGCCCGAGGCAATCTGCAAGCCGCGCGTCGTCGCGCTCGTACATCTCCACGTAGGCCAGCAAGTGGTGCGCGAAGAGGACCGGCTGCGCACGCTGCAGATGCGTGTAGCCGGGCATGATTGCGTCGGCGTGGTGCTCGGCCAGCGTCAGGAGCGCGTCCTGCAGATCACGCAGACGGGTGGTGGCGCCGCCGATGGCCTCGCGCACGTACAGACGCGTAGCGGTGGCCACCTGGTCGTTCCGCGAGCGGGCGGTGTGCAGGCGCGCGGCGGGCTCGCCGATGAGCTCGTGGAGGCGTACTTCGATGTTCATGTGGAGGTCTTCGAGGTCGTCGCGCCAGGGGAACACCCCTGCCTCGATCTCGCGCCGCACGGCTTCCAGGCCACCGACGATGGCCCCTGCGTCCTCCTGGGAGACGATGCCCTGGCGGGCTAACATGCGGGCGTGCGCGACCGACCCGTCGATATCGTGGGCGTAGAGGCGGCGGTCGTAGTGCACCGAGACGGTGTAGCGGGACGCCGACTGGAAGTGGTGAGTCGTGTACTCAGTCATGGCTCGCTCCATTGTATCAGCGTGCGAACGGGCGTCTTACCAGCGGGCGGCGTCGGCTCTGGCACTATACGGCTACGGCCTGGCGTAACCTGATACGGGTCAGGAGCCAGGTAAGGCCCAAGAAGATGGCCGAGTACGTGATGTGGGCCGTGAGGCAAAGGGATGAAGCCATCCGAAGGCTAGAAGCAGAGCGAGCAGCGCGGCTTCTAGCCGATATCGTGCGAGTACGGTCATGGTTCGCGCGCTAGGCCCTTGGTTCCTGTGCTGCCTGCACCACAACCCCGGCTGCCTGCTCGACGACCGTGATCGCATATCCCGGGTCCCGCTGGCCGATGCCGGCAGCCAGGGCACTCTGCCAGAAGGCGTTCCCCGCCATCGTCACGGGCATGGGCACGCCATACTCACTGGCCAGCTTCCCTGCATATAGCAGGTCGCCTGCGAGCAGGTACACCGCACCCTGCGTCGAGAACTCGCGGGTGAGCGCCATTGGTATGTTGCGCTCCCACGCTCGGCTGGCGCCGCTCGCGGTGCCGATGACCTCGAACATCGCCTTCGGGTCGATGCCGGCTTTGGTGCCAAGCACGATGCCCTCGTAGCTTACGGCCAGCGTCGTCGACATGATCAGGTTGTTGATGATCTTGGTGAGCATGCCGGAGCCGGCTGGACCCATCAACCGAACTGTTCGTCCCATGGCCTCAAGCGCCGGCAGGACAGTGGCGAAGGCGTCAACGTCGCCACCGGCCATGATGGTGAGCTCTCCCCGCTCGGCCACCGGCCCGCTCCCAGACACCGGCGCGTCGATGAACCGGGCGCCCTTGGCCGCCGCACGCTGGGCGAAGCTGCGCGCGACCTCCGGGTCGGTGGTGCTGTGGTCGACGATGATAAGGCCGGGCCGGGCTCCCGCCAGCACGCCGTCCGAGGCGTTCACCACCTCGTCCACGGCGACGCCGGGCAGGCATAGGTGCACCACGTCCAGCGTGCTGGCCATCTCCGCCATCGAAGCACCGGCGACGGCGCCCATGTCGGTGAACTCGCGCAGCTTCGCCTGCGTGCGGTTCTGCACTGTGACGTCGAATCCCTTGCGGATCAGGTTCGTGATCATCGGGCGCCCCATGCGGCCCAGTCCAATCCATCCAAAACGCATGTTTTCATCCTCGTGACGTAGATCGAGCGAGGCACACCTTAGCGCATCGGGGCCGTGGCACACGGGTGCTCTGGACACGAAGCCGGCGGCAGCGTAGATTCGCGTCCATGGATAGTTTTGACCTTACGGGCCGCTCGGCTCTCGTGACAGGCGGAAGCCAGGGGATCGGTAGAGAGATAGCGCTGGCGCTGGCCGGCGCAGGCGCGGACGTGGCCATCGTGGCGAGGCTCCCCGAGGCGGTGAGCTTGGGCACGGAGCGGATCCATCGGCCGGTCGACTCGGTCGTGCTGGAGATCGAGGCGCTGGGGCGTCGGAGCGTTGGCATCATCGCGGACGTGCGCGACCCGGAACAGGTGCGGCGCATGGCTCTCGAGGCCGAAGAGGCCTTCGGCGGCGTGGACATCCTGGTGAACAACGCCGGCGCCACCTGGGGAGAGACGTTCCGCATGGGACCTCTTCTGGAGATGACGGCAGACGACTTCGAAGAATGCCTGCGCCTCAACCTGAAGAGCGTATTTCTGTGCTCCAGCGCCGTGGTGCCGGGCATGCTGGAGCGTGGCCGCGGTGCGATTGTGAACCTCGCTTCGCAGTCTGGCCAGGCGGCGAGCCCGAACAATGGGCTGTACGGCGCCGCCAAGGCCGGCGTCATCAACCTGACGCAGACGATGAGCATCGAGTGGGCGCCCGCGATCCGCGTCAACGCCATCGCGCCGGGCACGGTACAGCACGCCGACCGAGCCGCCGTTCACCCCTACGCCCGCGGACGCGCTCCGGTGGCCGACAGGGTAGCGATGGGGCGCGCAGGCACCGCTCAGGAGATGGCGGGCGCTGTCGTGTACTTGGCCTCCGACGCCGCGGCCTACACGACGGGCACGGTGATTGATATCAATGGCGGCCGGCGCCTATGAGGTGCGGCCGCGCCCTGTGAGGAGGCAGCCATGGCAACTGAGCAGCGATTGCAGGTGATTGACGCTGACGCGCACGTCGTGGAGTCGGAGCGCACCTGGGACTACCTCGACCCGGGGGAGGAGCGCTATCGGCCGACGCTGTACACAACGCCCAACGAGCCTGGACGCGCGGTCTGGGGTGCTGGGGGGCAGTTCCGCAGCATGAACTTCAACGATACCCGCGAGCAGCTCGCCGAGCTATCGAAGAAGTCGGGATTCGATCTGGATCTGTCGCCAGAGGGCCGGCACATGCACGACGTTCAAGCACGGCTCGCGGACATGGACCGGCTGGGTATCGACGTGCAGGTGCTCTACAACTCCTTCTGGCTGACCGCGGTGACGGACGACCCCGCGGCCGAGCGGGCGCTGTGCCGCAGCTGGAATCGCTGGATGGCCGACGCGTGTGGTCAGTCTCCCGATCGGCTGCGCTGGACGTGCGTGGTGCCGGTAATGAGCATGGACGAGAGCCTGGAGCAGATTCGATACGCCAAGGGGCACGGGGCGGTTGGCGTGATGATGCGCCCCATCGAGGGGGACCGTCTCCTCGTTGACCCCTACTTCTACCCGCTGTACGAAGAGGCCGAGCGGCTGAACATGGCGATCTGCGTCCATGTGTCCAACGCCAGCCCGGCGGTGGTGGCCGGCATGCGGTCGCGCTACGACCGCGCGGCAAGCTTCTACAGCCTGCGAGTCCCCACTGTGGGCTCGTGCCTCGTGCATATCATGAGCGAGGTCCCCGAGCGTTTCCCGACGTTGCGCTGGGGCTTCATCGAGGTCTCCGCGCAGTGGGTGCCGTGGATCGTGAAAGAAGCGAAGCGGCGCGCCCGTAAGCTCAGCCGTGACATGTCAGACAACGTGTTGCAGGCCGCCAACGTGTACGTATCATGCGAGGTGGACGACGACTTGCCGTTCATCCTCAACTACTCGGGTGAGCAGAATCTCGTGATCGGAACGGACTACGGGCACACGGACATTTCGAGCGAAAACGACGCAATCACCACGTTCCGAGCCCGAGAAGACGTGAGCCCCGAGGTGAAGGTCAAGATTCTGCAGGACAATCCTAGAGCTCTGTACGGGCTTTAGGATTTGTTGTTTGACTGTGCGCCTGCCATCTCTAAGCGAGCGAGTGACCCTGGCTAGATCGTGAGCACGACGGCGCCCACGACGGCGAGCACCACGCCCGCCACCACCTGCGGGCTGAACGCTTCGAGGTGGCGGTTGAACAGGTACGCGAACCCGAGTCCGAAGAAGCCCAGCGTTTCGATCAACGCCGAGACCACGGACACGGGGGCGCGCTCGAACGCGGCGAAACGCAGTATCTGCACCATCACCATCATCGCCGTAACCGCGAGGAACACGTAGAGCGACCGCATGCCGAGCGCGCCGATGCTCCGGAACCGACCAGGCCACGCGAGCGTTGCCAGCATCACCGTTGCCGCCGCGGCATGCGCGACCGCTGCTCCGAGGATACTCAAGCTGGTGCCCACGAGCACGTACCCTATTAAGAAATTGGCGAACGCGTATGAGACCGATGCCAGCGTGGCGAAGCTGAAGCCCTCCGTCAGCTTCAGCACGGTGCCGCCCTTCAGCTCCGCGCGCATCTGGGTGGGCTGGGAGAACGCGATCAACGGCGCCGCGATCAAGAGCGCGATGCCGATCCCCCGCAACGCCGTCAGTTCTTCGTCGAGCAGCGCGAAGCCGAGCACCGCGGAAAGCAGGATGGCCAGCGTGCGCAGCGGTGCGGTCAGGTTCGCGCCTATCGCATGGATTGCCCTGAAATTCGAGTAGCGTCCGCCGATGAAATTTAGCAATCCGGCCAGTGCGAGGAGAGCGTAGTCGGTGGTGCTCAGCGCCCCGGCGCGGTCGCTCTGCCCACTCACGAACGCGAGGATCACGAAGATTGGCGTCGCGGCCACGAGGCTGAAGACGATGAGGTGATACGCAGGCGCGTATCGTGCTCCCCGCCGCACGATGGCGGTGTTCAGGCCGAGCAGTGCCGCGGCGCCCAGCGCGAGGAGAGCGCCGATCACAGGGCGACGGCTACGGTGCCCACGAAGGAGAGTGCGATCGCCACGAGCACCATGGGGCGGAACGACTCGACGTCACGGTTGATCAGATAGCTGAAGAACAGGCCGAACAGCATTGACGTTTCGTGCAGTGGCGAAGCGATGGACACCTCCAGCGACTCCAACGCGGTGAACCTGAATATCAAGGCGAGGAAAACCACGAACCCGCTCAACAAGAACCATCGCATGCCGCCGCGGTGGACGGAGCGAACCTCGTCGACCCTCCCGGGCACGCTGAGCATACCCATGAGAAAGAGTCCCGCGGAGGCGTTGGTTACGAGGGCGCCCATGATGCCCATATCGGTGTCCGCGAGCACAAGGCGGATCAGGAATTGAGACACCCCGTAGGCCACGCCGGCCAGTATCCCGAAGAAGACGCCTTCGGCGAGCTTCGTGCCACCGGTGCCATACGAGGCCGCCTGCGCGCCCGCAGTGGATTCGCGCGACCCAAAGACGAGCAGCAGCGGTGCCCCGATGAGCACGGCGACGCCCGCGCTCTGGGTCAGCGTGAGCGTCTCTCCGAGCAAGATCATGCCGAGCACCACCGCGGTGATGGGTGTGAGCGTCCGGAGAGGTGCGCTGCGGTTCGAGCCGAGGATCTTGATCGATCGGAACGTCGAATACCGGGCGAGGCCGTAGTTCAACACCCCGATACCGACGAGGCCGAGGTATGCGGCCAGCGTCAGCGCGGTTGGGCGGCCAAGCTGTCCGCTGATCGCTGCGGCCACCACGAAGAAGGGCAATGAGGCCAGCACGCTGATGAAGATGCCGTTGAAGGCTGACGTGTGCAGCATGCCACGGCGCGTGACCGCCCCCGTCAGCCCATAGAAGACGGCTGACAGCAAGATGTAGATGACGCCGAGCTCAGGCATGGTGCGTCAACATCCTCGAGGCACGCCTATTGCTGGTCGCCCTGAACCTCGGCCTGGGTGCGAACCGGTAGCCCGAAGAGGTGGATGAAGCCGACCGACGCCTGGTGGTCGAACGTGTCCGACGCATCGTACGTCGCTAGGTCATGGCGGTAGAGCGACTCGTCGCTGCTGCGGCCCACCACGGCGCATGTGCCCTTGTAGAGCCGCACGCGGATGATCCCCGAGACGTGCGTCTGGGTGCTGCGGACGTAGGCGTCGAGGTCGCGGCGGTGCGCGGAGAACCAGAGACCGTTGTAGACCATGTCGGCGTATTCCTGCCCCATGCGCTCCTTGAAGCGGGCCTGCTCTTTGCTGAGGCACATGGATTCCATGGCCCGGTGTGCCTGGTGCAGGACCACGGCCGCAGGGGCTTCGTAGATCTCGCGAGACTTGATGCCGACCAGGCGATTCTCGATGTGATCGATGCGGCCGACGCTGTGCTGGCCCGCGATCTCGTTCAACATTTCGACGAGGGTGGTGCCTGATAGCTTCTCGCCGTCGACCGCGACGGGTATGCCTCTGCTGAACGTAATCTCGACGTATCGCGCCTCGTCCGGCGCCGCTGCGGGGGCCACGGTCCATGCGTAGGCCTCTTCGGGCGGCTCGGCCACGGGTCCTCCAGGTTGCCGGCCTCGCGGCTGCGGTCCCAGAGGTTATCGTCCACTGAATAGGGGCTGCGCTTGTTCAGGTCAAGTTCGATGTGCTTCTCCTGGGCGTAGGCGATCTCGTCGTCGCGGCTCATGCCCCACTCCCTGGCGGGAGCGAGCACCTTGATCTGCGGGGCGAGGGCCGCGGCACTGACGTCGAAGCGCACCTGATCGTTGCCCTTGCCTGTGCAGCCGTGGGCGACCGCGTAGGCCTTCTCCTCCTGAGCGATACGCACCAAGTGCTTCACGATCAGCGGACGACCCAGGGCGGTCGCGAGCGGGTAGATGCCTTCGTAGAGGGCACCTGCCTGGAGCGCTGGCCAGACGTATTCGGCGATGAACTCGTCGCGCGCATCGAGAACGTCCGCGCGAACGGCGCCGATATCGAGTGCACGCTGCCTCGCACCTTCGAGGTCGACCTTGCCTCCCATGTCCATGGTCAGCGTCGCGATCTCGGCGTCGTATTTCTCCTGGAGCCAGCGCACGGCAACGGACGTGTCCAACCCCCCGCTGTACGCGAGGACGATCTTTTCGGTCATCGGGTCAGGTCCTTTCAGGTCTGCTAGGGTTCTAGCCTGCGAGCACCACGGCGAGTCCGCGGTCCAACTTCTCCATCGCCTCGTCGACATCGGCCTCGGAGATGATGAGCGGTGGCATGAACCGGATGGCGTCGGGGCGGACGGGGGTGAGCAGGAGGCCCTCCCCATTGCAGGCGG
>CAZQVD010000004.1:0-23878 GCA_964596665.1 uncultured Dehalococcoidia bacterium
CATCGCCGTGCTATGCCTGAAGTCCGGGAACGCAGTCGTGCTTCGCGGCGGTAAAGAAGCGATCCATTCGAATCGCGCGCTCGCTGCGCTGGTACGTGGCGCCTTGGCATCGGCTAGCGTGACGGCTGAGGCGGTGCAGTTCGTGGATGACACGCACAGAGGAGTGGTCGAGGAGATGGTGAAGGCGAACGAGCACCTCGACCTGCTAATCCCGCGAGGCGGGCCGGGGCTGATCAACTACGTGCGCCAGGAGGCCACGGTACCCGCCATCACCGGGGGCATCGGCGTGGTGCATGCGTACGTGGACGCATCGGCGAACGCCGAGCAGGCTGCGGCAATCGTGCTCAACGCGAAGACACAACGTCCCACGGTGTGCAACGCGCTGGACACGTTGCTGATCCACTCTGCGGCCGCGCCGCGCGTGCTGCCGGAAACCGCCGCCCAGCTGATTGCGGCGGGTGCAGAGCTGCGATGCGACCAACGGGCGCTATCGCTGCTTGGGCCGGTCGATGAGCACTCGGTGAAGGCGGCGGGCCCGGACGACTTCGGGCAGGAATTCTTGTCGTTGGTGCTGTCGGTGCGCGTGGTGGATTCCATCGACGAGGCGATCGAGCACATCGAGCGGCACGGCTCTGGCCATACGGAGGCAATCCTGACGGAGGACTACAGCAACGCGACGCGGTTCGTGGACGAGGTGGAGGCCGCCGTGGTGCTGGTGAACGCAAGCACGCGGTTCAACGACGGAGGTCAGCTCGGCCTCGGCGCAGAGGTGGCCATCAGCACGAACAAGCTGCACGCCAGGGGCCCGATGGGGCTGCGCGAGCTGACCTCGTACAAGTGGGTCGCGCTCGGCACGGGTCACGTACGACCGTAGCACGGGCCGGGAGACGATCATGCTTCGATTTGAGCGCGAGTGCCGCACGCCGTACTCCGAGGTCTACACCATCCTGGACGACGACATCCCGCAGGGCCGGTTCGACGTTCACTATGCCGGCAACCTTATCCACGCGACGCTGTGCGTGTCGGAGCGCTACACGCAACAAGAGATACAAGACCTGATCGAGGATCTGGATGACGAGATCCTGGACGCGGTCGGCTTGTCCCGCGACGACTTCATCGTGCACGTCCATCAAGGCCGCGACGTCGGCGTTTTCTCCAACAGCGAGTACAACGAGGACGAGTCGAGCCCGACGGAGAACTAGCGAAGCGACTCCCGGCGCTTGACACGAGTGGGCCGCGCCTAGAAGCATTGCCCTCGTGATTATCGACTTCCATACGCACATCCTGCCGCCATCGTTCAAGCGGCGGCGCGCTGAGATCGCCGCGAGAGACGCGACGTTCCGTGAGCTGTTCGCGAATCCGAAGGCGAAGATCGCCACCGCGGCGCAGCTGATCCGCGCCATGGACGAGGACGGCGTCGACCGGGCTGTCGTGGTTGGTTACGGATGGTGCGATAGGGATATCGCGCGCGAAGCTAACGACTACCTGCTGGATTCGGCGGAGCGCCACCGGAAGCGGATCATCCCCTTCTGCAGCGTGAACCCGGACTGGGGCGACGAGGCGCTCAGGGAAGTGGAGAACTGCTTGGACGCGGGGGCCCGCGGAATCGGCGAGCTGCATCCCACCACCCAGCAGTTCCGCCTCAAGGGGAAAAAACTGAGGGATCTGATGCGGCTAACAGCGTGGCGGGACGTCCCGGTCCTGGTGCACGGGTCGGAGCCGGTGGGCCACGACTACGCGGGCAAGGGCGACACGGATCCGGCGACTCTGCTGGGGCTGGCGGAGGCGTTCCCCAAGAATCGACTCATCTTCGCCCACTGGGGTGGCGGCCTGCCGTTCTACGCGCTGATGCCAGAGGTGCGGAAGGCGCTGGCGAATACGTACTTCGACACGGCGGCCTCGCCCTTCTTGTACCAACAGAGCGTATTCCGCACGGTGGCCAACGCCGCGGGGATGGAACGAGTGCTGTTCGGCTCGGACTACCCACTGCTGCGCCCCAAGCGCGTGGCAGAGCAGGCCATGTCGGGGCTGACGTCGAAGCAGGCGGCAGAGGTGCTCGGCGGCAACGCAAAGGCGCTGCTGGGGCTGTGAGGTGATCCCATGGAGCCTCGCTCTGCGCCGTGAGCTGGGCACCCTAGCCCACTCGTGCGCCAAGCGCCACGGTCTGCCCGCCTACGCCAGCAACGGCGAGGAGCCTGCGGTGCTGTTCGTCGACTACGACGTCCACCACGATATCGGTGAGCGCTGGGGCCGGCGGCACGGAAATTTCCTCGACGCGAGCTACGAGCGTATCACTGGCGACTCGGCCTGGGCGGCTCGCTTGCGCAAGACCCACACTCAGCGTCACGCGCTCCCCGTAGAGTATCGCGATGCAGCTCTGGAACTCGATTCCTGCAACAGCTCCGACGCACTGCTGATGAACGTCCTCTGCTACCCCGGCGTCCTCGGGTACGAGTCCATGGCAAGGCTGCTGGGCGTGACTGCTGACCCAGAGTCGTCACTCACGTTCGGGTTCCGTCCGCGCGTGCCGTTCGTGACCGGCCGTCGCGATAGCACGGAGGTGGACGCGCTTCTGGGCGACCTGATAGTCGAGGCGAAACTGACGGAGACCGGTTTCACGGCCAAGCCCGAGGTAGCGCTTCGGCGCTACGCCGAGCTCGACTCGGTTTTCAACGTCGGCGAACTGCCGCGCACGGGCGACGGCCTCTACGACGGCTATCAGATAATCCGCAACGTGCTGGCCGCGTGGGAGCATGGTCTGCGGTTCCGGCTGCTCTACGACAAGCGGCGGCCCGACCTGATCGAGGGCCTGTACCGCGTATTGCGTGCGATGCGGGCGAGCGAGCTGCGAACGCGATGTGGGGCGATCACGTGGCAGCAGATCGCCGGCGCATCGCCCGCGCCGCTAGGGGCGTTCCTGAAGGAGAAGTATGGCATCGGATAGCGAGTTCACGCTACCGGACTACCTGCGGCCCGGGCTAGACATCGTGTTCGTTGGGATCAACCCTGGAGACTACTCGTCAAAGGTCGGGAAGTATTTCGCGACGCCGCAGAACAGGTTCTGGCCGGCGCTGAACCGGTCGGGGATCACGAATGCCAGCCGGCCGCTCGTGCCGGGGGACGAGGCATGGCTGCACGAGGCCGGCATCGGCTTCACCGACGTGGTGAAGCGCGCCAGCAGCAGCGCGTCCGACCTGCGCGCGGCCGACTTCAGAACGTGGGCTCCGCTGGCGAAGCGCAAGCTGGAGCAGGCGGCACCCCTGCTGGTCTGCTTCAACGGGCTCACCGGCTATCGGTGGTACATGCAGTACGCGGAGGCGAGCAAGGTGAAGCCGGCGCTCGGCCCGCAGCGCGATCGCCTGGGCATGAGCACGGTGTTCGTGGCGCCGAACCCGAGCCCAGCCAACGCGAGCTACTCGCTGGACGTGATCGTGGAGTGGTATCGCAAGCTAGGTGTGCTCCGCGACGAGCTGAAGCCGGGCGCGCGTGGCTAGATTACCGACGCTTCGCCTGTTCGTGGCGATCGAGCTGCCGCCGCCGGTGACCAACGCACTGGCGCGAACGATCGAGGGGCTGCGAAGCGCTTTGCCAGGACCGTACCGCTGGGTCGCCGCCACGGGCATCCACCTTACGCTGAAGTTCCTGGGCGACGTGGGCGGCGACCGCATCGATGCGTACGGGACGTCGCTCGCCCCCGCCGCGCGCCACGAGCCGTTCCCGCTGCGATTGTCCGGTGCCGGCATGTTCGCGCAAAGAGGCGTTGCGCGGGTGGTATGGGCCGGGCTCGGCGGCGAGACGGAATCGCTCGGTGCGCTCCGGGATACGGTGGAGACTTCGCTGGTGGCCGCCGGTGCAACGCCCGAAGCGAGGACGTTCCGGCCGCACCTGACGCTTGCGAGGGTCCCCGGCCGGCTCACCGCCGACCAGCAGGAAGCGCTGGTGGCGGCGTTGGCCGAGGTCAGCTTCGCGGAGGACGCCGTCTTCGACGTGCGCGCAGTCAGCCTGATGCGCAGCCAGCTTGGCCACGGAGGAGCGCGCTACTCGCGGATCGCGGGCGTTGCGTTAGCCGGCTAAAGGGTCATCTGCCAAGCGCCGCCAGCGATTACGGCGAGTCCGGCGATAAGAACGAACAGCGCGAAGTTGACCCGTTGCGCCAGCGATACGAGGGCGCGGATGCTGGCGAATCCGACGACGGCCGCCGTCAGCAGCCCAACGACCCCGGAGAGGCTCGTGAGCAAGCCTGCCTCTATGCCGGCGAAGAGAGCGGCGCCCATGCCGGCGGGGATGCTCATGAGGAAGCTGAGCGCCAGCGCCTCGGTGCGGTCGACTCTTCTGCCAAGCAGCACCGCCACGGTGAGACCGGAGCGGCTGAGGCCCGGCAGGGCGGCCACTCCCTGCGCCACGCCAGCGAGCACGGCGTCGAGCGCGGTCACGTCGCCCCGGCCCCGCAGGCCCACGGCCGGCCGCCGCGCGAGGGCTGCGCCGGTGACCAGCATGAGCCCACCGACAGCCACCATGGCGCCCGCGCCGAACGAGGCCGAGGCCTCGCCAACCAGCGCCAGCAGGGGCAGGCCGATTACGCCGCTGGTAAGCGTCGCGATGAGCAGGAAGCCGAGCAGCGGCGATGGGTGCCGTGGATCGCCCAGCGCCTCTCCGACGATGCCACGGACCTCGGATCGATAGGCGAAGAGCGCAGCGATGGACGTGCCCAGGTGCAGCCATACCGCGACGGCGAGCGCCTCGTCGACCTCCATGCCCAGGGCGAAGCTGCCAACGGCGGTGACGGCGCCCTCGGAGCTCACCGGGAGCCATTCGGTGACGCCCTGAACCAGTCCGAGCAGCAGGCCGTCCACCAGGAGGACGGGGTCGAGCATTGGCGCATACGCCGTGGGAGACAGGAGGATGATCACCGGCTCATGCTAGCCTCTAAGCCAGGTGCGCGGAACCGCGCAGCGGTCCGGTTACGGGCCGGGTATGAACAGGTGTGAAGAGGAGGTCGAGGAGATGGAGTTCAAAGGCGCGCTGGCGTTCCTGCAGGAGAACCATTCTTCGGTGGTTACGACGATTGGGAAGACCGGCCTGCCGCAGGCGACGATCGTTCGCGCCGGGCCGTACGACGGGAAGATGGCATTCGTGGTGCGCGGCGGCACGGTGAAGCTGGCGAACTTGAATCGCGATCCCGCCTGCACGGTGCTGACGGTGACGGTGGATTGGCGCAAGTACGCGAGCGTCGAAGGCAAGGCGGAGATCCACGGCCCTGAGAACACCGAGGCCGAGGCGTTACGGCTCTTGCTACGCGCCGCTTTCTCGGCGGCCGGCGGGACGCACGAAGACTGGGACGCGTTCGACCAAGTGATGCTCGAGGAGCGCCGGGCTGTCGTGCTGGTCACGCCGACCCGTGTGTACGGCCGCGTCTGACGTGTGTACGGCAGTGTCTAACCCAGGCGAGCGACGTCGCTCGCCTGGTGGCTCGCGGTCCTGGCGCAACGGGTCGCGGCGGGGTGCTACGCCTACATGGCGTCGCTAGGCCGATGTAGCATGGGCGCATGCCTCCCACCGTCACCGTATTCGGCGTCGAGGGCCTGCCCGAGATCCGGCCCGGCGCCGACCTCGCCACGCTCATCGCAGACGCCTGCGCCAGGCAGCGAACGCCGCTGGCGATGGGCGACGTCCTAATCGTTACGCAGAAAATCGTGTCGAAGGCGGAGGGGCGCGTGACCGACCTCACGTCGATCACGCCCTCTGCGCTGGCAATCGATTTCGCCGCGCGGTGGGAGAAGGACGCGCGGGTGGTCGAGGTCGCGCTTGCCGAGGCGGTGCGCGTGGTGCGCATGGAGAACGGAATCCTAATCACGGAGACTCGTCACGGGTTCGTGTGCGCGAACTCCGGCGTGGACGCCTCCAACGTGGGCACCGGCAGCACCGATTACGTGGTGCTGTTGCCGCTGGACCCCGACGCCTCGGCACGCCGTATCCGCGACCGCGTGGGCGAGTCGCTGGGCATCGCGACGGCGGTCATCGTGTCCGATACCTTCGGCCGGCCGTGGCGCGAGGGCGCCGGGAACGTGGCCATCGGCGTCGCTGGAATGGAGCCGCTGTGGGACTACCGCGGCGAGAGCGACAACGACGGCCGTGAGCTGCACTCGACGGTGATCGCGGTTGCCGACGAGATAGCGGCCGCCGCCGAGCTCGTGACGAACAAACTCGCACGCGTCCCCGTTGCCGTGGTACGCGGCTACTCTTACATACCCGGCGAATCGGGCATCGCCCCGGTGATCCGCGAACGCGACAAGGATCTGTTCCGCTAGCAATGCGCGTCGCTTTGCTACGGCTCCGGGCTAAAGCGCCTGGCGGCCGTTTGGCGTTCCTCGTCTGGTGCTGAGCGGCAGCAAGTGGGTGCAGGGCACTCCCCCTGCAGGGCCGCGCGAGGGGCCGTCCCCTCGTAGCCAAGCGTCTGGCGGGCGAATGGGAATGCCTGCGCCCGCTCTCACCGAGCGGCAGCGAGTGGGTCCCGGGTCGCACCCTGGAGGCTAGCCGAGGCTCAGGACGGCCACGCCACCGACGATCATCACGGTGGAAACCAGTTTCAGGCCGAGCGTCTGTCGGTCGAGCGGCTCGTTGAGCAGGTTCCAGGCCGGGGTGCTCAGCAGGGCGCTGAGGGCGAGCACGAATAGCGGGCGTGCAGCGGTGGTGGTGCTCACCAGCGAGACGGGGCCGAGCGAAACCGCGATCACGAACATAAGCCCGGCGATGGGCGCTGCGATGCCTTCCGCGATGAACAGCACGCCCATCGCCTTGACGTCCCGCGCCACCGTGCGCAACTCCACGTTCAACGACGGGCGCCAGGAGAGAACGACGATGCCCGCGCCCATGGATACGGCGCGGAAGCCCTGGATTGCCCATACGTTCATACGCTCCGTCGCCTCCTTGCTTAACACGAACGCGACCGCGAGCACTACGCTCGCTGCCAGCAGGATGAGGAACGCACGGCCCCGGGCGATGCGGAACCAGCCCATCTCCAGCCTGATGTTGACGGCGATGCCTCCCGCCACAACGACGAGGATGGCCGCCCACTGCGTCCAACTCAGCTCCTCGCCGAGGAAAGTGACTGCGATCACGGACGCCCACACGGGGGCTAGCATCTGCATAGGCGTCGCTCGGGACACCTCTTCCAGCCTTAACCCATGGAAGAACAAGAATAGGCCGACCGCCCAGAGCAGCCCCGTCGCTATCGCCCACGGAATCCCGCTGCCGCCGTCGAAGCCGGTCGTCGGGATTACGACGGCGAAGAACATGATCGCGATGGGGATCTGCAGCAGGCCAAACGCAACGTTGAAGCTCGCCACGCCAGGGAACAGGTGGGCGACCAGCCGCTTGTCCAGAATCGTGACGATGGCGAAGAGCGCGGTGCTGATGAGCGCGGCAGCTGCCCAAGTCATACGGGCGGCATGCTAGGTAGCCCCCACTGGGGTGTCAATCGCCACCGCGACCCACAGCGACCTTGTGGAGGCGTGGCCAATCCTTGGCGTAGAGGCGCTCTGGTCGCTGGTGGCGCGCCTCCGCTTCTGGACGCGGCATAGTAGTCTGGAGGCAATCGCCTAATCTGCGGCGCCGTAGGTTGGCTTGCACGTGTTGTGACGCGCGCGCCCCGTCCGTAGAATGGGCATGCCCCGCCGCAGACCGTCATCGGACCGGGCCCACCCTGCGTGAGGAAGGATCACTGTGCCCCCTGCCACAAAGCTACCCGCCACCCTCGGCGCTTTGAAGAAAAGCGGCTATGAAGTTGTCCCCGTGCGGCAGGAGATCCGCCGCAATCTAATCTCCCGCATGGAGAAAAACGAGCCCATCTTCCCCGGCATCCTGGGCTACGACGACACCGTCATCCCGCAGATAGAGAACGCGATCCTCGCCGGCCAGGACATCATCCTGCTGGGCGAGCGGGGTCAGGCGAAATCACGCATCATCCGCAACCTGGTCGCTCTGCTCGACGAGACCATCCCGATCGTCGCGGGCAGCGAAATCAACGACAACCCCTACGAGCCCACCTCCCGCTACGCCAAGGATCAGGTCACCGAGAAGGGCGACTCCACGCCGATCGAGTGGGTGGGCCGCGACGTGCGGTACGGCGAGAAACTCGCCACGCCGGACATCTCCGTCGCAGACCTGATTGGCGACGTCGACCCCATCCGAATCGCCGAAGGGCGCTACCTCTCCGACGAGCTCGCAATCCATTACGGGCTGATCCCGCGCACCAATCGCGGCATCTTCTGCATCAACGAGCTGCCGGACCTGGCCGAGCGGATCCAGGTGGGCCTGTTCAATCTCATGGAGGAACGGGACGTGCAGATCAAGGGCTACCGCGTTCGGCTGCCGCTGGACGTACTGGTCGTGGCCAGCGCCAACCCCGAGGACTACACCAACCGCGGCCGCATCATCACCCCCCTGAAGGACCGGTACGGCTCGCAGATCCGCACGCACTACCCGAAAGAGTCGAGCCAAGAGATCGCCATCATGGAAACGGAACGCACCCGCTTCCCCGACGCGGAGGATCGCGCCATGGTGCCCGAGTACATCAAGGAGATACTCGCGGAGTTCACGGCGCTCGCCAGGAAGCACCCCGAGATCAACCAGCGCTCCGGTGTCAGCGTGCGCGTAAGCATCGCCAACTACGAGACCGTGCTCGCCAACGCCATGCGACGATCCATCGCCAGCAAGGAGGCCCACGCGGTGCCGCGGCCCACGGACCTCGGCTACATCGTCGCATCGACCACCGGCAAGGTGGAGCTGGAGACGATGGAGGACGGCCGCGAGGGTCGTCTGCTCGAAGACCTGGTGAAGCGGGCCGAGCTGAATGTATTCGACCGTTACTTCACCGCCGCCGACTTCGACGCGTTGGTCGCGGCGTTCGAGGAGGGCTCGACCATCGACACTGGCGCCGAGCTGCCGGCCAAGGAATACGTTGGGACGCTAGAGAAATTCGACGGCTTCTCTGACGCCCTCGCGAGGTTGAAGGTTGGCGAGGACCAGGGGGTCATCGCATCGGCCATGGAGTTCGTGCTGGAAGGGCTGCACCTCAATCGGCGCCTCAACCGCGACAAGGTCGACGGAGGGTTCCGGTACCGCGGATAGTGCACCGCGAATCGCATGACCACATCCAATCATTTGTGAAATGCGGCGCAAGTTAGCTCAACCCGGGCTACCTTGACCGGATCGGGAGGCCTCGACCATGGCAGACGAAACGCAAGACGAACCTCAGTACGACGTGATCATCATCGGCGGTGGAGGCGCAGGGCTCTCCGCGGCCATCTATTCCGTGCGCGCCATGCTCAAGACGCTGGTGATCGAGAAGCAGGCGGTGGGCGGGCAGATCCTGTACACCGGCGACATCGAGAACTACCCCGGATTCCCCGAGGGCATCTCCGGCCCCGACCTAGCGGTGCTTTACGAGAAGCAGGCGGCGCGCTTCGGCACCGAGTTCGAGTACGATTCGGTGGCGGGCCTCGACGTGGCCGGGCCGGTCAAGCGGGTCATCGGCGAGTTCGCCGAATACACCGCCAAGACCGTGGTCATCACTTCCGGCGGCGAGCACAACAAGCTGGGCGTGCCAGGCGAAGAGGAGTTCACCGGCCGTGGCGTGTCTTACTGCGCCACGTGTGACGGCAACTTCTTCCGCGACATGGACGTCACCGTTGTCGGAGGCGGCGATGCCGCGATGGACGAGGGCCTCTACCTTACGCGCATGACGAAGCAGGTGACTGTCGTGCACCGGCGGGATGAGCTGCGCGCGAGCAAGATCTTGCAGCAGCGAGGCTTCGATAACCCGAAGATGGACTTCATCTGGGACTCCGAGATCCAAGAGATCAAGGGGAACGGCGACGTGAACAGCATCGTCCTCAAGAATCTCAAAACGGGCGAGCTTTCCGAGCGGGCCACCGAGGGCGTGTTCATCTACATTGGCTTTCACCCGATCAACGAGTTCATGCGTGGCGCGGTGGAGCTCGACAACGCCGGCCATGTGGTCACCGACCTGCAGATGCAGACGAACGTTCCGGGCGTGTTCGCCGCAGGCGACGTGCGGGCGTTCTCCGAGCGCCAACTCGGCAACGCCGTCGGCGACGGCATCGCCGCGGCCCTCTCTGCATACCGCTACATCAGCGAGGGGTAACCCATGCCCATGGGCTGGGCCATCGTCAGCACGGGCCGTCATCCCGACCAGAAGATGGCGCCGGCGATCAATGCGGCGGCCGGCTCGGCCATTGCCGCAGTCGTCAGCCGCGACGAGGGCCGAGCTCGGAAGTTCGCAGCGAAGCACGGCGCCGCGACCGCGTACGACAACTTCGACGCCATGCTGCGCGACGACGCGGTCGACGCGGTGTACATCGCCTCGCCGAACGCACTGCACGCCGAGCAAGCCGTCAAGGCCGCGCGTGCAGGCAAGCACGTGCTCGTCGAGAAACCCATGGCACTCACCGTCGCCGATTGCCAGCGGATGATCGATGCCAGCGGCGAAGCCGGCGTGCGCCTCGGCCTTGGATTCCACTTGCGCACACACCCCGGCCACCTCCGGGTGCGGGAGCTGGTGGCCGATGGCGGCTTGGGCACCGTGACCTTGGCCGAGGCGAACTGGGGCCGCGGCACTCGTGGGCAGATCACGCCGCAGGCGCGCTCAGGACTGCAGGCGTGGTGGGACGACCCGGCGCTGATCGGGGCTGGGGCATTCATGGCAACGGGCGTGCACTGCGTCGACCTGCTGCGCTTTGTGCTGGGCCGCGAGGCGATCGAGGTGAGCGCGACCACCGACGCGACGCCGGATCGTGCACTCGAGGAGATGGTGGCCCTAACGCTCCGGTTCGACGACGGCTCGATCGGCCGCGTGCTCACCGGCCGTAGGACGCCCGACTACGCGCACAGCGACATGCAAGTCTATGGCAGTCTCGGCAGCGGTGGCGTGCTCGGCAGCCTCGACACGATCCAAACGGGGGCGCTCGAAGTACGCACGGACGCGCTCACTGAGGATGCGTCCTACGAGAACGACGGGATCGTGCTCTACACGCGGCAGGTAGACGCCTTCAACGAAGCGGTGGCCGCCGGCACGGAGCCGTTCGCCACAGGCCTCGATGGTCTGCGGACCGCGGAGATCACCGTCGCGATGCTGGAGTCGGCGCGAACCGGCAGGCGGATCGACCTAACGTAGCCGCGGCTCGGAGAATCGGCAGCAAAAGAAAGAGGGCGCCGGTGGCGCCCTCTTCGCTGTATCCGTACGAACTCGGCTTAATGGCCGCCGCAGCCGCAGGAACCGCCGCCGCAGCCGCAGGAACCGCCGCCGCAGCCACAACCGCCGACCGCGGTGGCGATGTTCGGGTTGTTGATGACGAACCCGCTCCGCATGAGACCCTCGGTGTAGTCGATCTCGGCGCCTTCAAGCAACGGTGCGCTATCGAAATCGGCGATGACCTTCACGCCGCTCTGATGCAGAATGAGGTCGTCCTCGGCAGGGCCATCCTCGAGTGCGAGCATGTACTGAGCGCCGGCGCTATTCGGGACAACGATGACCCGGAGGGCGGCATCCGGCTGACCTTCCTCATCGAGGATTCCTTGCAACTTTTCCGCAGCAGATTCGGTAACTGTAATCATTCGTTCTCCTCGGCTACAGAATCTTCCGATACGCGTTCAAGTCTATCAGCGCGCTCACCCCGGGTCAATGCAGTGAGCTGCACGGCGGGAGCAGTGGCGGCAGAAGTTGGCGCTACAGTCGATGCGCGGATTCGTTTCCCAATACGAGTGTCTCGCCACGCTCACGACGATTCTCGACTGCCTCAGCCGAATGGGAAGCCGAAACCCAGCGATGTATTGTCACAATCCACCCTCGCCCTTATAATTGTGTGGAATTTCACTAAGGGGCACACGAATGGCATTGGACGAACTCGACGGAAAGCTTATCACCATGCTGCAGGACGATGGGCGAGCGTCGAACATCGAGCTGGCGAAGAGGATCGGGGTGAGTGAGGGGACGGTGCGACGCCGGTTCAGGAATCTCGTCGAGGACAAGGTCATCCGCGTCGTGGCTATCCCCGACCCCGGAAAGCTGGGCCGCAGCACGACGGCCCTGATTGGCCTGCAGGTCGATCCGGCATTGGTGGATCCGGTTGCGACGCAGCTCGCGCAGATCCCCGAGGTGCAGTATTCCGCGGTGACCACGGGTGCATACGACGTATTCGTCTGGGTGGCGTTAGGCTCCCCCGAGGAGCTATCGAGCTTCCTCCGCAGCAGCATTGGGGCCATCGAAGGCGTGCGCAGAACGGAGACGTTCGTCAATCTGTCGATCAAAAAGAATCCGGCCGGGCCAGTTCCCGTACTAGCGATCTAGACCCCCTTTTTTGCCGCGGGGGTGTTTGGTAAGCTACGGACGTGCTGCCGCCGGAGGCGAAGCCCGGTCTTGGGCTCTGAAAACAAGGGAGGTCTCCCCGTTCGATGACCTACATAATCGTGTCACCCTGCGTCGACCTGAAAGACGCCTCATGCGTCGATGTATGCCCCGTGGATTGCATCTACGAGGGCGAGACCATGTACTACATCAACCCGGACGAGTGCATCGACTGCGCCGCCTGCGAGCCGGTGTGCCCCGTGGCGGCGATCTTCGCCGAGGATGCCGTGCCGGAGAACGAGAAAGAGTACATCCCGCTCAACTACAACTTCCCGTACCCGAGCTGACGGCTCTCACGAACTGAGCGCAAGAAAACCAACCGACCCGGCGCCGGGTCGGTTGGTTTTCTTGCGCTCCATGCTGGTCTAGCCCCCGAGCTTGTCCAACACTTCCTCGGCCGGCGCTAGCAAGCAGGTGAATATGGGCACATCGCGCTCGGTATACGGCCGCTGCTCCGCGGTGCGCAACTCCATGATGAGATCGAGGAAGCGCTGTGGCTCCTCCGTCTCGAATCCCAGCACGAACTCTTGATCGTCCAGCCCGTAAGAGTAGCTCGTATGGATCTTGACCTCAGGGTAGCGATGCCCGACGACGAAGTGCTCGTTCATCATCCGCTGGCGCTCTGCCATCGGCAGCTGATACCAATCGTGGGTTTTCACGAACGGATACACGAAGAGATATCGGCGATCCATAGGGCGGATCCGTGTCCTACTCTCCGACTCGGCGTGCTCGTGATCATCGACGTAGGTAGAGCGCCTCGTCATGGCCAGGTAGGACACAGCCGTGTCCATGTACGTGCCCAAATGCGTGCCGGCCATGGAGGTGGCGAGCTCCTGCACGTGCTCGAGGTCCGGACTAACAGCCCAGACCATCATGTCGGCATCCGCGCGCATGCCCATCAGCGTATAGGTGCGGATTGTCATCGGCGGAGAAGCCGCGGCGAGCACATCCGCAAGCTCCCGCTTGTCCTGCGCCCGGGTCTCGGACGGAAGCCGCCGCCAGGCCGGATCCACCTTGTAGAACGTGTACTTGATGATCTGCGCGGACGTGGTGCTAGTCATGGGCGCTCCGAGGAAAACGTGCGGGGGTCCTCTGCCATTCTATAGCGCCGTTTTACGCCTCGCCTGCTTCGCCTCGCATTGCCATGACCACAGCAGCGCCAAGTAGCACGGCTCCAGGCAGGTAGGCCCAGGGTGTCAGCCACAGCCCGGCCACGGCGGATGCGCCCATCATCGCAGCCCCCGTCCTGAGACGGCTGCGGGCGGTGATCGCACCCACGACGGCCAAGATCGCCATGCCTATCGCACCGAAACTACGCATCGCCTGCGCACCGCCCTCGCCCACTCCAGCCGCAATACCCGCGCCTCCGAAGAACAGCGAAACGACCGCGCCGAGAAGCGCCAGCCCGGCTCCAAATCCTCCAGTTATCGCGACGATCCAACCCACGAAGCACCCTCCGATGAGCAGCAATCCCACCCGGGTTGAGTGTAACCCGCATCGGCACTCGGCGCCGCCGCACCTAACGAACGAGTGGAGAACACTGCTCTTCTTAAGCTTTGCGGTGGTGGCGATCGGTGCGGTCATGGCAGCCATACCTGGCAATTCCGCGCGGAAGCTGCTGAACCCGTCAAAGGCGGTGGCGGTCGACGGCTGGTGGGGGTTTTCAGCACCGTGAAGTGGGTGGCAAAGGAGGAGCCTAGCGTCATCAGCTTCGACGGAATGGAATCTGCTACCGCTGCTCCGCGACCGTCTAGAATTGGATGGTCACGCGGGCGCCTATGGTGCTCCGGTCCCGCAGCACATACGAGAACACCCGTTGGAGCTGAAGGAAATGATCGAGTTGTGAGCGCAGCGCAGCCAGGCGTATCCGTATCAAGCGTGTGCACACGACCGCCGTCCGAGCCGGTTGCGGTGGAGGTGGAGATTGGGTAGGAGCGAAGGAAGGATCGCGCTCGTTAGGCTTCTGACATTGCTAGGCGCGATGACGCTTGCCGCGTGCGGAGTCGCAACCTCCGACAGACCGAGCGATGGCTCCGCAGTGCAGCTCGAGGTGCCGAACCTCACGCTGTCGACCTACCAAGGCGACGAGCACCTCGGGGGAACCGAGGTGTCGCTGGCCGAGGTGGTCGGGTTGGGCAAGCCGGTCGTGCTCAACTTCTGGGCAGCGCTGTGCCCACCCTGCCGCGCCGAGATGCCCGACATCCAACGCGTCTTCGACGAGCGCGGGGACGAAGTGACGGTTCTCGGTATCGACGTGGGGCCGCAGCAGTTCCTGGGGTCGAGGACAGAAGGGCGCCAGCTCTTGGCCGAGCTGGGAGTCACCTACCCAGCAGGCACGACATTCGAGGCAACAGTCGTGCGCGATTTTCGGCTCGTCGGCATGCCAACGACGTTGTTCATCAACGCCAACGGCTCGCTGCACGGGTCGTGGTCGGGCCTGCTGAACGAAGAGAAGATCAACGAGTTCATCGACGAGACGCTCGCCAGCTAGCAGAGTGCGGACCCCGCACTCACTCGCTGCCGCTCAGCAGTAGCAAGGCGAATCGCTGCCAGGCAGCTTTAATGCGGAGCCGTAGCGAAGCGCGGGCGCACAGTCAAACCCCTGTCATCCAGCGAACGCCGATTGACAGGCCTTGACCGTGCGCGTAGAAAACCTCCATCACGCACGTAGGAGTAGCCACCATGGCACAGGTGCTCGCGATCGACGGCAACGGGCATCTCTTCGAAAACAGCGCGCGCATCATCGAGTGTCTCGAAGAGCCGCACCCCGAGTACCGCACGACGCGCCGCGCAACAGGCCGTGGTGCTGCGCGGCGCGGCCGGAGACTTCTATGGCCTGTCCTGGCCCGAACCACAGCCCCACGAGGTAACCCATGACATCGAGCTTCCACGAGCCGGCGACCCGCTCCCTGCACACGATCCCCATCGACGACGGGGCGGAGGCCTTCGTCGAGATGCTCAACAACACCGGCGTCGAATACATGTTCCTGAACTCGGGAACCGACACGTTCCCGATCCTGGAGGCATTCGCCCGAATGGCGGAGCAAGAGCGACCCGTGCCGAAGATCGTCGTGTGCATCGACGAATCGACGGCCATGTTCGCGGCGCACGGCTTCTACCAGCTCACGGGCCGTACACAGGCCGTCCTGGTGCACGTCGACGCAGGGACCGCGCAGATCGGCGGCGCGTATCACGACGCACAGCGCGACCGGGCGGCGATCGTGGTATGCGCCGGGCGAGCGCCGGCCACATTCGGCACCGGCGTGCCCGGCGGCAAGGACATGTCAATCCACTGGATCCAGGAGCAGCCCGACCAGAACGGCATCGTGCGCACATTCACCAAGTGGGACTATGAGCTGCGCAACGTGGAGAGCATCAACTGGGTGATGCAGAAGGCGTTCCAGGTTGCCTCCACGGAGCCGGCGGGGCCCGTGTACCTCACCCTGCCCCGAGAGCTGCTGATGCAGCGCATGGAGGAGCTTCAGGTGCCTCCACGGAGCAGGCACGGCCAGCCCGTGGCACCTGCGGCTGATCAGGCCAGCATTGACACCATCGCCGACTGGCTCGTGTCGGCCAAGAACCCGCTGATCATCACCGGGGCCTCCGGCCGCTATCCGGACACGGTGGGGCCGCTCACAGAGCTCGCCGAGGCGGTGGGCGCACCCGTGTCTGGCGCCATCGGCACGCGAATGAACTTCCCTACGCACCACCCGCTGAACGCGGCCACCACGGGAGGGCCGTCCGTCCGCGAGGCCGACACGATCCTCGTGATTGATCACGACACTCCGTGGATCCCCGAAGCCGACACGCTGGAGCCCAGCGCACAGGTTGCTTGGATAGACATCGACCCCACCAAGGACACGATCCCCATGTGGTCGTTCCCCGCCGACATGATGATCCAGGCGTCGTCGCGGACGGCGATCCCGGCGCTCCGAGACGCCGTGAACAAGCGCCTGACCGATGCCGACCGGGCGCGCATCTCCAAGCGGGTGGAGGACTACACCGCCGCAAGCACGGCGGAGCGCGAGCGGCTGACGGCGCGGGCGCTGGCGGTGAAGGACGAGCAGCCGATCCACCCCATGTGGATCGCGCACTGCCTGGAGCAGGTGCTGGAGCACGACGCCATCATCATGAACGAGGGCATGTCCGG
The DNA here is from genome assembly GCA_964596665.1 of uncultured Dehalococcoidia bacterium. Taxonomy (GTDB): domain Bacteria; phylum Chloroflexota; class Dehalococcoidia; order Lucifugimonadales; family Australimonadaceae; genus CAZQVD01. Next base: position 16,575 of record CAZQVD010000004.1, read on the forward strand.
CGCACACTCCTGGCTCATGCAGACGGACCGCAAGACGCCCGGCACCGTGTTCACCAGCGGTGGGTCGAGCCTCGGCTGGGGACTTGGCGCGGCGGTCGGTGCGAAGCTCGCGAACCCGGACCGCGACGTCATCGCGCTCGAGGGCGACGGATCGTTCGTATTCTCGCGGCCAACGTCCGCGTTCTGGGCGGCTGAGAAGTACAACACCCCGTTCCTCACCGTGATCTACAACAACTCGCGCCATCAGGCGACCGTGAACAGCTGGAACAAGCACATCCCCGACAACGTGGCGAAACAAACCGACTACTACCCGGGCGTGGACATCGACCCGTCCCCCGACTACGCGGTGCTTGTGCAGGCGTGCCGCGGATACGGCGAGACGGTGACCGACCCGGCCGAGGTGCTGCCTGCGCTGCGCCGTGGACTCGAGCGCGTGCGCGCGGGGCAAGCGGCGGTGCTCGACATGCGGATCCAGGTCTTGGACGGACGGCGAGCCGCGAACTAACCGGCTCATGGTCTATCCACCCGGAGCGATTTGGCCTACTGCGGCCGGGTAAGCAGAATGGCCGCCCGAGGGGGTACCGATGGCCGACGAGCTAGAAACCCTGCGGGGCCGCTGGAGCTTCAACACGCCTACAGGAAGCTCGTCGGCTCCTTGGCGAACGCCTCGCGGCAGCCGTTGCCGCAGAAGTAGTATGTCTCGTTCTCGTGATCGTGCTTGCCGCCGGGCGGGTTGGCCTTGTCCACCGTCATCTTGCAGACCGGGTCAGTGGCGGTGGCGCCGGGGTTCCCAAAGATAACGTCCAGTTGTGTCACGTTTCGCCTCCGTTGTGTTCGTTCTTATGCGGTGCCTGAGGTCCGGGAGTCCTTCCACGTCCTGAGCCGCAGACTGTTCGTTACCACCGACACCGAGCTCATCGCCATGGCTACGGCCGCAAGCATTGGGTTGAGGAGGCCAGAGTCACCAAGTCCCCATCGCAGGCCGTCAGGCACGCCCCCAGAGCCAAAGACAAAGTAGAGCACCCCGGCCGCAACCGGGATCAGCGCCACGTTGTAGCCGAAGGCCCACGCCAGGTTCTGGCGGATCGCGCGCATCGTCGCCTTGGACAGCGACACCGCCGAGGCGACACCGCGGACATCGGCCTGCATGAGCGCCACGTCGGCGGCCTCGAGCGCCACATCCGCTCCCGTGCCGATGGCGATGCCCACGTCCGCCTGCACGAGGGCGGGGGCATCGTTCACCCCGTCCCCGACCATCGCCACTCGATTGCCCTCGGCCTGAAGGCGAGATATCTCCTGCGCCTTCTGGCTGGGCATGACTTCGGCCATGATGCGGTCGATCCGCAGCTCGCGGGCGATGGCGTTCGCCGTCGCTTCGGTGTCGCCGGTGAGCATGGCGACCTCGACGCCCATAGCCCGCAACTGCGCCACGGCCTCCGCTGACTCGGGCCTGACTGTGTCCGCCACGGCGAGCAGCCCGATGATCTCCTGGCTCCGCAGCACCGCCATGGATGTCTTGCCCTGCTCGGCGAGCATCCTGGCGGCGCTCTGGATGGGCCCGCTCAGTTCGATGCCGGCCTGCGCGACCAGCCGCAGGCTCCCCACAGTGATGGAGTCGACGCCAACCGTCGCTCGCACACCGAGGCCTACCGCGGCCTGGAATCCCTGTGGCTCTTCGAGTGCCAGGCCACGCTCCACGGCGGCAGCCACGACCGCCCCCGCAAGCGGGTGCTCGCTGAGGCGCTCGACTGAGGCTGCGAGGCGCAGGAGCTCGTCCTCCGGCACTCCGTTGTGCGGCAGCAGGTCTGTGAGCCTGGGCTTGCCCTCCGTGAGCGTCCCGGTCTTGTCGAAGACGACCACATCGAGCTTGTGCGCCCGCTCCAGTGCTTCGGCACCACGGATCAGGACTCCCTTGCGAGCGCCGGCACTGGTGCCGACCATGATCGCGGTCGGCGTCGCAAGCCCCAGCGCACACGGGCAAGCGATGATGAGCACGGCGATGGCGGCCAGGAGCGCAAGGTTGAAGGACGGGTCCGGTCCCGCGACCATCCACACGGCGAAGGTGAGCACCGCGATGCCCAGCACGGCCGGGACGAAGTAGGCGGCGACGGTGTCCGCCAGCCGCTGGATCGGCGCCTTGGAGCCCTGGGCCTGCTGCACCATCCGAATGATCTGCGCAAGCGCCGTTGCGCTGCCGACCTTGGTCGCATGGTAGGTGAGGCTTCCCGTTGTGTTGGTCGTGCCGCCGTAGACGCGGTCCCTCTCCTGCTTGCTCACGGGTAGGCTCTCCCCGGTGAGCATGGACTCGTCCACGCCCGATGTGCCAGACGTCACCTCGCCGTCGACCGCGATCTTCTCGCCGGGCCGAACGACGACCGCGTCGCCGGGGACCACCTCGTCGATCGGCAGGTCAAGCTCCTCGCCGTCGCGCACGACGCGCGCGGTACGAACTTGCAAGCTCATGAGCGATCGGATTGCATCCGATGCTTCACCCTTCGCCCGGGCCTCCAGCAGCCGGCCGATCAGGATTATCCCAATGATCATGGCCGAGGTGTCGAAGTAGGTGGGCTCATCACCCGCCAGTAGGCCACCGAACACGGTGACCAACGCGCTGTACCCGTACGCCACGGAGGTGCCGAGCGCGATCAGCGTGTTCATGTTGGACGTCCCGTGCTTGGCGGTCACCCAGGCGCTCTGGTAGAACTGCCGTCCGGCCCAGAACTGGACCGGCGTGGCAATCACCAAGGCGATGGCGTTGATCCATGTCATGCCAATGGCCCGCTCGATCGCAGGCACGAACATCAGCACCATGATGACGGCGGCGCCGGCCGCACTGGCGATCACCTTGTTCCAGAGGCGCCGTACCTCGCCGCGCCGCGAGAGCCGCTCCAACTCCACGTCCAGCGCGTCCGACCCGGTGATGGCACCTGGCTCGTAGCCGGCCTCAGCCACCGCGGCCCGCAGGTCGTCGGCCGCGACGGTTCCCGACACGTAAGTGACGGCAACCTGCTCCATGGCGGGATTCCCGGCCGCGGAGAGCACGCCTTCCACTGCGCCAAGCTTCGACTCGACTGATCGAACGGCGGACGGGTCGGTCAGGCCAGGCACGCCGATGGAAACCTCCTCTTTCGCCGTTCCGTATCCCACGGAATCGACCGCCTCGGTCAGCGCCTCGATGCTGCCCTGGCCGATGTCGAACGTGACCGACGCGATCTCGGTGGCCAGGTTTACGACGGCGCTGGAGACACCCGGTGCCCGCGTGAGCGCGCTTTGCACCGAGCTGACGCAGGCGGCGCAGGTCATGCCTTCGATGGGCAGCAGTACCCGCCGCTGCTCATGCGCCTGCTGGTCCTTGCGTTCCTGCGATGAAGTTTCGTTCGCCATACCGTGCCCCCTCAGCGGTTCGCCACGTCGTAGAGCTCGAGCAGCTCTCCGAGCACTTGATCCTCGCGGCCTTCCCTCACGCCTTCGACGACACAGGACCGGAGGTGGCCGTCGAGCAGCAGCGTCTCGAGTTTCTCAATGGCCCGGCGCACCGCGTGCGTCTGATTCAGCACGTCGACACAGTAGGCATCTCCCTCAACCATACGGCGGACGCCCTCGAGGTGGCCCGAGAGGTACTTTAGCCGCTTCAACGCGTCGGATTTCGTGTCGCTTAGCATGCATCTGCTCCTTTTAACCCATCCCCCCTGGGATGGGTATTTGTACAAGTTACGCTTGCCATGCAAGGTTGGCAATGGGGAGGTGACTGCGTTGGCGGCGGCTATACTGCAGAGGCAAGGGAGCACGGCGATGGACAACGTTATGCGCATCGGTTTCGGGATCATGGGGGGACTCGCCGTCAGTGCGGTCCTCACGGTCGTCCTAGTAGCCGTGGCGGGCCTGCACATCGGGCTGGGCCTGGGTTTGCTGGCCCTGCTGGACGTGCTTATCATCGGCTGCGGGTTCGTGGCTATCCGTCGCGCCACGCTGGCGGGCGGCTAGACCGGCATGCCCCAGATGGGGTACCAGTTCGTGATGTCGCTGCTGGTGGGCAGCTTCCCCCGGATCGCCGACTCCATCCGAACCTCCAAAGGGTGGTCGCGCTCCCGGTCCCGGTTCCCCTCGGCAGGCGCGAAGGGCGTGTAGGCCTGGATACGCGGCTGATAGATCCAGTACACACGCCGGTGGCTCCACGTGAACGGATACACCACCGCGACAACCCGCCCGATCACGCCGCCGGACTCGAACGCTTCGCCCACGGCTGCTACCGCGCCCGCCAGGTCGGCCAGCGCGTTCTCCCGCAGCACGAGCCATGCGTGGCTCGTGTCGTCAGTCTCGACGCCGTAGCGGATCTTCGTGCGATCAGTGGCGGTCATTGCACGCTCAATCTCGGCTTTGAGCTGCGCCGCCGACTGATTCTTAGAAGGGCGAACTAGAACGCCGGCTTCGTGCGTGGTGTACGTGTCGAGCTGCTGCTCGAAGATCACAGCTACTTCCGCCATGGCCTCCGCCGCCTGGGGCCACGTGCCGCCTCGCTTCTTGCCGCCGAAGAGGAATGCGCACACAGGCGTTACATGAAGGCGAGGTCGCGGTCCATCTCGCGCAGACGCTCGACCCGCCGGTTCATCGAAGGATGCGTGGAGAAAAGGCTGGCAAGGCCAGCTCCCACCGCCGGCATGATGAAGAAAGCGTTCATGCTCTCGGCGCGGCGCAGATCCTCTTGCGGAAGCCGCGTCATCGAGCCCGAGATGCGCTCCAGCGCCGATGCCAGGTGCATAGGACGCCGGGTAAGGATGGCCGCACCTCGGTCAGCACTGTATTCACGGTAGCGCGATAGCGCGGCGACCAGCATGCCGCCGACAATCCGCACCACAAACGTTGCGAGCAACACGACCATGATGATGCTCCCGCTGTTGTTGTTCCGGCTCCGGCCCATACCGCCGAACATGGCCGAGAACATCAGCCACGTGGACAGCGTCGCCGCCACGATCAGGAAAAAGCTGGCGTAGGTCATGACGACCACGTCCTTGCTCCGGATGTGGCTGATCTCGTGGGCAAGCACTCCTTCAAGCTCGTCGTCGCTGAGCATATTCATGAGGCCGGTGGTCACTGCCACGGCCGCGTGCTTCTGACTACGGCCGGTGGCAAAGGCGTTGGGCATGGGCATGTCGGAAATCGCGACCTTCGGCTTGGGGATGCCAGCGGCCACCGACAGCTTTTCGATCATGCCGTGCAGCTTCGGGGCCTGCTCGGGCGTCACGACCTTGGCGCGCATGGACGCGAGCACCATCTTGTCCGACATGGCGAACTGAAACAGCACCATGCCGCCCACGAGGATGAGCATGATCGGGCTGTACTGCAGCACGAGCCAGACGAAGAAGCCGTAGACCAGCCCGAGCATCAGGAACGTGAACCACATACGTGTCCGAAGCTGCCGGTCACGTCCGAAGTTGGTTATGGGTTGTGGCATCATGCACCGCACCTCGCGGTCCACTCATGATACCGGTACCCACGCGTCCCGTCAGCAAACGCTAGCTGCCAAGCTCCCGAAACGCAGCGGCGAACCCAGGGGCAGCGCCTTCGAGCACCGCCTGATCCACGCAATAGGAGATGCGGAAGTAGCCTGGCAGGCCGAATCCGCGGCCGGGTACCACGAGCACCCCATGCTGTTGGAGCGCCTCGACCAGCCGCATCTCGTCAGGCACGGGTGAGGCCGGGAACATGTAGAAAGCACCCTTCGGCTTGAACACGTCGTAGCCCGCGTCCGTCAGCACGCCGTACAGGTAGTCACGCTTCTTGCGATAGTCGTCCACGTCGACGGTCACGCGCTGCAATCCGGAAACCGCTCTCTGCATCAGCGCGGGCGCGTTCACGAAGCCAAGCACCCGGTTGCAGAAGACAAAGGCGTCTATGAGCTCGCCCCAACCCTCGGAATCGGGATGCACCGCGACGTAACCGATGCGCTCGCCGGGGATCGCCAGATCCTTGGAGTGCGAGGTCACCGTGATCGTCCGGCGGTAGGCGAGCTGGGGGAACGGGTAGCCAAGCCCGTCGAAAATGATCTTCCGATACGGCTCGTCAGAGACGAGGTAAATCTCGATGCCCAGCTCCGCGCTCTTGCGCTCCAGCAGCGCCCCGAGCGCGGCGATGAACCTAGCGTCGTACACGGCGCCCGACGGGTTGTTGGGCGAGTTCAGCAGAACGATCCGCGTGCGGGCGGTGAGCTTCGACTCAAGTTCACCCAGATCGGGAGTGAAGCCCGCATCGCAACTCACCACCACCGGCACCGCACCGTGGTTGGTCGCGTAGAACAGATATTCGGCGAAGTACGGTGCGCAAATCACCACCTCGTCGCCGCGCTCGCAGAGCGCATGCACCACCACGTTGATCCCGCCACCAGCGCCTCCACACATCATCACCTGCGCAGCGCTATACGCCAGCCCAGTCTCCTCCGCAAGCGCCTCCGCCACTGCTGCCCGCGTCTCGGCGTAGCCGGCGTTGGGCATGTAGCGATGCGAGCCTGGCGTTGGCCCGTCCACCAGTCGCCGAAGCTCGTCCGCGAATGCCTGCGGAGGTTCCATCACCGGGTTGCCCAGCGAGAGGTCGAATACGTTCTCCTCGCCCCGCTCGCGCTTGAGGGCGATGCCCAGCTCGAACATGCGCCGGATGCACGAGCTATCGGCCATGTGCTGCTTGATGCTTGGGGCGATCGGCATGTGTGCTGCTCCCATTTCGCCGAGGGCGAGCCCTCGCTGGCCTCAGCTTAGCGTGCCGACGCCACGTGAGGCCAGCCGCAGATGCGCACCGGAGCCCCATGCCGAGCGTCGCGCGTTTGCTAAGATGGCGGCGCGGGGCACCCCCGCGATTCGCGATGCGAGGTGAGCCGTTTTGCCGTCAGAGATGGGGAAGCGCTACGAGTGCACCGAGCTCGGTGCGCAGTACATGGTCACCAAGGCTGGCTCCGGCGATCTGTCGTGCGTGGCGGCCGAGGGCGATGCGGCGAGCAAGCTCGGGAAGCGCTATTCGTGCGCTGCATGCGGCGCGATGGTGCTCTGCACCAAGCCAGGCACCGCCAGCGTCTGCTGCGACGGTATACCCATGGCGCTGCTCGCGGCGAAAGCGCTGCCGTCGTCGGACTAGGGACGCCTGGTTACCGTGCGCCTGACGGCTCAGGATTAAAGCGCCGCTGCTCTCTCCGCTCCAGCATAGCGACCGCGTGGCCGACGGGTGCAGGATCGCCGCCCTGCCGGGGGCCCAAGGAGGTGTCCCTCTTGGGCCAAGCGTGTCGCGGGGGGGGGGCTCCATCGCTGAGCGGCAGCGAG
>CAZQVD010000004.1:23888-33740 GCA_964596665.1 uncultured Dehalococcoidia bacterium
ATGAGGGAGGAGGAGCTCTGGCACCGCTGCCGTGCGGGGCCGGCGGGGGCAGGGTCGCCGCCCTGCGGGGGGCCCAGGGGGGTGGCCCTCTTGGGCCAAGCGGGGGGGGGGGGGGGGGGGGCTCCATCGCTGAGCGGCAGCGAGTGGGTACGGGATCGCACCACGCCTACTTCATCCACTCGTAGAGGTGATAGTGCTCGCGGGTCATGCCCAGCGCCTCATACGTATCCTGAGCGCCCGTATTGCGCTTGTCCACGTACAGCCGCAGGCCCACAAGCCCTTCGTCCGCGTCGACGATGGCTCGCAGGTGGTCGTAGAGAGCGCGGTACACGCCAGAGCGCCGAACCGGCGGGTCGACGTAGACCGAGTGCACCCATAGCACCGTGCCGTTGCGCCAGTCGCTCCACTCCCGGACCGTGAGCAACATCCCAGCGACCTGGCTGCCGCGCTCTGCGACCCAGTAGTGGCCTTTCGCAGTATCCTCGAAGACCGCTGCCACCCCACTGGCGACGATGGCTGGGTCCAGCGCCAGGTCCTCGGTCTCGAGGGCCATGCTGACCTGGAACTGCACGATCCGGGGTGCGTCGGCCGGTGAGGCCGGGCGTACAACATTCATGGGGGGAATGATACCGGAGGAAGCGCTGGAAGGGGCGCTAGGTCATTCGGCGGATCACGCCGACCACCCTGCCGTGGACCTGCACGTTCTCAGCGGCAACGTAGATGGGATCCATCTGGGTGTTCTCCGGCTGGAGCCGCACGCGGTCGCCCTCGATGTAGAAGCGCTTGAGCGTCGCCTCTTCCTCCAGGCGCAGCCAAGCCGCCACCATCTCGCCGTTCCTCACCTCCGCCGTGGGCTGCATGATGACCAAATCACCGTCGGTGATGAGCGCATCAATCATCGAATAGCCCTTGACCCGGAGCGCGAACAGGTTGTCAGACTGGCGTGGTGTCAGCTCGGGCGGGAGCGAGATGCGCTCGGAATCCTCGGCAGGCCATCCCTCCGCCTCGGGCACAGGTATGGGCGTACCAGCGGCAATGGTGCCAATCACGGGTACCTCGATGAGGTCTTCTCCAGGAGACGCTTCGACTCCCACGAGTTCGAGCCCGCGTGAGATGTCGGGCGAGCGGCGCACGTGCCCGTCGCGTTCCAGCAGCCGCAGGTTGTAGTCGACGACGGAGGTCGAGCTGATGTCGCAGGCCGACTGGATCTCGCGCACCGACGGCATGTAGCTGTGGTCGTCGTGGTACTCGTGGATGAAGGCGAGCATGCGCTCTTGCCGCGGACTCAATGTGGCCATGGGGCTCCTCGCGGGCAGATACCGGAACGTCTGTTCGCATGCTAGAAACCCGAGGGCTTTCGTGTCAACGACGCTTTGTCGCACGTGATCGCGTGTAACGCGAAAGGCCGGGCGCTTGGCCCGGCCTTTTCGTTGGTCGCACGGATCAATCCGGGGGCTGCTCGGCGGCGGCGTTGAGCCGCTTCATCAGCCTCGACTTGCTGCGCGCGATGGTGTTTCGGTGGAGGATGCCTTTGGTCCCGGCACGGTCAAGCGCGCTGACCGCGTGGAGAACCTCCGCCGTGGCATCGGTCTTAGCATCCAGCAGTCGAACGGCCTTCTTGACCGCCGTACGCGTGCTTGACCTGACCTGCCGATTCACGGCACGCCGTTTCTCTTGAGCTCTGGATGTTTTTATCGCGGGCAACTGAACCTCCACCTCATGAAACGGAAGCCGTCGTCCAGCTTCCGCTAGCTATTATGCCTCGCAGCGGCGCTCTTTACTACCTGCCGGGGTCGCCAACCCCGCTTGCATGAGACGTCGATGCCTGCGGCTGGGCCGTTCTGGCCATGCTGTGCACGCCCTGTACGCCCTCGATCCGTGTGAACAGCCTGCTCAGCTGCTCTAGGCTCGTGACCTGCGTGGTGATGTGGATGGTGACCGTGCCGTCGTCGAGCACGTCGGTCTGCGAAGACAGGATGTTCACGTGCTCGGTGGACGTCGCACCGGTGATGTCGTGCAGCAGTCCCACGCGGTCGTACGCGTCCACCTTGAGCCAAACCGGATATCGGTTCTCTGTCTTGCCCCACGACACGGGTACCAACCGCTCCTCGCTCTGGACGCCCTTCAGGTTCGGGCAGTCCCCGCGATGCACGGTGACGCCTCGCGTTCGGGTCACGTATCCGATGATATCGTCGCCGAGAAGCGGACTACAGCACTCGCCCATCCTCGTCAGCAGATCGCCCACACCCAAAACCGACACGCTCGCCGTCGCCATCTCGACCGGCGGTCCCTCGACATCGCGATCGCGAGCCGCGGCCTCTTGCCGGGCCGACAGCCGCCCGACGATCTGCGCGATGGTGACGGTCCCGCTGCCCAGCGCGGCATGCAGATCGTCCAGGGTTTCGTACCCGTACATCTTGCCGATCTCCAGCTCGTCCACCGCCTCGTTGAGCCGCCTCAGTTCCCGCTTGAGCAGCGCTTGGCCTCGCTGGACGTTGGCACCCCGATCCTCGCGGCGGAACCATCCACGAACCGCCTGCCTCGCGTTGGCGGTCTTCGTATAGCCGAGGTGCTGGTTCAGCCAGTCCAGGCTTGGGCCCCGAGCCACCCGACTGGTAAGTATATCGACCGTATCGCCGTTCTTGAGCTGGGTGTCGAGGGCGACGAGCTTGCCGTTCACCCTCGCGCCGATGCACCGATGACCGAGCTCCGTGTGGATCCGGTAGGCGAAGTCGATGGGCGTGGCGCCCGATGGCAGCTCCTTGATCTCGTTCTTCGGCGTGTACACGAACACCTGATCGCGGAACACGTCGGTCTTGACCGTCTCCAGGAACTCATCGGTGCCGCTCACGTCCCGCTGCCACTCCAGCAGCTGACGCAGCCAGGTCATGCGCTCCTCGAACTGCAGGTCGTTGGCGCCTCCCTCTTTGTAGCTCCAGTGCGACGCGACGCCGTACTCGGACACTTGATGCATCTGGTAGGTGCGAACCTGCACTTCAACGGGCATGCCCCCGATGGACCGCACCGAGGTGTGCAGCGATTGGTACATGTTCTCTTTGGGATTGGCGATGTAGTCGTCGAACTGACCGGGGACCGGCCGCCACAGCGCATGCACAATCCCGAGCACTCCATAGCAATCCTGCACACTGGGGACGAGGACGCGGACGGCGAATAGGTCGTAGATGTCACCGAGCTGCTTGCCCATAGCGGCGTAGGCCTGGGCCTTGGTGTAGATGCTGTAGATGTGCTTGGGACGCCCCGTGACCTCGGCGTTGAAGTTGGCGCGCACCAGTTCGCGCTTCAGCACCTCGGTCACCTGTCTGACGTAGGCCTCGCGCTCCTGGCGCTTGGAGCTAAGCAGCTTGGAGATTGCCCGGTACTGGTTCGGCTGGAGGTACCGGAACGCCAGATCCTCCAGCTGCCACTTCACCTCGCCCATGCCCAGGCGGTGCGCCAGCGGTGCGTAGATATCGAGTGTCTCCTGGGCGATGGCCTCCCGGCGGTCAGGGCCCAGCGCACCGAGCGTCTGCATGTTGTGCAGGCGATCGGCCAGCTTGATGAGCACCACGCGGATGTCCTCCGCCATGGCGACGAGCATCTTGCGCAGGCTCTCGGCCTGGCGGTCGTTGGCGGGCCGGCGAACGTCGCGGTCGTCCGAGGCCAGCGAGTCGAGCTTGGTGAGCTTGGTGACGCCGTCGACGAGGCTCGCGACGTCGTCGCCGAACTCCCTGCGGAGATCGTCGACCGTGACGTCGCAATCCTCCACCACGTCGTGGAGCAGGGCGGCGGCGATGGTCGGAGCGTCGAGGGAAAGGTCCGCCAAGTATTTCGCAGCGCTCACCGGATGCTCGATGTACGGCTCGCCGGAGCGCCGACTCTGGCCGTCGTGCATCCGCACCGCATAATCGAGCGCACGCTCCACGAGCTCCGCGCGCTCCTGCGGCAGGTAATCCCTAATCTTATCCAACAACTGATCCATCGCTCTCATTATAATGGCGCTGGCCAGTGCCCTCAGGGACAATTGCCACATCCCCGACCAATCGAGCACATATCCCATGTATCAGGCCCCTCGCGGAACCGCGGACATCCTTCCATCCGACCAGCGCTACTGGAGCTTCGTGAGCCGGACGGCGACCGCTGCGGCGCACGCCCACGGCTACCGGCGCATCGACACGCCCATCTTCGAAGACACCACGCTGTTCCAGCGCACGGTGGGTGAAGAGACGGACATCGTGCAGAAGGAGATGTACAACTTCGAGGACCGCGGCGGCCAGGAGATTACGCTGCGGCCGGAGGGGACGGCCGCAGTATGCCGCGCATATCTGGAACATGGGCTGCACAACAACGCACAACCCACGCGGCTATTCTACCTGTGCCCGATGTTCAGATACGACCGTCCACAGGCCGGGCGGTTCCGCCAGTTTCACCAGTTCGGCGTGGAGGCCATCGGCGACGGTGACGCGGCGATTGACCTGGAGGTGATCCAGCTCGCAATGGTGACCATGGAGAGACTCGGCCTTGGTGACATGCAGCTGGTGCTAAACAATATCGGCGATGCGGAGGACCGGGCGGCGTATATCGATGCCCTCCGCGAGCACTTCAGGCCCCATCTCGCACACCTCGGCCCGGACGATCGGCGGCGTTTCGACGCGAACCCGCTGCGATTGCTCGACTCCAAGGAGCTTGCGGGCGAGCCGTTCATCTCGGACGCGCCGAGAAGCGTGGACTACCTGGGACCCAGCGCGCAGGCTCACTGGGAGGAGCTGGTCGGCTACCTGGCCGCGCTTGCGATCCCCTACACGCTGGATCACAAGCTGGTCAGAGGACTGGACTACTACACACGTACGGTGTTCGAGGTGCACCCCGCGCGCCAGGGGGCACAGAGCGCCGTCTGCGCTGGCGGGCGGTACGACGGACTCATCGCGCAACTCGGCGGCGACCCGACGCCGGGCATCGGTTTCGCGGCCGGCATCGAACGGCTCATCATCAACATCCAGGAGCAGGGCGCCGACGTACCCGATAGCGCGCCCGCACCCATCGTAATCACCTACCGCGGGCCGGCGGCGAAGGCAAGGGCGATTTCGCTGGCCACCGAGCTGCGCGCGGCTGAGCTGGCGGCCCTGGTGGCCCCGGCCAGGAGCCTCAAGGCCCAAATGCGATACGCTTCCGCGCTGGCCTCGCCGGCAGTGCTGATCTTGGGGGACCAAGAGCTGGAGCGAGGGACGGTGACCCTACGCAACATGACTACCGCCGATCAGCAGGAGGTGGCGGCGGACGGCGTGCACGACGCACTGCGAGGGATGGGTCTCTAGGGGATCACGAGATCAAGCACTGTTGTGCGACTCACCGTCTGCACGTACGTGCTCGTGGTGAGCGACCGTCCCGACGACATCCAGAACTCGACTCGCGCGTTGGCAAATCTCGAGTCGGAGATGGAGATGCCCAACACGAAGCGCCCTCTGGTCGTGATCAACTCGGAGAACCACGCCACGTGGCCGCTGGTTGCGGTCACTCGCGCATAGAGCCGATTCCCCACCGCGGCAGGCACTCCGCCGGCTGAGACCGTGCCCTTGAAGATGCTCGGGATCGGCGGAGGGGCTCCGGAAGCGATGGTGCTCGACGGGGTGTTTATCACGGAGATCCCGGAGTCGAGCCTGGGGACGATGACGTTATTCAACGATTCCGCGCTCACCGCCCACACCTCGCCAGGGCGCCCGATCACTAGATCGATCATCTGCTGCTCCGACATGCGGATCCCACGCAGGCTACCGGTGTTGTCGATCAGCGCCCCGCCTTCTGCACCTGCCGCACTCAAGGCCTGGACCTGTACGTACTGGATCCCGGTGAAGAGATCTTGGCGTGATCCGACCACCCGTGTTGTCTTGCGATCGACCACCGCACCTGTGCCGGTGTACTGCAACAGGACCAACTCTTCGTTCTGCTGCAGCGGGTCGCCCACGGCTATGTTCACAGTGGAGTAGGTCTGCCCGGGGCTTACCACCTCGAGTATGGCCAGATCGAGGTCGTCGTCGCGGCCGACAATCCAAGCATCTGCAGTTGCGCCGGTCGCGGTGATCAAACTGGCGATGGGTGCACTACCCAGGTTTGATGAGGTGGTGAGGATCCGCCCGGTCTCGCCAATCAGCACGCCAGACCAACGGTTGCCACTGGCCGAGAGCTGAACCATCGCCGGCTCGGCCTTCTGAGCGCCGGAGAGCAGATCCGGCGTGGGCGTCGGAGTCGGAGTCAACGTCGGCGTGGGCGACGGCGTGGGCGTGGGCGACGGCGTGGGCGACGGCGTGGGCGACGGCGTGGGCGACGGCGTTGGTGTGGGGGTGAGCGTCGGAGTCGGCGTGGGCGATGGGGTTGGTGTCGGCACCGGCGTCGGCGATGGTGTGGGAGTGAGCGTCGGGGTCGGAATCAACGTCGCCGTGGGCGTCGGTGTGTTCGTGGATGTGGGCGTCGGCGTAGCCGTTGGGTCCGGCGGTGCCGGCGTGGACGTTGGGTCCGGCGTGGCACACGCGGCGACCACGGTCAGGATGACCACGATTGCAGGGGCGATGGACGCGATGCGAACGTGCTTCATTGCTTGCGTGATAGGCATAGGCAGTTGCACAGCGCAACGGAAAGAGTCTACAACGCTGCCTCACGAGCGTGACTCCGCTAAGAAGGCGAGTTCGCGGCATTTTGAGTGTACCGGAGCGCCGTACTGATCTTCGAATCCGCCGCAAGGCGGCGTGGGCCACATGCTATAATTTTGCTCACAGGCGCCGTGGCAGGCCCTCCGTTGAGCGGGGCTTCTCTACGCCGCCGAACCACAGCCGACGGGCAACCGACATAGACGAGAAGCTACAAGAGCTGGCCCAGCGGATGCAGGACATCGACGAGCTCCTAGCGCTACCCGACGTCGCCTCCGACCCGGGCCGCTTGAGCAAACTTGCGAAGGAACGCTCCGACCTCATGCCCGTCGTGCACGCGTTCCGTGAGCTCCAGGCCACGCGAACCGAGCTGGGCGACGCACGCGTCCTCGCTGGCGACGACGACGCAGAGATCGCAGCGATGGCCCGCGAGGAGGGCTCCCGCCTCCAGCAGCTCCTCGCGGAGCTGGAGGAGCAGATCCGGTCCGCGTTGCTGCCAAAGGACCGCAACGACGACAAGAATGCGATCGTTGAGGTGCGGGCGGGAACCGGAGGCGAAGAGGCGAGCTTGTTCGCCGGAGATCTGTTCCGCATGTACTCCCGTTACGCGCAACGCCACGGCCTGAAGATTGAGGTTATCGACTCGAGTGGCAGCGAGCAGGGAGGATTCAAGGAAGTCACCTTCGAGGCGAGCGGGCCACAGGCGTACCGCCTCCTGAAGCACGAGGGCGGCGTCCATCGGGTCCAGCGCGTGCCCACCACCGAGGCGCAGGGCCGGATCCACACGTCCACGGCAACCGTGGCCGTGCTACCTGAGGCGGAAGAGGCAGATCTTGAGATCAACCCTGCGGAGCTGCGCATCGACATTTTCCACTCCGGGGGTGCCGGCGGTCAGAACGTGAACAAGGTCGCAACAGCGGTCCGTATCGTCCACCTGCCCACCGGCATCATGTCCGTCTGCCAAGACGAGCGTTCTCAGTTGAAGAACAAGATCAAAGCTATGACAGTGATGCGCTCCCGCCTGCTGGAGCGCCAGATGCGCGAGCGGATTGCACAGACCACCGCCACCCGGCGAGCACAGGTTGGCTCGGGGGAACGCTCAGAGAAGATACGCACGTACAACTTCCCCCAGGACCGCCTGACGGATCACCGTGTCAACTTCAGCGTCCATGGCCTCGAAGAGATACTCGCGGGCCAAGGCCGCCTCGACGACGTGGTCGAGGCGCTGCTGCAAGACGAGCAGGCACGCATGCTGCAGGAGGCCGTGGCGTGAGCACGCTGGGCACGCTGCTCCGCAAGACGGAGCGGCGGCTGGCCCAAGCAGGCATCGGCGACGCCCGGATCGAGGCGGATCTGGTGTGGATGACCGTACTCAACGTCGGCCGCACGGAGCTCTTCTCGCGACTGCCGGACACGGCCACCGAGGCCGAGTCGAGCACCGCCGAGGCGCTAATCGAGCGCCGCCTCCGCCACGAGCCAGCCGCCTACATCATGGGCAAGCGTGAGTTCTTCGGCATCGAGCTAACCATTGCTCCCGGTGTCCTGATCCCGCGTCCAGACACCGAGACACTGGTGGAGGAGGCGCTGCGCATCGCCCCGTCGCTCCCAGCCGGCGGCCTCCGCATCGCCGACGTCGGCTGTGGCAGCGGCGCCATCGGCATCGCGCTCGCCGCGAACCTGCCACACGCGCACGTCTTTGCCACCGACATCGCCCCGCGGGCGCTCGAGATCGCATCGAACAACGCGGAGCGCCACGGCCTCGCCGGGCGAATGACATTCCACCTGGGCGACCTGCTGGAGCCGGTGCGCGAGCCGGTCGACCTGATCACCGCTAACCTGCCCTACGTCGCCTCGCACGAGATTCCCACGCTGGACCCCGAGATCCGCATGTACGAGCCCCGCGAGGCACTCGACGGCGGCGACGACGGCCTCGACGTGATACGTAGGCTGCTCGATTCGGCCGCGGACCAGCTGGTGGCGGGCGGGGCGCTGTTGCTCGAGTTGGACCCTCGCCAGGTCGAGGAGGCAACGGCCCATGCACTTGAGCAGTTCGACGGCGCCATCGTCCGCGCAGCGTCTGACCTGACAGGCCGCGACCGCGTACTCGTCGTGCAGACGCGCTAGCTGCTAGCATCGCTCCATGGCCACCAACGTCAGCACCCCCGAGCATCGGATGACCGTCACGAAGGACGTCTATGTCACCATGCGCGACGGCGTCCGTATCGCGCTTAAGATCTATCGCCCCGAAGGCGAGGGCCGGTTCCCTGCCCTGTTCGTGGCATCGCCCTACCAGTACGACACTGACGACCTGCCCGCGCTGCCACTGTTCCTCTGGCGCGAGACCGGCCCCATTGAGTGGTATGTGCAGCGCGGATACGCCTACGTGCGAATGGATGTGCGCGGCTCAGGCAAGTCAGAGGGCGTGTTCGGGTACCTCGACCGCACGGAGCAACAGGACTGCTGCGAGGTGATCGAGTGGATCGCCAACCAGCTCTGGTCCGACGGCAAGGTGGGCGGCTACGGCCAGTCGTACTACGCCATGATCCAATGGCTGTTCGCCACCTGGAACCCGCCGCACCTCACGTGCATCGGGCCATACGACGGCTTCATCGATCCCTATCGCGGCTCCGCGTACAACGGCGGCATCTTTGCCCCCTTCTTCCCGAACTGGTACGCGGGCGTTCGCGCCAACAACATGCTGCGCGGCTCCAACGCACCCACCGGCCGGGCCATGGAGCCTGACATGGCCTACCTCGGCCTGGTCCACGCGACCTACGACGACTGGTGGAAGGAGCGCAGCGCCTACGAGCGCATCAGCGAGATCGACGTACCCGTATTCTCCATCGGCCACTGGGGCAAGATCGGCCTCCACCTGCGAGGCAATATCCTGGGCTACGAGCTGCTCACGAGCTCCAAGAAACTGCTGGTGACCGGCGCCCGCAACACCATGGAGGCTCACCACCTGTTCGACACGATCGAGTTCCACGAGCAGGAGATGTTGCCGTTCTACGACCACTTCCTGAAGGGCATGGACAACGGATTCATGGACGGCCCGCCGGTGCGGCTGTTCGTGCGCGGCGACGACGCCTACCGCACGGAGCCCTCATGGCCCCTGCCGTCGGCCACGTACGTGCCCTACTATCTGCGCGGCGGCAACTCAGGCAGCCTCACGTCCCTGAACCTCGCCGAACCGGTAGGCAAGCAGCTGAAGCCG
>CAZQVD010000005.1:0-32914 GCA_964596665.1 uncultured Dehalococcoidia bacterium
CATGAGAAGCTCCAGGAGCGCCTGGCCAAGCTGGTGGGTGGAGTGGCCATCATCCATGTCGGTGCGGCCACCGAGATCGAGCTCAAGGAGAAGAAGGCCCGCGTCGAGGACGCCCTTTCCGCAACCCGAGCGGCGGTTGAGGAAGGCATCGTCCCCGGTGGAGGAGTCGTCCTCGTGCGAGCGACCGCGGCTATCGAAAAGCTGAAGCTCGAAGGCGACGCAAAGACCGGCGCGGACATCCTCAAGAAATCGCTTGAGGAGCCCGTCCGGCTCATCGCCATCAACTCCGGCCAGCCCGGCGACGTTATTGTCGACGGTGCGAAGAAGGCCGAGGCCGACTGGGGCTTCGACGCCGACGCCGGCGTCTGGGGCCACATGTTCGAGCGCGGGATCGTGGACCCGGCGAAGGTTACCCGCGCCGCGGTCGAGAACGCAGCCAGCGTCGCGGCCATGGTGCTCACCACTGAGTCCGTCGTGACGGACCTTCCCGAGAAGAACGCGTCGGCGCCCGCCATGCCGGACATGCACGACTTCTAGGAACGACTTCCAGCGAAACGAAAGAGGCCTCCGCGGCGCGGAGGCCTCTTTCGTTTCGCCATCGTCTTGCTACGCCATCACACGGCAAGCAGCTTGCGGAACCGCGCCTCTGAGCGATAGGGCCCGACGATTGCGAACCGGTAGCCTCCGTCGCCCAGGTACATGTTCGCCGCCTGGCGCACCTGCTCGGGGGTCACGGCACGCAAATCCTCGACCACCTGATCGAGCGTCGTGATGAAGCCGCGCAGCAGCTCATGGCCACCGAGCCAACCCATCACCGCACGCGAATCCTCGAGCCGCAGGCCCAGACGCCCCACCGTGAACTCCGTCGCCTTGTGCAGTTCCTCCTCGGGCACGTCGTCGCGCAGCTTGGCGAACTCGCCGAGCACCGCGCCGACCGTCTCGTCCACCTTCGCCGTGTCCACGCCGCAGTAGACCACGAGCGCGCCGCAGTCACGGTAGTGCATGGAGCTGGAATGCACCTCGTACGCCAACCCCCGGCGCTCGCGCACCTCCATGAACAGCCGGCTGCTCATCCCTTCGCCCATCACCGTGTTCATCAGGTCCACCGCGTAACGATCGGGCGCGACGCTGGACACGCCGTCCATGGCCAGGCACAGGTGGGCCTGGTCTGTCTTCCGGGTTCCCAGCGAGACGCGATTGCCCGCAGCCGCGAGTTGAACGGCTTGCCACTCGATCGGCGTGCCGTCCTTCCATGCGCCCATGTGCTCGTCCAAGAGCGTGACCACCTCATCGTGGGTCACGTTCCCCGCTACTGACACCACCACGTTTCCAGGAACGTACTGCCGGGCGTGGTACTCCTGCAGCGCCTGACGGCTGATCGCGCTCACGGACTCCTTGGTGCCGCCGATGTCCCGGCCCATGGCCTGCTCCGGCCACAGCACCTCGTCGATCAGGAGATCGGCAAAGGCATCGGGCTGGTCGTAGGTCATGGCCAGCTCCTCGATGATGACCCCACGCTCACGCTCCATCTCGTCGGCATCGAACAGCGGGTTCAGCACCATGTCGGTCAGCACGTCCAAGCCCAACGCGAAATGATCCTGCGCCACCTTGGTGTAGAAGATCGTCGCCTCGCGATCGGTGCTGGCGTTGAGGATGCCACCCACGGACTCGATGGCGCTGCTGATCATCTGTGGCTCGGGCCGACGCTCCGTACCCTTGAACAGGATGTGCTCGAGATAGTGAGAGGCCCCGGCGTTAGCCTCGTCCTCGTAGCGCGATCCAGCGCCGACGAAGATCCCGATGGAAACAGACCGGGTGTGCGGCATGGAGCTGGTGAGTATGCGAAGCCCATTGGGCAGAACGGATCGTTCGTACACGGGATCTCCTCCGGTTGGCGGCGGCCTCGCGCAGCCGCCATGCAGGCCATTCTAGGCCAGGCCACGAGAGGGGCGTCAAACCAGGAAGGCTACACCGGCTCCAACGTGGTTTGCCCGCCCATGTACGGCACGAGCACGTCGGGCAGCCGTACGCCGCCATCGGGCTGTTGGAACGTCTCGATGATGGCGATGATTACGCGAGGCAGCGCGAGGCCCGACCCGTTCAGCGTGTGCACGAGCTCGGCCGGGCCGCCAGCCCTGCGGCGGAACCGCACGTTCGCCCGGCGCGACTGAAAGTCGGTGCAGTTGGAGCAGGAGCTCACCTCGAGCCACTCGTCCGACGCAGGCGTCCAGATCTCCACGTCATAGGACTTGGTGGAAGGGAAGCTGATGTCACCGGTGCAGAGCTGCAGGTGCCTGAACGGAAGATTGAGGCCGCGCGCCACGTCGGAGGCGGCTTCGACGATCTCCATCAGCACAGCATCGGACGACTCCGGCTCCACGAACTGGTACATCTCCACCTTCTCGAACTGATGGACGCGCTTGAGACCGCGCACCTGGCTTCCTGCAGCCGCCTTCTCGCGCCGGAAGCAGGGCGTGTGCGCCATGTAGCGAATCGGCAGGGAGCTCAGCTCGATGATCTCATCGCGATGCAGGTTCGTGAGCGGTACCTCCGCGGTGGGGATCAGCCAGAGATCTTCTTCGGCGTCGCGATAGAGGGCATCGGCGAACTTGGGCAGGTTGCCGCTGCCCTCCATGGTCTGACCGAGCACCATGAACGGCACACTGCGCTCGCCGTAGCCATGGCGCTCTCGGTGCAGGTCGAGCATCCACGTGACCAGCGCTCTCTGAAGACGCGCGCCCACGTCGCCCAGCACGTAGAACATGCGGCCTGAAATCTTGGCGCCACGCTCGAAGTCGGTGATGCCGAGCGACTCGGACAGCTCCCAGTGAGGCTTCAGCGGGAAGTCGTAGGAACGCCGCTCCCCCTCCTCGTGGCGCACCACGTTCCCCGTGTCGTCGGGACCGTCTGGCACATCGTCCGACACCACATTCGGGATCGTTAGCATCAGCGACCGTAGCGTCTCGTCGACTTCGCGCACGTCAGGATCGATGGCCTGTAGCCGCTCGCCCAGCACACGAACCTCTTGTTTCTGCGCCTCAGCGGCATCGCCTCCACCCTGACGCATAATCTCGCCGATCGCCTTGCTGGCCTCGTTGCGCTTCGCTCGCAGCTCGTCCGCCTCGGCCACCAGCGACCTGCGTTGCCCGTCGAGCCGCAACAGCTCATCGACTACGGCCGCATCCTCCTGCCGGCGCTCCATGGACCGGCGCAGTATCTCGGGCTGCCGGCGGATGAGGTCGATGCTAAGCATCACCAGCGCTCCGCACCTGCGGGAAGAGGAGCACGTCGCGGATCGTGCTCTGGCCCGTGAGCAGCATGACGAGCCGGTCGATGCCGATGCCGAGCCCACCGGTGGGCGGCATGCCGTGCTCCAGCGCGATGAGGAAATCCTCGTCCATACGGTCGAGCTCCTCACCCTGGTAGCGCTTGCGCAACGCCTCCTGCTCCTCGAAGCGCTGCCGCTGCACGTCGGGATCGTTCTGCTCCGTAAACGAATTGGCGATCTCCATGCCTGCGGCGAACGCCTCAAAGCGCTCCGCGTAGCGGGGATCGTGCGGACTGGATTTGGCGAGCGGGGACATCTCCACGGGGTAGTCGACCAGGAACGACGGCTGCACCAGCTTCGGCTCGACAAACATGCCCACCAGCTTGTCGATCAGCCGCCCGCGGCTCTCGGCGTACGTGGCCGGGACACCTGCCTCACGCATCCGATCGGCGAGCGACTCCGCGGTGGGATAGTCGTCCAGCTCGACGTCCGCATACTCCTTCACGGCGTCATGCAGCGAGATACGGAGCCATGGCGCCGCGAGCGGGATCTCCTGGCCTTCGAAGGACACCGTCGTGGCGCCGAGCGCCTCCTGGGCTACCTGGGGCACCAGCGTTTCCACCATGGCCATCACGTCCTTGTAGTCGGCGTAGGCCTCGTAGCTTTCGAGCAGCGTGAACTCGGGATTGTGATCGGCGTCCACACCTTCGTTGCGGAACACGCGGCCGATCTCGTAGACCTTATCCATACCGCCCACGATGAGCCGTTTCAAGTAGAGCTCGGTCGCGATGCGCAAGTAGAGCTGGCGGTCCAGCGCCAGATGCTGGGTCACGAACGGCTGCGCCATGGCGCCTGCGGGCACCGGGACCAAGACCGGGGTGTCCACCTCGAGGAAACCGCGGCCGTCGAAGAACCGGCGTATGGCAGAGACGATGCGACTACGTGTGCGCATCGTCTCGTGCACCTCGCGGCTCGAGATGAGGTCCAGGTACCGCTGGCGGTAGCGCTGCTCGATGTCACGCAGCCCATGGAACTTCTCGGGCGGAGGCCGCATGGCTTTGGCCAGCATCGTGAGCTCCGTCACAGCCAGCGACGGCTCGCCGGTCTTCGTGCGCATCATGGTTCCTGAGGCACCGAGGAAGTCGCCAAGGTCGATCTCGTCAAGAAGCGCATAGCCGTCGCCAACCGCGTCCTTGCGGACGAACAACTGCAGCCGGCCGTCCTGGTCGCCGATATCGGCGAACGTGACCTTGCCCATGTCGCGCATGCGGCTCAAGCGGCCAGCCACGACGACGAAGGGCGCCTCGCCGGCAGCGGCCTCTGAGGCCGCGAGCGCCGCAGCCGCCTCGGAGGTCGTATGCGTACGCCTGAATCGCGGTGGATAGGGGTCGACGCCTTGCTCGACGAGCCGGTCGCGCTTGGTGCGCCGGCTGCGCAGGAGCTTGTCACCTCGTTGGGTCGACATGGGGCTAGCGGACCGAAAGTATCTTGGTCTGCTGCACCCCGGCTGGGACGGTGAACTCCACCGTCTCGCCGGCCTTCCGACCGAGCAGCGCGCTCCCCATGGGCGACTCGTTGGAGATGCGCCCCTCCGCGGGAGAGGCTTCGGTGCTGCCGACGATGGTGTAGATGTCCGTGCGCTTTGCCTTGAGCGATTGGACCTTCACGATCGAACCCACCTCGACCACGTCAGACCTGGTGCCCCCGCGTCCGTGGTCTGGGATGATCACCGCATTCTGGATCATGTTTTCAAGCTCTTGGGTGCGGGCCTCCACGAAGGATTGCTCGCCCTTGGCCTCTTCGTACTCGGCATTATCGAGCTCTCCGACTTCCTTCGCACCCTGGATGCGGTCCGCGACCTCTTGGCGGCGAACCGACCGCAGGTAATCGAGCTCCTTTTCCAGCGTTCTAAGACCTTCGGTGGTCAGGTAGGTGTCTTCCGGTGCCATGGCAACCTCGTCCATCGCCCTGCGTCTAAACAAAACAAGCACCGAGTAGCCAACCGGCCCTCGGCGCGCCATCCGAACGAGACGAATATTACGCTCACGAGGCTTGGAAGTAAACCGTCTCGCCATGGCCTTGGACTGGCGCAGGGGAAATGGGAACGGGGCCAGTACGCCATCCAAGTTCGAGATAATCGCCCTCGCGTTGGTCTGAGTACTACCTATTTTATAAAACTCAGTTTAAGATACTGACCAGATTTTTGCGTATGCACGCCTCTCCGCGGTGTGCCGATGCTTTGCTGCGAGGCGCGACGTGCGGGTGACCGGTGGAGCAGCCAGGGGGGTACCCCTGCGATCACCAGTGGCCCCCGGCGTGCGGCCCACGACCGACCGGGTCCGCGGCGCGTTGTTCAGCATCCTGACCGGGTACGGCTTGGAGGAAACGGTAGTGGCAGACCTATACGCGGGAACGGGCTCCCTGGGCATCGAAGCGCTCAGCCGTGGCGCCGCGCACGCCGATCTCGTGGAGGCAGACCGCCGCCAGGTCGCGGTGATCAAGGCCAACCTGATCGCCACCAAGACAGCAGGTCGCGCCGACGTACTGCAGGCGACCGTGGAGGATGCGCTCCCCCGAATGGGTCGGCGATACGACTACATGCTTATGGACCCGCCATACACGAAGCCGTTCCCCGCCAACGTCGTCGAGCGAATCGGGGAGCTGGGCCTGCTCACTGAGGGCGGCCTGGCCATCGTCGGGCATGCCAGCCGGGTCGAGGCTCCCATGGTTTGCGGCGCCATGACCCGCACGCAGAACCGGCGGTACGGCGACGCCTCCCTGGCCTTCTACGAACTGTCCACAGATCCAGAGGCGACAACTTGACGGTCGCTATCTACCCGGGACGTTTCGACCCAGTGACCGAGGGGCATCTGGACATCGTCAAGCGCGCCGCAAAACTGTTCGACAAACTCGTCATCTCCGTGTTCGAGGCGCCAGCGACGCAGACCATGTTCAACACCGAAGAGCGCATGAGCCTGTTCCGCGAAGCGGCCGCCGGCGTGTCAGGCATCGAGATCACCAGCTTCAGCGGGCTGGTGGTCGATTACGCCCGCAAGCAGGGCGCCGCCACCATCGTCCGCGGTATCCGCATGAACGCCGACTTCGAGTACGAATTCGAGATGGCATTGATGAACCGCAAGCTCGCACCGGACGTGGATGTCGTCTGCCTGATGACCGACATCCAGTACCAGTTCGTGCGGGCGAGCCTACTGAAGGAGGTCGCCCGCCTGGGTGGCGACATCGGCGGACTCGCTCCGCCGAACGTGATCAAGGCGCTCGGCGAGCGCTTCGGCAAGTGACACAGAGGTAAGGAGGAAGCAGTTGGAAATCCTAGAACTGATCGACAAGCTGGAGACCATGGCGAGCCAAGCGAAGAAGGTGCCCATCACCGGGCGTGCCATGCTCGATGCCGAGCGCCTGCTGGAGCTCATCGACCAGATGCGGCTCGCCGTGCCCCGAAACGTGCAAGAGGCGCAGGATGTCCTTGAGCGGCGCGAGCAGATCGTCAGCCAGACCATGCTCGATGCACGCCGCATCCGCGCAACCGCCGAGGCCGACGCACGGGCGCTCGTGGAAGAGAGCGAGCTAACTAAGTCCGCGAAGAAGCGAGGCGAAGAGGTTTACGCCGAGGCCGAGTTGAAGGCCGACCGCCTGCTGTCCGCCGTCGAAGCGGAAGCACGCCAACGCTTTGCCGGCGCGGACCAGTACTGCCAGGACGCGCTTGCCACCCTCGAAGAGCAAGTCGTCACAGTGCTCAACGCCATCCACGCCGGGCAGCGCGTGCTGTCCCCCGCTGAGGCGATACTCTCCGAGCCAGCCCACGAAGAGGAGGCGCCCGCCGTTACCGGGGTCTAGGGCTTAACTATGCGCCTGCGTTTCGTTACTGCTTCAGACTAGAACGTCGCGGCTCCCGCCGCTCCGGGCGGGTTGGATGGTGCGCCCTGACGGCTCCAAGCTGGAACCGCCGCCCGGCGGTTCCAGCTTGCGGTTGATGGGCGGCAGGGAGTGGGTGCTGGGGGTGCAACGGCCCCGCGCCCGCCCTGCAGCGCGGCGGCATCGACCTCGGTAGGTGGTCACCGCGTCCACCAAGGCCGGCATCCCCGTGTCCTTGATGTGCTTGATCGCGCGTTCGATCGCCGAACCCAGGTCGTTCGGGTCCTCGATCGGCCCTTGGCCGTACCAGCCCATCGCCTCGGCCAGCTTCGCGAAGTGCGGCTCCGGGTTGGCGAGCTCCATGCCCAGGAACGCCATCTCCTCATTCCGTCCGCGGTCCTTGGCGATGGCGATCTGGTGCTCCCAGTCGTTGTAGTACGCCCGATTGTTGTACATCACCAC
Organism: uncultured Dehalococcoidia bacterium; assembly: GCA_964596665.1. Taxonomy (GTDB): domain Bacteria; phylum Chloroflexota; class Dehalococcoidia; order Lucifugimonadales; family Australimonadaceae; genus CAZQVD01. The sequence continues at coordinate 7,604 of CAZQVD010000005.1, forward strand.
CAGTAGCGGGATCTTGTGGTAGGCGGCGATCCATAGCGAGCCTGCGTCGAACATCAGGTCGCCGTCGGGCTGGATCGATACCACCAGCTTGCCCGAGCCCTTGTGGGCCAGCGCCACGCCCAGCGAGATGCCGACCTGCGTGCCTGTGCCCAACGGCGCTCCGGGGAATTGCTCCGTCTTGTCGAAGTCCCACAGCCGGCGGTTCCAGCCGTCCAGCACGGCCCCCGTCATCACCCAATCCTCGTCCTTGATCTTGTCCCAGACCTCCGAAGAGAGGCGTGGCAGCGTCATGGGCTTGCTGTCCCAGCCGTCCTTCGCCCGCTCGGCCCAGCCGGCACGCAGGTTGTCGTGGATCACGCCGATCTTCTCGGCACGTTCCTTGATGGGGCCCGCGTGGCTCGACCCGAGCTTCGCCTTCACGGCGTCGATCACCTGGCCGAGAGCGATGGTCGGGTCGGCGGTTGCGAACACGTCGACCTCATATATCTTCAGGAAGGTCTGCGCCCACGATTTGATCGCTGCGTCGCGATAGCTGAGGTCGATGATCTTGCAATCGTCGGGGATGATCGGCGTGCGCTCGCGCGTCGTCCGGTTAAGTGTCGTCAGCGCCCGCTCGAAGTCGCGAACCTCAACGCCGAACAGCAGGTCCGCGTCCTTGAATACGTCGCGGTAGTCGGTCACGTCCAACCGATTCGTGTTCGGGAAGTTCATGCGGCGCCCACCATCCACGACGGGGATTGCGAGGAGCTCGGCGAGCTCCACCAGCTTGTCGACCGCGGCCTGGCTCTGACCAACCATGTCGGCAAGCGCCACAGGCCGCTTCGCCGCGACTAGCATGTCCGCAATCTTCTCGACCGTGTTCGCGTTCAGCGCCGACGGGTCGGGTGCAACGAGCCGCTTCGGGTCGAGCATCGGCACCTCCACCAACAGCGGGTCCTCCTGCAAATTGGAGTCAAAGACCAGGTACACCGGGCCGTAGGGGGGCGTGGTAGCCACGCGGTAGGCCCTTGCGAAGGACTCGGGCACGCTCGCGACGGTATGGGGCTGGTCGTCCCACTTGGTGTCCTCGCGCACCACGTCGCCCTGGTCCTGGGCGGTGTGGATCCAGTCGATGAAGGGCCGGCGCCGAGAGGTGTCCATCGGACCAGTGGCGCCGAGCACGATGACGGGAGCCTCGTCCACGTAAGCGTAGTACACGCCCATGGTGCTGTGCAGCAGGCCAACCAGGTTGTGCACGATGGCGGCCATCGGCTTGCCGGTGACGCGGGCATAGCCATGGGCGATGCCGATCACGATCTTCTCGTGGGTGCACTCGATGATCTCCGGCGTGTTGTCGCCGTAGTTGACGATCGAGTCGTGGAGCCCGCGGTACGACGCTCCCGGGTTCAGCGAAGCGAACTTGATCTCGTACTGCTTCAGCATGTCGACGATGATGTCGGAGCCGTACTTGTCGTAAGGCATGAGATCCCTCCCACGAATCGGTGATTTTCGGCGAATCCGCCTAGCGCCTGCGGGATTATGCCACATCCGCTCGCTTTCGACGCAGCTCGGCAGGGCGAGCGGCTGGCAAGGCCACGATATACTCCGTCGCAACATCCTCTGGAGGCGCCCATGTCCGCCACCCTCGATCTCGCCCGATGCGTCGTTAGCACCCCTGCCGGTGGCGTCCCCGAGGCCATGCTGCACGAAGCGAAACGAACGCTGATCAACGTGCTGGCCATCTCCCTGTCCGCATCGTTCGCCAAGCCTGCCAGGGTTCTGGTGGACTGGGCCAAGGCCGAGGGCGCCAACGAGCGTGCCACGGTCGTGGGCAGCGGCCTGCGCACGAGCCTCACCAACGCCGCGCTGATCAACGGGTTCCGCGCACACCTGCAGGACTACGACGACACGCACTTCCCCACGGTCCTGCATCCCTCGGCACCGGTGTGGCCAGCCGTGCTGGCGCTCGCCGAGAGCACCGGCGCATCGGGCAGGGACACGCTAGCCGCGTTCGTGCTGGGTGCGGAGGTCGGCTGCCGGGTAAGCATGTCGGTGCATCCGTGGCACTACGACGCTGGTTGGCACATCACCGGGACGGCCGGCGTCTTTGGGTCAGCGTGCGGCGCGGCCAAGCTGCTGGGACTCACGGACGCTCAGCTATCCGACGCACTCGGCGCGGCGGGCACCCAGGCCGCTGGCGTCCGCGAGGTGTTCGGCAGCGACTCCAAGGCCCTGCACGCGGCCAAGGCCGCGAGCAACGGCTTGCAGGCCGCCATGCTGGCGAAGGAGGGCTTCACCGGACCCGAGGACCTGATCGGTGGACGGCGCGGATTCTGGGGTGTGCTGTCCGCGGCGGGCCATGACGAGGCGCAGCTCACGGAGGGCTTCGGCACGCGCTGGGAGCTCGCGAACAACGGCCTCAAGCCCTATGCCAACGGCGTCGTGTCTCACCCGATCCAGGACGCGGTCATCCAGCTCCGCAACGCCCACGGCCTCAGCGCAGACCATGTCACCGCCATCCGAGCGCGCGTGCACCCGCTGGTGCTCGAACTGATGAATCGCCCCGAGCCAAGGCGTGGGTTGGAAGGGAAATTCTCCTTCCAGCATTGCGCCGCGGCCGCGCTGGTCGACGGCGCAGGCCACGATGCGCAGTTCAGCGACTCCAAGGTCGCCGACCCGGTCATCTCGGCACTGCGGGCGAAGGTGAGCGCGACCATCGACGAGTCGGTTCGTGAGGACGAGGTGTACCTCAGCATCGACCTCGACGACGGGACGTCGGTTGAGACCCACGTCGAGCACGCCACGGGGACGCCTGAGAACCCTATGCCTGACGCCGTGCTGGAGGCGAAGTTCAGAGACTTGGCCGGAGAGGTCCTTGGCGCGGACCAGGCCGACCGCCTCCTCGCCGCCGTGTGGGCGCTGGACGGGGCGCCCAACGTAAGTGACATCGCTAAACTCATGGTCAAGGCCCAGGTGCCCGCATGACCGAGGCCATCTTTCACACTGACTCCTACGCGCGTGAGTTCACCGCGACCGTCACCGCCGTCGACGGGAACGCCGTCGTGCTGGACCGCACCGCCTTCTACCCCGGAGGCGGGGGCCAGCCCAACGACACCGGCACGCTGTCGTTCGATGGGAGACAGGTGCGCGTGACCAAGGTGGCTCGCCGCGATGGCGAGATCTACCACGAGCTGGACGGCGACCCGGCGACGGCCGGCACGGAGGTCACGGGTGTCATCGACTGGGAGCCGCGCCATGCATTGATGCGAACGCACACGGCGCTGCACATCCTGAGCGGCGTGATCTGGCGCGACTTCGGTGCTCAGGTCACCGGCGGGAACATGACGCCGCTCGCCGCGCGCATGGACTTCGAGATCGAGGCCATGAGCACCGACTTCGCCGAGCGCGTCGAGACGCTGGCCAACGCGGAGATCGCCGCGGCACGACCCATCGAGGTCAGCGTGATGCCGCGCGACGAAGCCATGGGCATCCCCGACCTCATCCGTACCAAGATCAACCTCCTGCCCTCTGGCATCCCGGAGGTGCGCCTCGTGGACATCAAGGGTCTGGACCTGCAGGCGGACGGCGGCACGCACGTGCACGACACCAGCGAGGTGGGCCGCATCCGCGTGGTCGGCCATGAGAGCAAGGGGCGCATCAACAAGCGGCTGCGCATCGAGATAACGGACGCCTAGGCGAGACCGTCGCGCTGCAACAGGAGCGCCCTCTTCCCACCCTCCCACCCTCGAGAGGTTTCGTTTACGCCCCCGCTCCCCCTGCAGGGAACCTGCGTTCCCTGCAATCTCCTTTAGAACGGTCTCAGGTAGTCGTAGGAGAATACGTTTCTCTCCAATGGCCCCTGCTACAACATTGAGGAGTACAGCGAAACAAAGCTCCTTTGCCAGGGGACAAAGGGGGTTCCCCCTTTTCCTCAAACGTAACGAGAGCGCGTGGGTGGGATAGCCCCGCCGCTACGGCAACCGTCTCACCATCGTTTGACGCTGTTCGCCCGCAGCCCTACCATGCGGGCGCTAACAGCCTTGCGCGGGCCGATCGGCTTGCCGCGCGGAGGAGATGACGTGGATCGAAAGCTCACCGGTAAGTACGCGATCGTCGGCGTGGGGCAGAGTCCGCTCGGCAAGGTTCCCGACATGGGGCCGCTGGACCTGCTGGCCGTGGCCGCCAAGAATGCCATCGAAGATTCGGGCATCGACAAGAACGATATCGACGGCCTGATCACGCGTGGCCCCGACGACATCAACAACCACCACCAGCGCATCGGCCAGGTGCTCGGCCTGGACGTGAACTTCAGCACTAGCACCGACAACGGTGGTGCCAGCCAGATCGTCAACGTCGCGATCGCCTGCATGGCCATCGAGGCGGGCATGTGCAACACGGTTCTGGTGGGCTATGCCCGCGACTCCTGGTCGCGCTCGCACCGCAACCGCTCCGCGAACATGATGGTGCAGACCACCGACCCGTCGCTGGCACGCCGTGAGTTCGGACCCGAGTTCGGCATGTTTGGCGCGCCGGTGAACTACGCTCTATCGGCGCGGCTCCACATGCAGCAGTACGGAACGACCAAGGAGCAGCTCGGCAGCATTGCCCTGGCCTTCCGCGAGCACGCGCAGCGCAACCCGCTGGCCTTCATCCAGAAGCCGCTGACCATGGAGGACTACCTAGACGCCAAGACCATCGTCGATCCGCTGAGCTTCTACGACTGCAGCATCTTCGCCGATGCCGGCGGCGCCGTGGTGGTGACCACGCTGGAGCGAGCCGAGGCGCTGGCGCAATCTCCCGCGCACATCCTTGGATTCGGATTCGGCAACAACCTGCGAGGCTGGCATTACGGCGACCACATGGTCAACACCGGCGCCAAGCGGGCGGGCGAGACCGCCTACGCCATGGCGGGCGTCGGCCCGAAGGACATCGACGCTGCGCAGCTCTACGACTGCTTCACGCAGATGGTGCTGCTGCAGCTCGAGGACTATGGCTTCTGCGAGAAGGGCGAGGGCGGACCGTTCGCCGCGTCCGGCGCGCTGCGGCTCGGCGGCGTGCTGCCGACCAACACGTCGGGCGGCCAGCTCTCCGAGGCCCACGCCGAGGGCATGCTGCAGGTGGTCGAGGGCGTGCACCAGGCCCGCCGCGACTACGGCCCCGACCGCCAGGTCAAGGACGCCGAGCTGGTGTTCGTGTCCGGCCACGGTGGAGCGACGACCTGCCAGTCAGCACTGATCCTGGGGAATCACCGGTAATGACCATCTACAACAAACCCATCCCAGTTCCGTCGCCATCCACCGAGTTCTTCTGGACCGGCGTTAAGGAGCACCAGCTACTGTTGCAGCAATGTGATAAGTGTTCCTCCTACCGGTTCCCGCCGAGCCCGATCTGCCCGGAATGCCTGAGCAGCGATTACACCGTCAAGCCGGTGAGCGGCAAGGGCACGGTGTTCACCTTCGGCGTCTACCACCGCCTCTACAGCCCGGCCTTCGAGGAAGACCTGCCCTACACCGTGGGCATGATCGAGCTGGAGGAGGGACCGAGGCTGGTGAGCAACGTCGTGGGGATCGCACCGGACGACGTCTATTGCGGCATGCCCGTGGTGGTGACGTACGACGACATCACCGACGACGCGACGCTCTACAAGTTCAAGCCGGCCGGCTAGGCCCGCCCGCGTGGCGCAGGCTAGAATGCCTGCCCATGAGCCGGGTCTCATCCTCACCTCCCCGCTGGGCTGTCTACGTCTGGCTCGCCGTGGGTGTGGCGAGCGTGTCCGCCGCCGCCATCTTCATCCGTCTCGCCGACGCAGCGCCCATGACCGTGGCCGCGTATCGCATGGTGCTGGGCGCGGCGCTGGTGGCAGCGCCGACGCTTGTCCGGTCCAACTCGGCGCTGCGCGCGGTGCGCCGCGACGATGGACCGCTGCTGGTTCTGTCGGCCGTGTTTCTGGCCGGGACCACTCTGAGTTTCACCGCATCGCTCTCGCTCACGTCGGTGGCGAGCTCGGTGCTGTTGGTGACGACCGCACCCGTGTTCGTGGCCGTCGGCTCGCACCTGCTGCTGCGTGAGCGAGTTGGGGCGCTGACCACGGCGGCGGTGGCCGTGAGCATGGCGGGTGGCCTGGTGCTGGCGCTGGGTTCGTGGGACGGTGAGAGTCGCCACATGGTAGGCGACGCGCTGGCTCTGGTGGGCGCGATCACGGTCGCCGCGCACATGGTCGTGGGACGGCGGCTGCGTGGGCACATCGCCAACCTGCCCTACATCACCATCGTCTACGCCATCGCAGGAGCGCTGCTGCTGGGCGCGGCAATCGCATCGGGCGCGCCCATGCTGGGACTGCCCGCCGAGACGTACCTCTGGATAGCCATGGCAGCGCTGCTGCCACAGGCGGTAGGCCACTCATTGCTGAACTGGTCGCTGGGGCACATGCCGGCAACCAACGTAGCGCTAGCCGTGCGCGTGGAGCCAATCATCGCGACGCTGCTCGCGATCCCGGTGCTAGGCGAGGTGCCGCCGTGGACTGTCATGCCCGGCGGCACGCTGGTGCTCGCCGGGGTGTATCTGGCGATCCGCGGCGAGGCCCGGATGTCTAGCCTCCGGCCTCCCGGATAAAGTCCGACGCGCGCTCCGCGATCATCATCACCGACACGTTGGTCGCGGCGTGCGGTACCGTCGGAATGATCGAGGCATCGGCCACCCACAGGTTGTCCATGCCGTGCATCTTAAGCCGGTTGTCGACCACCGCCATGGGATCTGACGCCAGGCCCATCATGCACGTGCCCGAGCCGTGGTGGTGGCTGTCGTAGGTGGACTGGGCATAGCGCACCCAGTCCTCTTCAGGCCCCGGCATCATCAGGTCGCCGTAGAAGGGCGCCAGCGAATCGTGCTGCACGAAGTCGTTTACGAACTCCATGGCCGTGCGCATAGCGGTCGTATCGGTGGGGTGCTGCAGCATGCCGTCGTCGATCACCGGCAACTCGTGGATGTCGGTGGACCGCAGCCAGACCTGCCCTCGGTTGTGTTGCTCAACCATGTTCACAGCGATGGGCATCATGGGCTTTAGCCCCTCGACGCCCACTGGCGCGCGCATGTATATGTGGAAGTTGCCGACCGATTGGTTTGGGTCGGATTTGTAGACGAGCTGGAAGCCGGCAACGACCCAGTCGGGGCTGAACTCGCCGACTCCCTCGAACACCATGTTGACCGCGGCGTGGTCCTGGTAGTTCTGGCCGATGCCCTCCAGCGGATGCACCACCTTCACGCCGAGACGCTCTAGCTCGCTCACGGGGCCGATGCCGGAGAGCTGGAGCACCTGCGGGCTGTGGTAGGTGCCGGAACTCAGCATGAAGTTATCCGCCGAGGCGGTGCGCACGTCGCTGCCCTGGAGATAGCGCACACCCGTCACCTTCGTGCCGTTGACCTCCAGCGAGACCACCGGTGCGTCGCTGATGATCCGCAGGTTCGTCCGGTCCCGCGCCGGGCCGACGTAGGCCACGGCAGTCGACTGGCGCAGGCCGTCCTTGACGTTGTGAGCGGACGGCGAGATGCCGTCCCGGACCGCCACGTTGTTGTCGGGGGTCAGCGGGAAACCGAGACCAACCGCACGGTCGATGAACGCACGCATGGGCGGCGCCATCTCGTCATCCAGTGACATGTCGTGCTTCACGGTGATGGGTCCGTCGGTGCCGTGGTACGGCAGGTGCCCATAGTCTAGGTCGTTCTCGATGCGCTTAAGGATCGGCAAGCAGTCCTCGAACGACCAGCCCATGTTGCCCAGCGCCTCCCATCGGTCCAGGTCAACCTGCGTGGGCCGCGAGACGCCCATCATGTTCACCGACGACCCTCCACCGAGGATGCGCCCGCTGAGTGGGTAATACTCACTTCCGTCAATCTTGCGCTCCGTCGGGTACATCACCACGTACGGCGATTCGAGGATAGGACGATTGCCTTTCGTCCCGTCCGCGATCATCCCCGGGAGCGGCTGCGGGTCCGGCCCAGCCTCGAGCAGCAGCACGCGCCGCTTCGGGTCCTCCGACAGCCGCGAGGCCGCCACGCATCCCGCCGAGCCGCCGCCGATGATGATGATGTCGTAGAAATCGCCCTGCTGCGTCATGCGTTCACCCTTCACGCTCGGCGTCGATTGGCTGACGCGGCGGAGAATAACATGCTCGTCCAGTTTCGGTTCGTGTGCCGCTCGTACCATCCATCGCGACTCCGCCTCTGGTGGCCTTCGCCGCTGCGCGTCTGTCACCTCCGGGCCCTCGGCAAGACACCAAACCCGCCGTCCCGCTATCCTAGGGCCGTCGACGCTAGACACACGCCACCACCGGATGCCACATGCGTCCCGGGACCGGTGCATGGAGAGGGACCATGGGCTACTCATCGATCGTTTCTATCCAGTGTGACTACCCCGGTTGCGAGGTAGCGGACGAGTACCTCGATTCTGACCGCATGGACCATTGGTACCTGCCCGAGGGCTGGGCGCGCGTCGATCTGCAGATGGACATCGAACACGAGGACCATCACGACGAGGCCGGCCTCTATGGCATGCTTTGTCCCACGCACAGTGTCACGATCAAGGAGCAGCTGTGGCCAGGGCGAGAGCCGGAGGCGCGCCGCCGCGGGTAGCGATCGCGCAACCCGTCACAATTCGTGTCGTTCGCCAGGTGCGGAGTCGCACCGCGACGTGCCTATAATCGCCGCATGCTCATCGAGCTCACCGTGCGTAACTTCGCCGTCATCGAGGAGACCCGTCTCTCGCTGGGAGATGGCTTCAGCGTCATCACTGGGGAGACCGGCGCCGGCAAGTCGCTACTAGTCGACGCCCTAGAGTTCGTCCTCGGCGGGCCGGCAGACCAGGAGCTGATCCGTGCCGGCGCCGAAACGGCCTCAGTCGAGGCCGTCTTCGCCGTGGACCACGCCGCCGCGCCCCACCGGCTACCACCTACCGCCAGGGTGCTGGCAGACCACGGCTTGGAGCTCGACGATGAAGGCACCGTGGTGATCGCACGCGAAACCCATCGCGGCGGACGCTCCGTCTCGCGGCTGAACGGCCGTGCCGTGCCGGTCGCCGTGGCCAAGGACGTGGGCGAAACGCTGGTCGACATACACGGCCAGGGCGCTCATCTCTCTCTGTTGAGCCAACGCCACCAGCTCGCCATGCTCGATGCGTGGGCGGGGCTGGCGGCCGAGCACGAGGCCTTTGCAGACGGCGTGGACGCGCTGCGTACGATCGAGCGGGAGCTGGCTAGCCTGGTGACGGACGACCGCCAAGCAGCGCAACAGCGGGACCTGTTGGCGTTCCAGGCGGCAGAGATCGAGGCGGCGGAACTGCGGCCCGGCGAAGGAGCGGAGTTGATACGGGAGCGCGACCTGCTGGCCAACGCCAACGCTATTCGCGAGGCCTGTGCCGCCGCCTACGACACGCTCTACGCAGGCAGCAGCAACGCTTGTGACCTCATGGCGAAGGCGGTGCAGGCGCTGGGACGGTCGGTGGATCCCGCGGGCGCGCTGGCCTTGCGCATCGCGGAACTCGAAGCCGCCGCCGCCCAGGTGGAGGAGGCGGCACGTGAGATCAGGACCTACGCGGACACGGTCGAGACGGACCCCACCCAGCTGGGGACGGTGGACGACCGGATCGAGCTGATACGCAGGCTCCAACGTAAGTACGGTGACACCGAGCTGTCCATCATCGCGTTCGGCGAGCAAGCAAGCCGCGACCTCGAGGGCATGGAGAACGACGACGAGCGTCACGCCGAACTGGACGAGGCCGTCGCGCAAGCGCGGGAGCGGCTCGGCGTCGAGGCGTGCGCGCTGTCGGCAAAGCGGCTCGCAGCCGCGAAGCGGCTCGCGGTGGCGGTCGCTGCGGAGCTCGGCGAGCTTGGCCTGGGTGGCGTCGCGTTCGAGGCTTCGCTGGCCCGCGCCGACGACCACGATGGCCTCGACGTGGGCGGGCGCGGCGTGGCTTTCACGCGCGACGGCATCGACCGCGTTGAGTACATGGTGGAAACCAATAGCGGTGAGGGCTTGAGGCCGCTGGCCAGGATAGCGTCGGGCGGCGAGACGTCGCGACTCATGCTGGCCATCAAGGGCGCGCTCGCGACGGGCTCCGGCATCACGACGATGGTGTTCGACGAGGTGGACAGCGGCGTGGGCGGGCGGGCAGGAGACGTGCTGGGCCGCAAGCTCTGGTCGCTGGCACAGGGAGCGCAGGTCCTGTGCGTCACGCACCTAGCCCAGGTCGCCGCCTACGCCGACCGCCACTTCCGCGTGGACAAAGGAGCGGTCGGCGACCGAACGTTCGCTACCGTGGAGCGCCTAGGCGCTGACGACCTCGCGCAGGAACTGTCATCCATGCTTGGCGGCGCGTCGGACAGCCTGCAGGGCGCCGCTACCGAGATGCTGGCGGCCGCCGGGCACGTGAAGGCGCAAGTCGCTCGTTAGCCGTTGCCAGCAGCCTCGGAGCCCTTCGCCAGCAGATCGTCGATCTCAGGCAGCACCGGGCTGAACGGCCCGCCCGTGCGCAGGTAGGCCGACCCACGCCGGTACACACCTACCGGGCCGTATTCTTCGCTCGCCATGCTGAGCCCGTTGTTGCGCTCCGGGTCCCGGAACACGTTCATGGGCTCGCCACCGTCCTCCACCACCTTCGCCTGCTCCTCCAGCATCCGACGGTACATGATGACCCCCACGTCGACCGCCCCAAGCCGCTCCTGCGAGCGATCCATGATGGCCTCCTGAGAAGCCCAGATCGTCATGTCCTGTCCACCGATGTAGCCCAGGTCCGCCATCGGCGCTTCGTATGTCGGCAGATACTCTTGCTCGGGAACCTCCACCCCATGGCCCGGCAGATACGCTTGGTAGATCAGCGCCCACGTGTTGAGATCATCCACCGGCACCCGGAACTCCATCTGGTATAGCCCTGGCGCCCCCAGCGACACCGCATTGGGAAAGATCAAGGGATGGCCTTCCACCCAGTCGGGCGCATCTTCCGACTGACCCTCGAACAAACGGTACTTGATAATGCCATGCTCGAACGTCGCGAAATCGGTCCTGATGTGGTGGCGCAGACCCCGTTCGACCTGCTCGGGCGTGCCTCGCAGCATATAGCCGTGGCGCTCCACGAAGTACTCCCATAGGTAACCGTGCAAGTACTCAGCGTGCGCCGGATCCACCGAGTTCTCCATGCACTGCAGCCAGTTGCATGGGATCAGTGTCGTCGCGACGTGCCGGAACGCACCCTCGAGCACCAGCGGCCGCCAGCGCGGCACCAGCGGCGCGGGCTGCGGACCAACGTAGGCCCAGATCAGCCCGCCCAACTCCTCGACCGGGTACGACGCGATCTTGACCTTGTCAGCGAACTGCGAGCCCTCGGGCTCGGCCGGCATGTCGACGCACTGACCCGACGCGTCGTAGGTCCAACCGTGATAGGGGCAACGCAGGCCGTTCTCTCGGGGTATGCCCCACTTGAGATCGACGCGCCGATGCGCACAACGCTGGGCGATCAGGCCGAGCGCGCCCCTACGATCCATGAACAGCGTGAGGTCCATGCCCAGCAGTCTGACGGCCTTCACCGGGTCGTCGTGCAGCTCTCCTGTGGTGCTGATCGGGTGCCAATAGCGGGCAAGCAGGTCACCCATAGGCGTACCCCGCGAAACCCGCGTAAGCCGCTCGTTCAGGCCACTCTCAAGCATCGCGCCTCCTGAGTGAAAGGAGGGGCCGCGGCCCCATCCCTGGTTTTTGGACTGTCGGCTATCCGAGGCTACTCAGCAGCGGCGACCTCTACGGGAAGGTTGCGTAGGTAATCCTCGATCTCGGCGAGAGGCAGCACGTCTGCATACTTCTCATCCATATCGAACAGGTTGATCGCATGCGCCGCCTCGGTGCGGTCGAACACGCCCTCTTCGGCGATCATGACGCGATAGCGGCGCGACGCCGCATCGACGACGGACGCGCGCACGCAGCCGCTGGTGCTCTCGCCAACCACGATCACCGTGTCCACGCCCAGGTGGGCGAAGTGGTTCTCCAGCGGAGTGCCGTTGAATGCGCTCGGTGAGTTCTTGCACAAGACGACCTCCCCGTCGATCGGTGAGACCTCGTCGATGATGTCGTACGCCCGACGGCGCCGGTCCTCTTGCGCCGGGCTCATGTCGCGTGCCGACGTCGGCCTATTGGCCGTGGCCCAGCCCTTCATGCCGGAGTTACGCTCGTCGAGCCCCGTGACGTACGCTACCGGTACGCCTGCTTCGCGGGCGGTGCTCAGCAACGATTGGATGTGCGGGATCGAATCCCAGGCCGCCATACCGCAGCTTGCCGGCCACTCGTCGAGGGCCTCGAGTAGGGGCTGAGGCTTGTCGCCGAACACCGCGCGGTACAGGTCGATGAGCAGGATCGCGGGCTTCTTGCCGAAGCCGATCCGGGCCTTGCGACCTCGCTTCTCAGCGTGCTCTTTGTCTCGGTCGGTTAGGAATTGGTCCCACACCCTTTCAGCCATTACGGTCGCTCCTTCTGCGTTGGTTGCAGCGAGCCTAGTCCCCGCTCGGCGTAGCGTCAATTTCCCGCCTATTCCCAGCGCACATGCGTCGAGGAACCGTAGGCCGGCGATGCGTCATTCTCGAATCGCCATATCACGCGGCTACGGCCCTGATCCCTGCCAATCGTGCTTCCGAGGAACTCTCACACCCTCTCCAGGCCTCGGCCGCAGCTCGCCTCGCAATGATTGCAGGCATTGGTGGACGGGCCTAGACTCCTGCGAGACCCGGTCTGCCGGCAATCCCGCCACACAAGGAGCGTGTCATGAAACCTGCTGTTGTGATCCTGGACATGGCCAAAGGATACGGTTGGGCGCCAGGGAGCTACGGGTACGACATGGTCGAGCGCGTCCGAAGCCTAAAAGACGCAGCGTACGCGGTCGGCGTGCCGATCATCCACGTCAACAGCATGCGCCGGCCCACGGACTTCGTTGGCGCCACGCGCATGATCGTGGGCACCGAAGACCTGGACGTCATCGATGAGCTGCAACCTGTGGACAAGGACATACTCATCTACAAGCGCTACCTCAGCGGGTTCTCGCACAACGACCTCGACTACACGCTCCGGACCATGGGGCGCGACACAGTGGTGATCGCGGGCGCATCGACCGACAACACCGTGCTCTGGAGCGCGGCAGACGCCCATCAGTTCGGCTACGACGTGGCCGTCGTGGACGATTGCACCATGGTGCATCGGGAGATCGAGCCGCCGGAGGTGAAGGAGTACGCGCTCCGGATCGTCCGGAACGTGCTGCATTGCGAGGTTATGAACCTCGCTGAGGTCGTGGAGCGCTACCTGAACGCGGCGAGGATCACTGGCTAGCTCCGTCGACGGGTAACCAGAAGTCCCTAGGACAGCGCAGCCCGCATCGCGACTGATCCAAGGCACGACCAGTCGAAAGGCCTGACGCTGTGTCCTTCGGGTTGCGGGCGCAGCCAGACGGCGGCGTCCTCCTCCGGAGCCATGGGCCTATCGCCTAGACGAATATGGTCCTGTGGCCTTCCATCCGGACGTGGTATTCCATCCGCTAACCCGTGAACAACGAGGTTATCAACCGGGCGCCGGCCGTCCCGGAAGAGGGAGGCGGCACTGCACTCGAGCTTCGCGTAGGCCACCATCAACTGGGGCAAGAGGCGGCGGTAACCCGGTGCGCACGTTAGTGAGCGCCTACCACCAATGGACCTCGTCGAGATTCTCCTGGCTGTGCTCGGCTGCGTCCCAGGGCTTGGCGGGAAGGTACTTCCACCCACCGTCGGAAAACATGACCACGATGTTGCCACTCTCCATGGTCTCGGCGACGCGCAGCGCAACGTGTAGTGTCGCACCTGACGACACGCCCGCGAAGATGCCCTCCGCCTCCACCACTTGGCGAGCGGTCTTGATCGCATCGGAGCTGCCAACGAGGTAGCGGGCGCTCAGCTGATCCAGATCCAGCAGCGGGGGTATATACCCCTCGGCCAGGCTCCGCAGCCCTTGGAGGCGCTCGCCAAGCCGTGGCTCGACGCCGACGATCCGCAGGTCGGGCCACGTCTCGCGCAGGCGTTTGCCCACGCCCATGATCGTGCCGCCCGTGCCTATACCGGCCACGAAGACGTCGACGGCATCCATCGCATCGGTAATCTCCACGCCGGTCGTGTGATAGTGGGAATCCACGTTCACGTGATCCGTGAACTGGCCCAGCGAATAGGCGCCTTCCTCCTCGGCCATCGCCCTGGCAAGCTCGATGGCTCCGCGCATTCCGCTCACTGGTTCGCACCAGACGATCTCGGCGCCGTACAGCGCGAGCAGGTCGGCGACGCTGGGGACGATGCCGCGCGGGAGCACGACGCGGACCGCGTAGCCCTTCTGCTTACCGATGAGCGCCGCCGCTATGGCGGTGTTCCCGGTGCTTGCCTCGACAATCGTGCCGCCCGGCTTGAGATCGCCGCGCCTCTCAGCGGCCTCGACCATCGCAAGGACGATCCGGTCTTTCACGCTCCCGGAGGGGTTCGCGCCCTCGAGCTTGGCGAAGATGTGCACGCGCGGCCTCGGTGATACGTGCTTCAGCTCCACCAACGGGGTGCGCCCCACCAGTTGGAACAGCTCTTGCGGGCCAGATTTCACGTCCCGTTTCCCCTCCACGCTCTCTCTAAAGTGATGGGCAATACGCGCAAACCGCGCCGTCGTTGCATCGGTGAGGGCCTCACGCTGCAAAGCTACCCTGCCGGTCGTACCTCGAGCTCCTCGATGATCGTTGGGTGCGCCATGGTAAGCGTCTTGTGCACTGGACAACGGCCCGCGATGGCGTGCAGCCGCTCACGTTGGGCCTCGTCGATGTCGCCGGTCAGCACGATGTGCTGCTTGATCAGATCAACCTGGCCGTCCGGACGTGCCTCGCGTCCGGGGCACTCGGCGGCGGGCACTCGCTGGTGGCTCAGCTCGATCGTCAGCTCGCCTATGTCCCAGCCCTTTCGCTCGGCATACAGCCGAACCGTGATGGCCGTTCAGGAGCCGAGGGACGACAGCAGTAGCTCGTAGGGAGCCATGCCCAGATCGTCTCCCGTATCCGGTGGCTCGTCGGCCACGATGCTATGCTGACGCGCCGTGACGGTATGGGTCAGACGGTCCACGCTCTTGACAGTGACGGCGGCCACGGCTAGACGACTTCGATGAGCGCGGCTTCGGCAGCCTCGTCGCCCCTGATCGCAACGTTCATCGCCATGATTGCGACCTCGATCTGGTCGTCCTCGGGCTTGCGCGTCGTGAGCGACTGGAGCATGAGGCTGGGTACCGTGCTCATTCGCACCAAGACGTTGGCGCTATGTGCCGCGTTGAACCTGATGATCTCGTAAGAGATGCCGGCTATCACCGGGATCAAGAAGATGCGCGATGCGATGCGCAGGGGCAGATCGGGCATGCCCAGCAACGCAAACACCAGGATCGACACGATCATGACCGTGAGCAGGAACGCCGTGCCGCAGCGGGCGTGGGCCGCAGGGAACTTGCGCACGTTGTCCGGCTCTAGCGGGAGCGACGCCTCGTGGGCGTGCACCGACATGTGCTCTGCGGCGTGGTACGCGAAAACGCGGCGTATCGTCGGCATCATCCCCACCAGACCGAGGTATGCGAAGAATATCGCGAGCCTGAACCCGCCCTCGGCCAGATTGCTCAGGATGGAGCTGCCGGTGAACCGGTCAACACCGTAATGCGTGAGGACGAGCGGCAGGACGAAGAACAGCAGGATGCCGAGGCCCAGAGACGTGACGAGCGCCAGGGCCATGGACCACGCGGGGATCGGCTCCTCGTTTTCCTCTTCGCCCGCCGCAACCTGCGCCGAATAGGTAAGCGCCTTCATGCCGATGACCAACGATTCGGCGAGCACTAGGGTTCCGCGCACGAACGGCACTCGCCGCCATCGGCTGGTGCCCCAACCGGGCACGGGGCGCGTCACACTGCGGATGCTGCCATCGGGGTGGCGGGCCGCGATGGAGTAGACATGACGGCCGCGAATCATCACGCCTTCGATGACCGCCTGACCGCCGTACACGAAGCTCTGCTGCGCCAATTCCGGATTCCTTCTCGTCGCCGCCAGTTACAGAACTGCCCCGTCCTTCGCGAAGGAGCGGGGCAGCATGCAGGCTACGGGGGTTCGGCTCACACCTACTAGAGGTTGAACCGCCTCTTGAGACGCTCGACCCGCCCTTCGGTGTCGACGATGCGCTGCTCGCCCGTGAAGAACGGATGGCACGCGCTGCAGATCTCCACCTTGATGGCGGGCTTCGTTGCGCCCGTGGTGAACGTGTTCCCGCAAGAGCAGGTGACCTGCGCTTCGGGGTAGTAGGTCGGGTGAATGTCCGTCTTCATCGCTGGTTCCCTCTCTACACGATCCGTCCGTCACAGGATTGGATGCGAAGGGGTGCTTTGAGATGCTAACTGGCGGTTTCCGCCGGGACCACGTTGGCACGCTTGCGCAGCTTCGTGGCGTGGTCGAAGGCGATGGTGCCGTCAACCAGCGCGAAGAGCGTGAAATCGCGTCCCATGCCCACGTTGCGCCCAGGACGAATCTTGGTGCCGCGCTGCCGGACGATGATGCCGCCCGCGCGCACAACCTGGCCCCCGAAGAGCTTCACGCCCAAACGCTGCGAATTGCTATCGCGTCCGTTCCGGCTGCTGCCGCCTGCCTTCTTATGCGCCACTTGTCTGTCTCCGCCTGCGGGGTGCCGGCGCCGCGCCGCCCGTCATGATCTCCTTGATCGAGAGCTGCGTGAGCTGCTGGCGATGTCCCCGTTTGATCGAGTAGCGAATCTTGGGCTTGTACTTGAAAACGATCACCTTGTTTCCCTTGCCCTGGGCCTGCACCTCCGCGAGCACCTTCGCGCCTTCGACGGTGGGCTGGCCAACGGTGAGGGTAGCGTCCTGCGAGATCAACAGCACTTTGTCGAGCTCCACGGTAGAGCCCTCCTCGGCGGTGATCTTCTCGACCGAAATCTTGTCTCCCGGCTGCACGCGATACTGCTTGCCGCCGGTCTCGACGATGGCATAGTTCATGGTCATAACCAGTAGATTCTAGGCGACGGCGGCCTGCGCCGCAAGGGGAACGAGGACCCGAGGCGGGCTACTCGTCGTCGCCCTCAGCCTCGTCTTCGCCGGCCGCAGGCTCTTCGTCCGGCTCCTCGGCATCCTCGGTGGACAGCGCGAGGGCGAGCTGCGACTGGTCGGCTGCCTGGTGCCCGTTGGTGCCGTTGGAACCGTTACGACGTCCCGAGGCGACCTTGGGCAGCTCGGGGATCTCTTCCCAGGACCGCTCCCTGAACGCGCTCATAGAGATGACCTGGTCGCCATCGGCCAGCTTCGTCATGATCTTGACGCCCTGGGTGTTGCGCCCGAGCGAACGAATCTCGTCGAGGCGGGTGCGATACACCATCGCCTTGGCGGAGCCAACCATAACCTCTTCCACCTCGGGCCCGGTGACCACAGCGCCAGCGAGCGGGCCGGTGAGCTCGGTAATCTTTAGCGCGATCACACCTTGCACGTTGCGCCCGGTGATGCGGAACTTGTTGACGGCGGTGCGTTTTCCATAGCCCTTGACGGTGAGCAGCAAGAGCTGGTCGGTCTCGCGGGCAACGTCCATACCGATCACTTCGTCGTCATCGATCAGCTTGATGCCGCGCACGCCGCCGGCACCGCGCGTCTGGCGGATCGTCACGTCGCCGAGGGAGAACTGCACGCCCTTGCCGTTACGCGTGGCCAAGATCACGGTCATGTCGGAGTCAGCCAGCCGCGCACCCAGCAAGTTGTCGCCCTTCTCGAGGTCGAATGCGGCGAGTCCATTGCTGCGTATGTTCGCGAACTGACCGAGGTGCATGCGCTTCACCTCGCCCTTGCGCGTGGCCATGAAGATGTATTGGTCCACTTGGAGGTCGGTGATGGAAACGAGCGCGGTCACCACCTCTTCGTTCTGATTGATGTTGATGATGTTCTGTACCGGGGTGCCGCGCGTCTGCCGGGTGGCGTCCTGGGCGACGTTGAAGACACGCTCGCGATACACGCGGCCTCGATCGGTGAAGAACAGCAGCCAATCGTGGGTATCCGCGACCACCAGCTGTTGGATCGCGTCGCCCTCGCGGGTTTCCTGCCCTCGCACGCCCTTGCCACCGCGACGCTGCAAGCGGTACGCCTCAATCGGCAGGCGCTTGATGTATCCACGATCGCTCATGGTGATGACCACGTCCGCGTGGGGGGTCAGCTCGGCCTTGGAGTAGTCCTGAGCTTCCTCGTCCGAGATCTCGGTCTTGCGGTCGTTGCCAAAGTTCTTACGAAGCTCGTCGGTCTCTTCTTTGATGACGGTGAGCACTCTCCCCGAATCGGCGAGCAGGCCCTCGAGATCGGCGATACGCCGCATGAGCTCTTGGAACTCGTTCTCGATGCGCTCGCGCTCGAGTGCGGCGAGGCGTCTCAGCTGCATCTCCAGGATGGCCTGAGCCTGAGCCTCGGTCAGGCCGAACTGGGCTATCAGGCCCGTCCGGGCCTCTTCGACGTCGGCCGACGCACGAATCAGAGCGATCACTTCATCGAGGTTCTCCAGCGCGATGCGCAGTCCTTCCAGGATGTGCGATCGCTCGCGGGCCCGGCCCAGGTCGTACTCCGCACGGCGGCGTATGACGGTTCGGCGGAACTCAATGAAGTGCTGCAGCGCAGGCTTGAGGCTCAGCACGCGGGGTTGTCCCTCGACGAGAACGACCATGTTGATGTGGAACGCAGACTGCATGGAAGTCTGCTTGTAGAGATTGTTCAGTACCTGTGCGGATGCGGCCCCTCGCTGGAGCTCGACGACGACCCGCAACCCCTGGCGGTCCGACTCGTCGCGGACCTCGGAGATGCCGTCGATCTTCTTCTCTTTGGACAGCGCGGCGATCTTCTCGACCATCGCCGCTTTGTTCACCTGATAGGGGAGCTCCGTGACGACGATCCGCTCGCGGTTGCCGCCGCGCTCCATCTCCTCGATAAAGGCGCGTGCCCGGATCACCACGCGCCCACGGCCCGTGTGGTAGGCCTGCTCTATGCCCTCGCGGCCCATGATGATTCCCGCCGTAGGGAAATCGGGCCCCTGGATGAAGTTGATCAACTCATCAGGCGTGGCATCGGGGTTGTCGATGAGGTACGTGAGCCCGTCGCACACCTCGCGCAGGTTGTGCGGCGCGATGTTCGTTGCCATGCCCACCGCGATGCCGGATGCGCCGTTGACCAGCAGGTTCGGCAGGCGTGCAGGAAGCACCGTCGGCTCGCGCTGAGACCCGTCGTAGTTGTCGACGAAATCGACGGTGTCGCGATCGATGTCGAGCAGCATCTGCTCGGCCACCTGGGCGAGGCGAGCCTCGGTGTACCGCATGGCGGCGGGCGGGTCGTCATCGACGGAGCCGAAATTCCCCTGCCCATCAATCAGCGTGTGGCGCATCGAGAACGTCTGGGCCATGCGGACCAACGCGTCATACACCGAGGAGTCGCCGTGCGGGTGGTACTTGCCCAGCACCTCGCCTACGACGGCAGCGCTCTTCTTGTAGGAAGCACCTGGCCGCAGACCCATGCCCTGCATGGCGTACAAGATGCGGCGCTGAACGGGCTTCAAGCCATCGCGGACGTCAGGCAGCGCCCGCGACACGATCACGCTCATCGCGTAGTCCAGGTATGCGCTCCGCATCTCGTCTTCGATGCGGATCGGCTTGATATTGCCTGTATTGGCCTGGACCATGCGGGCTCCTTTCGGTACCGGCCATCGGACTCAGCCGGCCGCCAGGGGGCAACTCCCCTCGGGGAGCGGCGATTCTCCTAATATGTTGTGGTTAAGACCACGTCAATGACCATATCTCCGCGAAAATCGCGAGGCCGAGTATAGCAGAACACACAGGGCCTTGACAGGAGCAATTGACCGTCTCGTTACGAATAGCTGCCTTTGTAGATGGCGACCGGCAGCCTCGACCAGCGAAGGTGCTCGATGAGCAGCGTGTCGCCCGGCTGGAAATGCTCGTACGTGGACAGGTCGATCGGCACCTTGAGCGTCCCGATCATTGCGATATACGGCTTGGCTGCGAGTATGTTGAACGGCGACCGCCGGAATATCAGCCCGAGCACACCCGGCACGAAACGGTGCCGGCCGAAGATCTCGAGACCGTGCAGGAACGTCCGCGTGAAGAACAATACGACACCCAACAACAGCAGCGTGCTCAGGATGCTGTCACCCATGGTGGCCAGCGTTAAAGCCATGAGCGCCCCGGAGATCACGGCGTAGATGAGGTTGCGGATCGACGGCCGAAGCAGCCCGCTGCGTTCGGATGCCCAGGCCAGGGTGAACTTGATGCCGCAATGCACGCAGACTGCGTCCCCGGTGAGGTACAGGTGACGGCACTGCCCGCTCTCGTCGTTCTGACGCGCTGGTGCTTGCCTCCGCCGCATGGCTACTCCATATCTCCCGCTTCGTAGCGTTCGGCCCAACCAACGAGCCAGCTCCAAATGGTGAGGAACGTCTTGGCCACCTCGGTCTCGCGCTCCGGATGGCACTGAACGCCGATCAGCCATCGATGCTCCGGGCTTTCGAGTCCCTCGACCACGCCATCATCCGGCTGGAATGAGCTCGCCATGAGCGCAGGCGCGCGTGTCGCCTCTTTCACACCCTGATGGTGGAGGCTGTTCGTGCGGTAAAAAGCGCCGGCGCCTATGATCGCGCCGAGCTTGCTGCCCGGCGATACGTACACCTGGTGCTGTATGGAGGGATCCTGCTCGAGGTCCGGGTTGCGGTGGCCGGGGAAATCCTGAAGCAGCGTCCCGCCGAAGCAAACGTTGATCAACTGCATGCCCCGGCAGATGCCGTAGACCGGCATCTCCTTCTCCAGAGCGTGACGGAGCATCGCAAGCTCCATCTCATCCCTGTCCGGGTAGAAGCTCTCGGCCCCGACGCCGTCGAGCGGCTCCTGGCCGTAGTAGCTCGGGTGCACGTCGTAGCCGCCGCAGAGCACCAGCCCCGACACGCCTTCCATGGCATCGTCGAGGCTAGTGAATCGCTTGGGGACGACGATCTTGGTCTGCCCGCCGCGGGACTCGATAGCGGCCGCGTACGGCGCGGCCTCGTCGGGACTGGTAGCGGTGATTGCGATCTGAGCCATGAGGATTCAGTGGAGCGTCTGCGCTTTGGCGATTATACCTGCCGCGGCGCCTGGAATGGTGCGTTCTCTCGCCTAAGCTAACCCTACCGCGGCATTGAGTGCCGGCCAGTCGAGCGCGCCTTCGAGCAGCGCGGCGAACTCAGCGATCTTGTCCGGGTGCACCGCCGGCACAGCTTCCTGCAGCGACTCGAGAGCGGCCGCGGTTTCGTGGGTATTCAACCGAACGGTTACGAGAGGAACGTCGAGATCGGTGGCCCGCTGATGCACGTACTGCGGCGGCCGATCGCACCCGGTGAGGATAAGCGCTCGCAGCGGAGTGTTCAGCGCCGACATCTGGATGTCGGTCCGGCCACCGCGAACGATCACCGCCTGGTCGTCGAAGCGCCCGAAGTAGTTGCCGCCCCACTCGGTGATGAGCCCGCCGATGAGGAAGCGCTCGACCAGGCGGTCGATGCCCGAGGCGCCCGCATACACCGTACCTTCGAGCCGGTCCACGACTTGCCGAACCGTGGGGGCAAGCATGATCCGGAGCTCCGGCAGCACGCCGAGCAGACGCGGGTTTGTGCCACCGAACAGCTCGCCCGCGTTGTCTCCCCGCTCGCCGGTGTAGGCGATGCGCCCATTCACGATCACCCCGGCCATGGACCCGGCGTAGGCATCCTGAAGCCGCGTGATGTCGGCGGCCTCCTTGGAATGATGGTGGGGCAGCACGATCAGCACCTTGGCGCCAAGATGCTCCGCGAGCACTGCCGACCCTGGGGTCGGCTCACCCGCCGCGTCCGCGTAGGGGAGCCCCTCGACGATCACCACATCCGCATCGCCGCTCATGGCCTCGACCCTCGAGCCCGCCTCGGCGAGGACGTCGTCGACCACACCGCGAGGCGCGATCAGTGCCGCGTCCCATCCGCTCCCCGTGGTATCGGCGAACGCAACGGCGTCCTGGTCGTCGTCCACGAAGGAGACCGGCTTGGCGAGCGCCACCTTGCGTCCCGACCGACGCCACCCCGACGCGAGTGCGAGCACCACAGAGGTGGCGCCGGACCGGGGCCTCTCACCGGCAACGTACAGAACGCCCATCACCCTCCGATCTTGGCCCCTGGGCAGCCTCCCTCATGGGGCCTCGTCCCCTAGGGGCATCGTCCCGAGCGAGCGCGATTATAGCAGTGAGCGTGCCGCCTTCACCGGCGGGGGCCGCTGCTATAATGTGCGTTTGGCAGGAAATCATGCGGCAAACGGCATCCAACGACCACGTATCGATCCGAGTCCCGGCCACGACCGCGAACCTTGGCCCGGGGTTCGACTGCCTCGGCATGGCCCTTTCCCTGTGGAATTACTTGCGCATCAGCTGGACGGCCCAGCCCACCGTGGAGATCCACGGAGAGGGAGCGGCCCACCTGCGCGCCGACGACCGGAACCTGATGTACCGGGCCGCGCTGCGGGTGATTGACGAGGTGGGCCGGCAGGCACTTCCAGGAGGCAGGCAGCACCTGCGCATCGAATCGTGGCAGGAGGTCCCGCTGAGCCGGGGCCTCGGCAGCAGCTCGTGCGCGATCGCCGGTGGTATGTACGGGGCGAACGCGCTCCTCGGCTATCCGCTCTCGCCGCACCGGCTGCTGGAGCTGGCAACGGCGATGGAGGGCCATCCCGACAACGTGGCTCCAGCGCTAATGGGGGGCATCACCATCGCCGTGCTGGACGGAGACTCGGTGCAGGCCGCTCCCGTACCCCTGCCGGCTGAGCTGCAATGCGTCGTTTTCATCCCAGAGACACCCATGCCGACCCGGAAAGCCCGTGCGGTGCTCACGCCGGAGGTGTCGCGCGCGGACGCCGTATTCAACGTCGGGCGGACGGCGCTGCTCGTGGCAAGTCTGGCGCTGGATCGGCCTGAATACCTCCGGCTGGCCACGCAGGACCGGCTTCACCAGCCGGCTCGCCAGGGTGTGTTCCGGGAGATGAAAGTTCTCTTCGACAATGCCTTGAAGGCGGGCGCCCATGGCGTGTTCCTGTCTGGCGCAGGCTCATCGATCATCGCGCTGACCAGGCGAGGCGAGAATAGGGCGTTCACCATCGGCTACGAGATGGCCGATGCGGCCGACAAGTCGCGCCTTCCCGGCACCTTCAGGGTGCTCGACCCCTCACCGACCGGCGCCGAGGCCATCGACGAGCTGCCGCCAGAGCTGGCGGCTAGCGCGGAGCCGGCATGATGGCATTGCTGGTGCAGAAATATGGCGGAACATCCGTCGGCGACGCGGAGCGGATCAAGGGCGTGGCCAAGCGCATCGCGCGCTCCCAAGAACGGGGGAACTCCGTAGCCGTGGTCGTGTCGGCGATGGGTCAAACCACCGACGAGCTGATCACGCTGGCGCTGTCGGTGACGGCGGCGCCCGACCCGCGCGAGCTGGACATTCTGCTGTCCACCGGCGAGCTGGTGTCGTGCACGCTGATGGCGATGGCGCTTCGAGCGCTGGGCATCGAGGCGATCAGCATGGGTGGAGCGCAGGCCGGGATCCGCACGGACACCTCCCATGGCCGCGCCTCCATCGTGGCGCTGGACCCCGCGAGGGTTCGCGGCGAGTTGGATGCAGGCAGGATCGTCATCGTCGCGGGCTTCCAGGGCATCACCGACGATTTGGACGTGACCACCCTGGGTAGGGGCGGCTCGGACACGACCGCGGTCGCTTTGGCGGCCGCACTGAACGCGGATCGTTGCGAGGTGTACACCGACGTGGATGGCATCTACACCGCCGACCCGCGCGTGGTGCCCAACGCCCGGAAGCTACGCGAGATCGGTTACGAAGAGATGCTGGAGCTCGCTAGCTACGGTGCGAAGATGCACCCGCGATCCGTGGAGCTCGCAGCCTGGTATCAGGTGCCAATCCTGGTGGCATCCAGCACCAGCGACGAGCCGGGAACGCTGATACACGCTATCGAAGTCCAAGAAGGAGCCCGCATGGAGATCAGCAACAAAGTGCGCGGCGTCACCTACGAGCGAGGCGTCGCCCGCATCACCCTGCGACAGGTGCCCGACCAACCGGGCGTCGCCGCCGCGCTGTTCGAGCCGCTGACTGACGCCGGCATCTCCGTCGACACCATCGTGCAGAACGCCAGCGCCGAGCGCACCACCGACATGTCGTTCACGGTCGATCGGGCCGATGCACCACGAGCGCTGGAGGTCACGAAGGGCGTGGCCTCGGTCATCGGCGCTGTCGACGCGACCAGCGACGAAAATCTTGGCAACGTGAGCATCGTGGGCACGGGCATGCAGAACGCGCCTGGTTACGCCTCTCGCATGTTCCGCGCTCTGGCCGACGCCAGCGTCAACATCGAGATGATCACCACGTCGCAGATCCGCATCACCTGCATCGTGCCGGAGGCTCAGGTCGAGAAGGCTGTGAGCGTGCTGCATGACGTGTTCGAGCTCGAGCGCGAATAGCGAAAACCTCCACTTTCCCGCCAATCCCCAACCCAGCAAAATTGATGCTGTGATAGGGGACAACCCCCTTGACCCTCATTGCGCGGGCGGCCAATCTACAGAAAACCGAACGCATGGCTCCTCGATGAGCTCGCGCGCCGATACGGCTATGGAAGACGACGTCATAGAGCAACTCTTCGCACAGTCTCACGTAATCGCGGTCGTTGGGTTGTCAAACCAGCCGGAGCGCGCGAGCTACGGGGTAGCCCGTTACCTTCAGCAGGCCGGCTACCGGATCGTGCCCGTGAACCCGAAACTGACGGAGCCGGTGCTCGGCGAACAGCCATACCCGGACCTGGATAGCGTGCCGGAGCCGGTGGACATGGTGGACATATTCAGGAGACCCATCGACGTTCCGGCGGTCGTCGAGGCGGCGATCAGGATCAAGGCACCCGCGGTGTGGATGCAGCTTGGGATAGTCCATGAAGAGGCAGCGCAGCGGGCGAAGGCAGCAGGGCTGCAGGTGGTGATGGACCGTTGCACGGCCATCGAGCACCGGTTCTTGCTCGCCGAAGGGAAACTGGGGAAAAGCTAGCGGACAAACAGAGCCCGGCCGTATGGGGGTACGGAAACCGGAGCAGGAGACGAATCCATGGTGCTGAGAGAGAACGAACAAGAGCGCGCGATCAAGGACAAGACGCAGGAGGCCATCGCTCTCGCGATGCAGGGCAAGTGGGAGTCGGCAGCCGCGCT
>CAZQVD010000006.1:0-30684 GCA_964596665.1 uncultured Dehalococcoidia bacterium
AGACGCCGAGCCATTCCTCGCCGAACACCTCCTCGGTGCCCGTCGCCAGCTTCGCCACGTCGAGCATGTATGGCGCCCCACGCGTGTGAAATACCGCCCGCGCCCGGCTCAGCTGCCCCACTAGCCAACCCGCCCCGCCCGCGTGGTCGACGTGGATGTGCGACGGTACGACGTACTCGATGGCGTCCGGGTCGAACCCCATGGCATCAAGTGTTTTCAGCGTTTCCTGAGCGACCACCGTTGGTCCCGGATCCAGCAGCGCAGGCGACGGCCCGTCGATGTACCAGACCGCGTGCGGGAAAGCGCCGTCGAGCAGCAACCCTGCCGTGTCACGACCGTACTCCGTCCGCATCTCGTACACGCCTGGGAATATTTCTTGAACGTCCATGAGGGGAGTCTAGCAGCGTTCGAGACTCGATTCGGCCGCCGTCCGGTTTTGTGGAACCGGCGTGAAACTGCGGTCAGAATGGAGGGACATCTTTGGAGCCGCCGCCGGTACGTGATCAAGCTGACATACGCTCACCAGCGCCCCACACGCGAGCCCAACGCTGAGACCGTCATGGCGTTCGTGCTCGCCAACCCCGTCAATCGAGCCCTGCTTGAGCGGCTATCCGCGCTTGGCCTTCCCGACTCCGCACTCGTCGCGGGTTGCCTCTTCCAGTCGGTCTGGAACGGCCTGACCGGCAACGACCCCACCTATCGCATCGTTGACTACGACGTCTCCTACTGCGATCTCGACGACCTGTCGTGGGACGCCGAGGACCGCGTCATCCGCCGCTGCGCCGACGCCTTCGCCGACCTTCGGGTTGATGACCAACAGGTTGACGTGCAAGTGCGGAACCAAGCCAGGGTCCACTTGTGGTACGAGGAACACTTCGGTGTGCCGACCGACCCCCTGCTCAGTACCAACGACGGCATCGACGGCTACCTCAACGACGCCTCGGCGTTTGGCGTCCGCCCCGCCCGCGATGTGGCTGGTCAATGGGACATTTACGCGCCGTTTGGCTTCGCCGATGTCTTCGCAATGATCGTCAAGCCCAACCTACTCGCAAAGAACCTGCCTGCTGTCTACTACGCCAAGACCGACCGCTGGCGGCGCGTTTGGCCCGCGCTCACCATCGTGCCCTGGCCGATCGCTAGCGCGCCGCGAATCGAAGCCCCGTCGCGATCGCCGATGTGACCGCGAGCTTCGTGTCAGAACGGGCCCTGCTTGCCGTTCTGGCCTGGAGTCTAGGGACCGCGGGGTACCTGCTGGTGAGCCAGGTACGACACTCGCTGTCGAGGACCGGGGCTCGCTGTTGGGCTAGGTTTCGCGCTCGCTCGTCGGGCCTACCTCGCCCGTACACCACGGGATGAACGCCTTCATCTTGCACACCACTCCATGCTTGGTAAGGTCGGCCTCGAAAATCTCGTGGATTCTTCGTTGCTCGTCCCCGTATTCGATCTGCCAGCCGCCTTCCTTCACGCTCTTGTCCGCCAGCCACCCACGGTTTGAGCGCGGAGTGTAGAGCCCCATGCTCCCGTTGTAGATGGCCAAGTAGCGGGCGCGCGTATTGCCCGTGTTGCAGTGCTGGTGAAACATGTCCTCCCCCGGCACGATCACCATACCGCCCACCTTCCAGTCCGCCTTGCGCATGTCGGACAGGTCGTCTTTCGTCCACAGCAACGAGTAGCCCGACTCGCCGCTCAGGAGCAGGAGGTGAGCGCCTGGGCCATGGCGGTGGGCCTTCTTGTAGGTGCCGACGGGAAATTCGGACATGTGCGACTTGCTGTTGTTTTCCGCCATTTCCAGCATGACGTTGATCCCACCAGCGCCACGCTCTTTCCAGCCGTAGAGAGGCATGTCGGGCGCGTTGGGGATGAAGTTGGTCTCCCAGATGCGCTTGTTGTACAGCTTTCCGCTACCCGAGAAATAGTCTTCATCCGCGGAGTAGCGGGACTTGAACATGAAGTCGCAGTTGAAGACGAAGTCGTTGTCCCGCCAGTAACGCATGGTGGGAGGTGCGTTGGTCGTTGCGATGTAGCGGACCGACTCATCGCCAGAGCCGTTGAAATGCTGGTACCAAGCATTGACCGGGATGGTGAAGAGGCTACCCTCTTTCCACTCGAAGGTTTGCTTGTTCTTCTCGTCCATCCAGACGCTGGTGGCGCCTCGGCCCCAGACCACGTAGATGTTGATCTCGTACATGTGGTGCTCGGGCTCGGACTTGCCACCAGGGTTGATCTCCACC
Source organism: uncultured Dehalococcoidia bacterium (assembly GCA_964596665.1). GTDB lineage: Bacteria > Chloroflexota > Dehalococcoidia > Lucifugimonadales > Australimonadaceae > CAZQVD01. Next base: position 2,232 of record CAZQVD010000006.1, read on the forward strand.
ACGTGCATGTCGTTAGGCATGTGGCGGTTGTCGATGTGGATAACGGCGCCCTTGCCACCCTTGCGCTCCCAGTCGCCGACCGGGATCTCCTTGATGTTCGGGAAATAGAACTCCTTGTGGACCAGAACCTTCTCTTCCTCCAGCCAGTCCTCGTACGCGTCAGGAACGCGGAAATCGGTCAACCCCTCCTTGGGGGTGTCCGCGATTTTCATGTCGGTGCCTTCCATTACCATAAGTGTCACTCCTATGACTCAGATTTCTGCAGCGGAGACTACCGCACCCTGCCAAATCGCACAACGAGCCGAAAATATAGCGCGGAAGAAGAGGGCGGGGTTTCCCCGCCCTCATTCTCGTTGCCTTCTAGCACGAATCCTTGGTTACGTCTCGCGCTCGCTAGTGACGCCGGCGACGCCCGTGCAGTAGGGGATGAACGCCTTCATGTTACAGGTAACGTCCTTGGCCGCGAGCTCTTTCTCGAAGATGTCGTGGATCTCGCGGTCTTCGTCGGTGTATTCCACCTGCCAGCCACCGTCCTTGATGCTCACGTCGGCTTCCTGGCGCATGTTGGGTGCGTTGAAGCCACCGTCGCCCGAGCGCAGCGCCATGTAGCGCGCGCGCTTGGTGCCGGAGTTGAAGTGCTGGTGGAACGTCCCGTCGCTGGGCACGATGACGAGCGAGCCGACCTGCCAGTCGCACTTGATCATGTCGGAGCGGTCTTCCTTGGTCCAGATCAGCGAGTAGCCGGAGTCGCCACTGAGCAGCACAAGGTGCGCTCCGGGTCCGTGTCGGTGGGCCTTCTTGTAGGTGCCGATGGGGAACTCGGAGATGTGGTTGCCCATGTTGTTCTTGGACATATTGAGCATGGCGTTGATGCCGCCGGCGCCGCGGGTCGCCCAGCCGTACAGGGGCATATCGGGCGCGTTTGGGATGAAGTTGGTCTCCCAGATGCGCTGGTTGTACAGCTTCCCGTTACCCGAGAAATAGTCTTCGTCCTCGGAGTAGCGGGACTTGAACATGAAGTCGCAGTTGAAGACGAAGTCGTTGTCCCGCCAGTAACGCATGGTGGGAGGTGCGTTGGTCGTTGCGATGTAGCGGACCGACTCATCGCCAGAGCCGTTGAAATGCTGGTACCAAGCATTGACCGGGATGGTGAAGAGGCTACCCTCTTTCCACTCGAAGGTTTGCTTGTTCTTCTCGTCCATCCAGACGCTGGTGGCGCCTCGGCCCCAGACCACGTAGATGTTGATCTCGTACATGTGGTGCTCGGGCTCGGACTTGCCACCAGGGTTGATCTCCACCACGTGCATGTCGTTAGGCATGTGGCGGTTGTCGATGTGGATAACGGCGCCCTTGCCACCCTTGCGCTCCCAGTCGCCGACCGGGATCTCCTTGATGGAGGGGAAGTAGAACTCCTTGTGGACCAGAACCTTCTCCGCCTCCAGCCAGTCTTCGTACGCATCGGGAACGCGGAAATCGGTCAACCCCTCCTTGGGGGTCTCCGCGATTTTCATGTCGGTGCCTTCCATTACCATGTCGTGTCTCCTTCGCAGTCAATAATGTCCGTGTCATCGAGTCTATCGCACGCTGCCCCGTTGGGCGATTCGCGGCTCAGCGCATTGCCAGTGCGCGCTCCAACGGCATCCGCATGCCCATCGCCTCGAACTCTGCGATGGCGGTAGGTGACATGCCGAGGAGGTCGAGGAATTCGTCGGGCCGACCCATGTAGCAAAGTAGCCGCATGGACAGCTGTGTGCTCCAGACTTGTTCGATAACTGCGCTACCGAGACTCTTGGCGTGATCGCGAAAGCCGGCGGTGGCCCTCAGCGCCTCTTCGAGCTGCCCGTTGAGATTCGCTTGGAGGCCGGCGACGGGGGCGTCTGAGGCGCACGTAGGTGTGGGACTCACGCGCGCAGCACGTGAGTGGCTCTAAGTCAAGGAAGCGTAATCGAGGATCAGCGCTGCGCGACGGCCTTGGGCTCCACCGGCTTCAGCACGCCGATGTACGGCAGGTTGCGGTAGAGCCCGCCATAGTCGAGCCCGTAGCCGATCACGAAGTCGTCGGGCACTTCGAAACCCACATAGTCCAGCGGTATGTCGGCCATGCGCCTGACGGACTTGTCTAGGAGCGTGCACACTTTGATGCTGGCAGGCTTCTTGCCACGAACGTGCTCCAGCAGGTAGCGAAGCGTCAGACCCGTGTCGACAATGTCCTCGATCAGCAGGACGTCTCTCCCACGCAGTTCCATCGATATGTCACGGATCACGTCGATGCTCTCCTCGCGCTCCTCGCCGTAGTGCGTGATCTCCATAAACTCGATCTGCATCGGCAGCTCGGACATCGCCCGCATCAGATCGGCCATGAACACCACCACGCCTCGCAACACGCCGATTAGCACCGGCTCTTTCCCGGCGTAGTCGCGCGTGAGCTGCGCGCCGATCTCCCGCACGCGGTCCTGCACCTGCTGCTCGGTGAAGAGCACCTGCTCCGTGCCGGCGACGTCCACGTTGGCCAGCGGCCCGAATCCGTACTTGCCCATCAGCCGCATCAGATCCCGGCGGTACAGGAGCTGGATGTTGATCTCGGGGTACATCTCCTGGACGTGCCGCAGCTTGCGGTTTTTCTGCGTCACCAGGTTCTGTTTCATGGTGGTGAGCTCGAAGTACTGGTCATACTCCGGCAGATAGAAATCAGGTGTATGCATCTCCACGACGCGGTTGCCGTCCCAGCGCAACGGGAACGATCGTGGCTCGTAGAGGTACTTGATCTGGTAGTAGTCCAGGAGATTGGCGAACTCTCGCTCGCTGGGGTGCATGAACGATATGTCCGCGCTCACCGAGGGAGTGGAGTCGATATCGCTGAGCCCGCGAACGCGGTGCGGGTGTCCGCGGCGGGAGCGACCTGGACGCTCCTGGGCCGTCGCCCGTGCAAGCTCAGGCGCAGGAACGGGCGGCTCCGCCTCCTGAACTGGGGGTATGCCCGCGAGAGCCTGCTCGGCCGTCTGGCGTCGGCGCCCGGCACCTCCGCGGTGTCCGCGGCGCCTTCTCCGCGGCGCAGGCTCTGCGTCGGTTGCTTCGGCTGGCTGTGGCTTGATCGGCTCCGACTCGGCCCGCGTAGCCACCGCAGGCTCGGATTCCGCGGGCGTTGGTGTGTGCTCGGCAGTTGCCTCGGCCTCCGCCTCTCTGGTGGCGGAGGGCCTTCGCCTTCGCCTCCGTCGTGGCCTGGGCGCTTCGTCTTCCGGCTCGCTCGCTGCCTCGACTCTGGCCTCTGGCTCGGCTGCCGCCTCCGGCTCCGGCGTGGACTCGCTTCCCGCGGGGGCCTGGGCGGCCGTGCGCCTGCGTTGCCTCCGAGGAGGTATGGACTCGTCCGCGGGCGGCGCTTCAGTCTCCGGCGCCGGGGCGGCCGCGGCTCGCGTTCTGCGACGTATCACCGTGGGCGTGGGCTGGTCCTGCTCGGGCGGCGGATCGGCGGTCGCGGAAGCGGCTGCCTCTGCCTCCGATGGGGCGCTCCTACCTCGGCGCCGGCGTACGGGCGCGTTGGGCTCGTTGGCCGCCGCGAGGGTCTTGCTTGTGGATGCGTCATTGGCCGGCGCATCGGCGGCGGCCGCATCGGGCGCTCTCGCGGGACGGCGACGGCGTCGCGGCGTGGGCGGCGGGCTCGGCGTTGTTTCTCCTGGATCGTTGTTCTGCTCAGTCAATGCTCGTTCTTCTGGTCCTTCCTGGCGCACCGCGATCGAGCGGTGCTGTCACTTGCATTCTATCGCGCAGGGCGGCGGCGGCACACGGCATCAACGTGCTCTGGCGCCTGAGATCGCGCCGCGCACGTACGCCGCGGTGGTCGCGACGTGGTAGTCAGTGCCGCCATCCACCAGCGACTCGATGGCCGCCTTGGCTGTGTCCATGGAGGTATAGCAAGGGATCCGTTGCTCTGACGCGGCGCGCCGAATCTCGAAGCCGTCACGCAGCGACGCGGCCACTTCGGCAATGGTGTTGACCACACCGTCCACCGTGTGATCCGCAACGATGGAGTAGGAGTTGGGCTCCGCCTCGCCCACCTTGCCCACCTCGGTGACCTCGATTCCGAGCCCACGGATCAGCGCTGCCGTACCCGCGGTGGCGTACAACCGATATTCGAGCCGGGCCAGCGACTTCAACCATGGCACCGCCTCGGCCTTGTCCCGGTCGGCGATCGTCACGAGCAGCGCGCCGGCCGGCGGCAGCATTAGGTTCGCGGCGATCAGCGCCTTGGCCAAGGCGGGTCGCAGGTGCGTGTCGATGCCCATCACCTCGCCGGTCGATTTCATCTCGGGGCCCAGATAGGTGTCGACGCCGGTTAGCTTGGACATGGAGAACACCGGGGCCTTGACGCTGACCATGGGTGGCTCGGGCTGGAGGCCTCCTGTGCGGTCTTGCTGGGCCAGGCTTCGTCCCTGCATCACGTTGGTCGCCAACTGCACCAGTGGTATCTCCGTGACCTTAGAGATGAACGGGACCGTGCGGCTCGACCTGGGGTTCACTTCGATCACGTAGACGGACGAGTTGCCGTGGTCGGCCGCGACGGTGAGCCCGAAGGGGCGGCTCTGGTTGATGATGACGTATTGGATGTTCATGAGTCCGCGTACGCCGAGGGCCAGCCCGATGCGCGTGGTGTAATCCACCAGCGTCTCCCGCTCGGCATCTGACAGGCTCACCGACGGATAGATGGCCATGGAGTCGCCCGAGTGAACCCCGGCCCGCTCGACGTGCTCCATGATGCCGGGGATGAGCACTTGCTCGCCGTCCACGACCGCGTCCACCTCAACCTCGCGGCCCTCGAAGTACGTGTCGACCAGGATCGGGTGCCCCGGCGCCGCCTCCACCGCGCGGGCGAGGTAGCGCATGAACTCGGTGGGATTGTCGACGATCTCCATGGCGCGCCCCCCCAGCACGTAGCTGGGGCGTACCACGAGGGGGAATCCCAAGCGTCGGACCGCCTCCATCCCCTCTTCAAGCGTCGTGACCGTTGCGCCAGGCGGTTGGGGCACGCCAAGCTTCGCCATCAGCTCACCGAACCGCTCGCGGTCCGATGCTATGTCGATGGCGTCGGACGACGAGCCTAGGATGGGCAGGCCCGCCTTGCCGAGCGTTTGCGACAGGTTAATGGCGGTCTGCCCACCAAACTGCACGACAGAAGGTGGGTAGTCTGGCCCGTCCTCGCCGTCGAGCGCTTCGTTCTCGATGATGTCGCGGACAGCCTCCTCGTCCAGGGGCTCGAAGTAGAGACGGTCGCTAGTGTCGAAGTCCGTAGAGACGGTTTCGGGATTCGAGTTGACCAGGATGCTTCGAACGCCGGCCTCACTCAGTGCCCAAGCGGCGTGGACGGAGCAATAGTCGAACTCGATGCCCTGGCCGATGCGGATCGGACCGCTGCCGATGACCAGCGCGCGCGGCGCGGCCAGCGGCTCGGCCTCGTTCTCCTGCTCGTAGCAGCTGTAGAAATACGGCGTGACCGCCTCGAACTCCGCGGCGCACGTGTCCACCATCTTGTACACAGGCCGTAGTCCGTGGAGCCGGCGAAGCTCGCGGCCCTGCCCCGGCAGCAGCTCCGTGATTTCCTCGATGCTTTCGTCGGTCATGCCCATGCGCTTCGCGTCCCAGAGCAACTCGCCGGACATCTCCTCGCTGGCAAGCCGTGATTGCATGCCTGTGATGCGTGCGAGGCCGGCTATGAACCACGGGTCCACATGGGTGACCCTGGCGAGCTCGTCCACGCCCGCACCGCGGCGAAGCGCGGCCATCATTGCCCACAGCCGCAGGTCCGTGGGATGCAGCGGTAGGCGCTCCCAGTTATACCCCAGCCAATCCGGGTCCTCCCATTCGAGGGAGCGGCTGCCCAGTTCCAAGGAGCGTACCGCCTTCTGCAGCGCCGGCTCGAAGGTGCGGTCGATGGCCATCACCTCGCCCGTGGCCTTCATTTGCGTGCCGATGCCGCGGTCGCCTGTGGCGAATTTGTCGAAGGGCCAGCGTGGGATCTTGATCACGCAGTAGTCGAGCGCCGGCTCGAAAGCTGCCTTCGTCTGCTGCGTCACCGCGTTGGGGATCTCGTCGAGGCGGCGGCCCACGGCGATCTTCGCGGCCACGCGGGCGATCGGGTATCCCGTAGCCTTCGATGCGAGCGCTGACGAGCGACTCACCCTCGGATTGACCTCAATGACCACGTATTGCATGGGCTCGGAGGTATTGCCGGGAAGCACATCGCCGATGACCGGGCTCGGCGACAAGCCGAACTGGATGTTGCACCCACCTTCGATGCCGAGCGCCCTGATGATCCGGATGCTTGCCGAGCGCAGCATCTGATACTCCTTGTCGGAGAGCGTTTGCGATGGTGCGATAACGATGGAATCGCCGGTGTGCACGCCCATCGGGTCGAGGTTCTCCATGTTGCAGATGGTGATGCACGTGTCGGCTGAGTCGCGCATGACCTCGTATTCGACCTCGCGCCAGCCCACCAGCGAGCGTTCGAGGAGCACCTGATGGATAGGGCTGGCTGCTATGCCCGCGGCGGCCACGCGGCTGAGCTCCTCCATGGTGTGGGCGAAGCCGCCGCCCGTGCCCCCCAGGGTGTAGGCGGGACGCACCACCAGCGGCAGGCCGATCTCCCGTCCGAGCAACATCGCTTCGTCCAGCGAGTTGGCGATCACGCTCGGCGGCGTTGGCTCGCCCATCGCAATGAGCAGGTCGCGAAACAGCTCTCGGTCCTCGGCTTTCTTGATCGTTTCGATGGGTGTGCCAAGCAACCGCACGCCATAGCGCTCCAATACCCCTGCATCGTGCAGCGCGACCGCCAGGTTGAGGCCGGTCTGCCCTCCTAGGGTGGCCAACATGCCGTCGGGACGCTCGGCCGCGATGACCCGCTCGATCACCTCGACGGTCAGCGGCTCTATGTACACAGCGTCGGCGATGCCGTCGTCGGTCATGATTGTGGCGGGGTTGGAGTTCACCAACACCACCGACACGCCCTCTTCGCGCAACGCTTTGCACGCCTGGGTGCCGGCATAGTCGAACTCGGCCGCCTGCCCGATGACGATGGGCCCGCTGCCGATAACGATTACTTTCGCTGGCTTGTTGGTCACGTACCTCTCACCATCGCCAGGAACTCATCGAAGATGTATTCGTTGTCCTGCGGGCCGGGGGAAGCCTCGGAGTGATACTGGATCGTCAGCACCCGGCGGTCCGTATGGCGCATACCCTCGATGGTGCCGTCGTTCAGGTTGCGATGGGTGACCACCACGCCAGCGGGTAGGCCCTCGTCGGCGACCGCATAGCCATGATTCTGGGCGGTGATATAGACGCGCCCGGTGCCTAGGTCCTGCACGGGGTGGTTGCCGCCGCGATGGCCGAACTTCAGCTTGTAGGTCTGCGCGCCCAGTGCCCGGGCGATGATCTGGTGGCCGAGGCAGATGCCCAATGTGGGGACCCGGTCGAGCACCGCCTTCGCCGTTGCGACGGTGAGCCCGTTGTGCACGGGGTCGCCTGGCCCTGGCGAGAAGACCACGCCGTCGGGCGGGAGCGCCAGCACCTCGTCGGCTGTGGCCGTGGCGGGCAGCACGCGCACCGAGCATCCGCGGTCGGCTAGCAGGCGCAGGATGTTGTACTTGACGCCGCAATCCACCACCGCAATCTTCGGCCCGTTGCTCTCGCTCCACGTGCCCTCGCTCCAGTCGAACGCGACGGTCGTTGACACACGCTCGACGAAGTTCACGTCGTCGTACGAGGGCAGGCCGCGCAGGCTCGCCATCGCCTCCGCCGGGTCGCCGGCGGTGAGCATGCCCATCATCACGCCGTGGGCCCGGATGCGACGCGTGATCGCGCGCGTATCCACGCCGCTCAGACCGAACACCCCTTCGGACGCGAGGTAGTCGTGCAGCGTGCCCGCGGAATCGAAGTGGCTGGGCGTGCCCGAGTGCTCCCGCACCACGAACCCCGCCACCTGGATGCGGGCCGACTCGCCCACCTCGCCGTTGACCCCGTAGTTGCCCTGCATCGGGTAGGTGGGGACCACGATCTGACCGGCGTAGGACGGGTCGGTCAGCACCTCTTGGAACCCGGTCATGGACGTGTTAAACACCACTTCGCCGAACGCGGAGTGCTCCGTCGGCGTGAGTGCGGCGCCGAAGCCGATGCCTGGGAAGATCGAGCCGTCCGCCAGCACCAGATGCGCGGTTGGGATCACTCGCGCACCTCGTCGTAGGCGATCTCGCCCTGCGCGACCGTGAGCTTCACGCGCCCCTTGAGCGTCGCGCCCGTGAGTGGTGTGTTCTTGCCCTTGGAGGCGAAGCTTGCCGGGTCGACGGTCCACTCTTCGTTGGGGTCGAAGAGAACGACATCAGCAGGAGCGCCATCGACCAACCGGCCGAGTCCGTCGGCGCGCGCTCCCAGCACCGACGCCGGACCCACGGTGAGCCGCCTCACTAGTGTGGGCAGGTCGATGCTGCCGGCGTGCACCAGCCCCATCAGCGAGCCGAGCGCCGTCTCCAGTACCGAGATGCCGACGGTCGCTTCGTCGAAGGGCACCGCTTTGTCGCCAAAGGTGTGTGGCGCGTGGTCCGTGGCGATCGCATCGATCGTGCCGTCGTGCAGGCCCTCGATCAACGCATCGCGGTCAGCGGTAGAGCGAAGCGGTGGGCTCACCTTGGCCCGCGTGTCGTAGGCTGCTGTGGTGAGCACCGCTCCCTCCGCGAGGCGACCGTGCGTTCCCAGCACCCACTCCTCCGTCATCGTCACGTGGTGTGGCGTAACCTCCGCGGTCACGCGCAGCCCGCGGGCCCGTGCCCGTCGGACCTGATCGACGCCGCCTGCGGTGCTCAGGTGCGCCACGTGGAAATGGCCACCGGTCAGCTCGACCAGCGCGATGTCCCTGGCGATGATCGATTCTTCAGCCGCGGACGGATACCCGGCGAGCCCGAGGCGCGACGATACCCAGCCCTCGTTGATGCCCAGGCCCTTCGTGATGCCGTGGTCCTCGCAGTGGTCCATCACGGGCAGCCCAAGCTCGCCTGCGTACAGTAAGGCCATCTGCATGAGGTGCCCCGTGGCGACCGGGCTGCCGTCATCGGTGAAGCCGATGACCCCGGCGCTCGCGAGCTCCTCCATGTCAGTGAGTTCCTGGCCCGCTCTGCCGCGCGAGACCGCGCCGAACGCCAGCACCCGGACCGGCCCTGCGGCCCGGGCTCGCGCGGCGATGAAGTCGACCACGGCGGTGGTGTCGATGGCGGGCGACGTGTTGGGCATGCAGCACAGCGTGGTGAAACCACCGCGCGCACCGGCCGCGGTCCCAGTGGCGATCGACTCCTTGTCCTCGAACCCCGGCTCGCGGAGGTGGACGTGCAGGTCGATGAATCCCGGGGCGGCAACCAGACCGGTGCCGTCGACCACGCGAGCGCCGCCAGGCGCTGCGACGCTCGAAGGCCCCGAGGCTGCGATCAGGCCATCGATGATCAGCAGATCGCCGATCGTATCGGTGCCGGAGGCAGGATCGACGATGCGGACATTGCCGATGCGCAGTGTTGCGGTCACGTCAGCGAGCCTCCGTCCGAGCCTTGCAGCAGTTGGTAGAGCACCGCCATACGCACCGCCACGCCGTTGGTCACCTGCTCCTCGATCTGCGCGCTTCCGTGGGCGAGCGAGGAGGTGATCTCGACGCCTTCGTTCATGGGGCCCGGGTGCATGATCAGCGCGCCTGGCTTGGCCAGACGCATCCGGTCCTCGTTGATCTGCCAGCGGCGCGTATATTCGCGCAGACTCGGCATCATACCGGCGTCCTGGCGCTCCTTCTGGATGCGCAGAGCCATGACGACGTCCGCGTCCACGATGGCCGTATCGAGGTCCGGCTCGACGGCTACGCCCGGAAGCGAAGGCGCCCCTCGCGGGTTGAGCAGGTCCAGCGGGATCATGGTGGGCGGTCCCGACAGGGTCACCGACGCGCCGGAAGCGACCAGCCCGAATATGTCGGAGCGCACCACGCGACTGTGCAAAGCGTCGCCGACGATGACCACCTTGGCACCGGCGAGCGATTCGAGGTGATCTCGCATGGTGAGAAGATCGAGCAACGCCTGAGTGGGGTGGGCGTGCCTACCGTCGCCGGCGTTGACGACGCTGGTGTTCTCGAGGCTGCGGGCCAGGAAGTACGGCGCGCCGGAGGCTTCGTGGCGGATGATGAGGATGTCGGCGTGCATGGCCTGGAGCGTGAGAGCGGTGTTAAGGAGCGACTCGCCCTTTTCGGCGCTGGAGCCGCTGCCGCCGATGTTGATCACGTCGGCGCTGAGCATCTTGCCGGCCTGCTCGAAGGAGACGCGGGTGCGCGTTGACGGCTCCAGGAAGAGGGTGAGTACCACTTTCCCCCGCAGCGACGGGACCTTCTTAATGCTGCGATGGAGCACCTCGCGCATGGCTTCCGCCGAATCGAGGATGGTGGTGATCTCGGCGAACCCCATATCGTCGAGGTCCAGCAGATGACGCCGCTGCTGCAGAGACGTGGCCTCGATGCCAGGCGCGGCGGCCGGTGCACGTGTGGTCATACGAGCACTCTCCGTTCGTGTTCGATCAGCACAACCTCGTCGACCGCATCGAACTCGCTCACCCGGACCTGGATCTCCTGGTCGTGCGAGGTGGGCACGTTCATGCCGACGTAGTCGGGGCGGATCGGCAGCTCCCTGTGGCCGCGGTCAACCATCACCGCGAGCTGCACCACCGTCGGGCGGCCCAGGTCCATCAGCGCGTTGAGCGCCGCACGGACCGTGCGGCCGGTAAAGAACACGTCGTCCACAAGCACGGCAACGCGTCCTTCGATGGGCACAGGCAGGCGGGTAGGGCGGACCAGCGGCTGGGGGCGGCTAGTCAGGTCGTCGCGGTAGAGGTTGATATCCAGGGCACCCACGGGCACGTCGACGCGTTCGAAACTGGTGATAGCGGCCGCGATGCGGTTGGCCAACGGGACACCTCGGCGCTGGAGGCCGACGAGCAGCACGTCGGCTGCGCCGTGGTTACGCTCCACGACCTCGTGGGCGATACGGCCGATGACGCGGCGCATGTCCTCCGCGGTCATGAGCGAGTGTTCCGGCTGGCGCAAAAAAAACCTCCCGCCCGAGGTGGTAGGAGGTGGTTACGTAGACGACCAGCTTGGCACGAGCCAGCTGGTGCTCCGGCACCGTTTCCTTGCCAGCCTCACGGGACTGAATTAAAGGGTTCGGTAACGATATGCGGTTGTTACGTCGCCCCTCAGTATAGGGATGCCGTACCGACGAAGCAAGGCGAAGTGAGCGATCTTCCCTGGTGAACGGGCCTAGTAACGAGCTCGGGCGTAAGCGCTCGCGATCAGCGCACCCAGAGCGGTGACGCTGCCCCAGATGAGCGAGGTCTCGATGCTGCCGAGCAGGTAAGCGATGAGTCCCGCGCCCGCACTGATGCCGAAAGCGAGCTCGGCCGGGGTGTCGGCCAGCAAGTGGCCCGCCAGATTGTGCCGCGGGTCCTCACGATCGTAGTGCGCGACAAGCTTGCCCCGTAACTCGCGGATGTGCAGGCCGTCGGGCCCGCGCCATTGACGCGACGCACCGAAGAACCAACCCATGCGGGTCTCTTGACAGTTCGGGGGGAGCTCGGCGAGCTCGAAATTCATGCCGTGTCGCAACGCAAATCCAATCAGCGGGCCAGTTGGGGTGCCTCCAACTTAGGCCAATAGCAGTGCAACCGTCAACAGATGAAGAGTGGACTGGTGGCGAGGATCGGTGGGCGTTCGGTTACGACCGGGGGACGCGCGATCAGCTCCGAACCCGCTTGGTACGGTTGGACATGTAGTCCACCAGCACGTACTGGCCAAGCGCTCCTGGGCTCGTGTAGAGAGCCCGGCCGTTGTTGATGCGCGTGAGCCGAGCGATGAAGTCCTGAAGATAGACGCTGGTCTCCAACATGAACGTGTTTATGACGATGCCCTCTTGAGTGCAGCGCCGCGCTTCCCGCAGCGTCTCTTGGATGGTGCGATAAGTCGGCGGATAGGAGAAGAACGTCCGGCCGCTCTCGATGTGGGCGGTGGGCTCGCCGTCGGTGATCATTAGGATCTGCTTGGTGCAATCCTTGAACGGAGCAAGCAGGCGGCGCGACGAAGCGAAGGCGTGCTGCATGTTCGTGCCGGACCCATCGCTCCAGGTGATGTGGGGCAAGTCGCTCGTCTTGATCTGCTTGGCCATGCCTGCGAAGCCGAGGATCCAAAAGTGGTCACGCGGGAAGCGCGAGCGAATCAGCGAGTCCAACGCGATGGCTACCTTCTTCGCGGCCGCGAACGACCCGAACAGGCCCATGGACCGGCTCTGGTCGATCAGCAGGACCGTGGCTGCCTGGGTGTTGTGCTCGGTGCGTGTGATCTCGAAATCCTGCACCTCGATCCGGACGGGCGTTCCGGCCCCGTGGCGCCCGACCGCGTTCATGACGGTCTTGTGCAGTTGAATGTCGAAAGGGTCGCCGAACTCGTAGCGTTTCGTATCGTCCGTATGGTCGCCCCCGCTGCCCCGGACGTGGATGTCGTGTTGCCCGGCGCGCCCGCGTCTGAGGTCGGCGAACAGGTCGCGGAGGGCCTTCTGGCCGATCTTGCGCACGCCGGCGGGGGTGAGCACCATCTTGTCACCGTTACGCTGGATGTAGCCCGCATCCTCGAGCCGCTTGGCGAGTTCGTTGAGCCGCTCTAGGTCCTTACGCGCATCCTCGCCGAGCAATCGCTCGAGCTCGTCCGCGTCGATGTTGCCGAGTTCCCCTCGCCGCATCACGTCCTTGAGTTGCGCCTCGAGCTGATCCATCGACTGCATCTCGGCCATCGCTTCCATGGCCTGGTCCAGGGTCAGCTCCTCACCCCCGAAGAAGGGGTATTGCTTCCCATCGCCTTGGGACGGCATTAGCTTGGCCATGTTCTGCGCCAGCTCGGCGAGCTCGGCTGCGGTGGCGTCGTCCATGGCCGCGTTCATGGCCTCGAACAGCTCCTGGCGCTGCTCGGGCGACATGCTGTTGAGCAGCGACTGCATCTGAGCCATCTGCTGGACAATGATCTCCATGAGCTCATCGAAGCTGCGCGGCGGGTTGTCGCCGAACATCCCGCCCCACTTATCCATGAAGCCGTCGAAGTCGGGCTCCTCCCCTTGCATCTTGTCCCGCATCATGCGATTGATGTCGCGCATCATCTCGCGTATGGCGCTCATGTCCTGCGGGTTCATCTGCTCGATGCGCTGCTTCATGTCGGACGCGACGTTGTTGAGCATCCGCTTGCGCAGCGTGTCCATCAGCTCCTGGAACTTGCGCTGCGCCTCGGGATCCATGAAGTCGTAGTCCTGGAGCTCGCGGATGCCGCCGCCGAGATCGGGAGGCAGGCGGTCGAGCTGCTCACGGTGCTGGCCGGCACGCTGCTCGAGCATCTCCATGAGCCTGGCATGCTCTTCGGCCTGGCTCGGCTCCATGCCGCCGAGCCGCTCGCGCGCCTCGTCGACGCGGGACTTGATCCCAGCACGCTCTGTCTTGACCACGTCCGCGAGCTGCTCCTTCAGATCGGCGACGACCGAGTCGAGGTCGTAGCGCTGGAGCATCTGCTGACGGCGCTGACCCAGGCGATCAATCAGATCGCGCAGTCCTGGGACGTTGGTGCCGTCGTCGTTGCGCATGCCGCGCTGGAGCAGGTCGCGCAATGCGCGGTGCAGATCGCCGTGCCCGATGACGTCCTCGGCGAGCTCCTCGATCAGCGCGTCGGCGTCCGGCGAGAACGGCTCCTGCGTGCCATCCCATTGAGAGAAGCGGAAGTGGGTGTCGAGGCCCATAAGAGGATAATACACGAGCCCTCGCGTGCGAGGAGCCGGTATGCGAATCAGCATCGGGGGCTAGACGTGGCGTATGCGCACGGCGATATGAGGCGGGACGTGAGGCCGCCGCGAATCATGTGGCTGGCGGTCAGTTCTTTGGCGACCGCGGCATTCGTGTTCGCTGGTGACGACGGCGAGAAGGCCTCAAGCGGCGACAAGGTGATGACCAGGGCCGCTGAGATACTGGACTTCGACTCGGCGGTCTTGGCCTCCGCGATGAAGCAGGCCAAGCAGGAGCCCGAGGAGGAGCGGTTTGCCTCGATCAAGCCGGAGCTCACCGCCTTGGTCGAGTCCGGCGATCTGTCGCAGGAAGAGGCCGCCGCCAAGCTCGAAGCGACCCTAGTCGGGGCGGATAAGGCAAAGGCCGCGAAGAAGATCTGGGCAACGAAGGAAGAGGGCGGGACCACCAAGTCGCGGCTTTTACTTGAGCCGCCGGGCGCGGTTTGACTCGCGGTCGCCGTTGCTGAGCGGCAGCGAGTGGGTGCGGGGTCGCACTCTGCCTCAGTCGACAGGATCCAGCGTGTTGGGCGCGAACAGTTCCTCGACGGTTGGTGTGCGTTGGGCCAGGCCTTGCTCGTGGAGGTATTGCGGCAGTGCCTCCAGCGCCGGGCGGTTCGGGCCGATGCCGTAGGCCCAGAAATCGTCGCCCATGATCCGGCGCGTCTCTTCGAGCTCCGCCAGCACCCACGGCAGCGTCACCTTGAGCGCATCGGTCTCCGCGAGCTGCTCGTACGCGTACGCCTTCGCCTTCGCGAACGCAACGTACAGGCTTTGGGCGGCCCAGGGGTTGGCCTCGTAGATGTCACGGCGCAGCACGACGGTGTGCATGATGGGGAAGATCCCCGTTCGTGCGAAGTAGTCCTTCTCCGCATCGCGGTAATTCTCAAAGAGCCGGCGGACGGGCGAGGGGTCGTCGTTGAAGACGGCGGGCATGTTCGGCGAGATGATGGCGTCGAGCTCTCCCGACTCAAGCATCGGGCCCATGTCCTGCTCCATGGGCATGCGGTGCAGCACGACACCAGGGGGCGGCTCGAAATCTATGCGCGACGGCCGTGTCAGGCCGTCTTGCGTGCCGCTGAACCATTCGATCGTGTCGGGCGTGACGCCATACTCGTGCAATAGCAGCCCGCGGGCGAACACGGCAGCGGTCATGGAGTATTCGGGTACGCCGACGCGCTTGCCGGCCAGGTCCTTGGGCTCGTCGATGCCACTTTCCTTATTCACGTAGATGCAGTTGTGCCGGAACATGCGCGACGGGAACACCGGGATGGCGATGAACGACGTGTCACCGCGGGCGCGCAGCATGGTGTAGTTGGCCAGCGACAGCTCCGACGCTTCGAACTCGGAGAAACGAAGCATGCGATAGAAGGTCTCGCTTGGCCGGTTGATGATAGGCGTGATCTCGATGCCCTCAGGCTGGATCGTGCCATCGAACAGAGGGCGGACGCGATCGTAGTCCCAACACGAGAGGGTGAGATGAAGCTTCTGCATGGTGTTCTCTCCTAGGCCGTGGTGCGGGTGCGATGCTCGGTGCCTCCGGCCCAACGTGGCGCATGATACGCGCCGACGCCGTCGGCCATCAACGCGCGCAGGCTTGGGCGCCTGCCTGCATCCGTCGCTCATGCGCAGAGGATGTGGCGGGCGAACAGGTCACGTGCGACTAGGCGTACTACCTCGGCGGGCACGGAGAGCCCATTTGGAGGGGAGGCTCCTTCAGCGACATACCGGCGACAAGCCTCGAAGCCTGGTTCGTCGAGGGCGACTATGTGGTTGCCATGCTTTACTAGTTCAAGCAGCCAGGCCTCTACGGATACCTCAACCACAATCTTTTCGAGGCAATCCTTCTGGCGCAGCCGCCCACATCAACGTGGGTGGAGAGGGGGGAATTGATGGTGCAGGGCCGCGCGCCTGCCGGCATAGCCGGGTCATACTGGGCGTCCCGCCGGCGCCGCACGCGTTAGAATGCGCCGCGTCCCTTCAGCGGGAGCCGGGAGGTCATGCCGATGCCCATCGCCGACACTGCGGATATCGTCGTCATCGGCGCCGGGGGGTGCGGCCTGATGGCGGCGCTCGTGGCGGCGAGAGCCGGTGCCTCTGTTTTGCTCTTGGAGAAGACGGATGCGCCAGGGGGCGGCACCGCTTTCTCTTCCAGGGGCATCCGCGCTGCGGGAACGCGCCTTCAGCGTGAGCAAGGCGTGGTGGACGGCGCGCAGCAGTACGCCGCGGACATCCTGGGCCGGAACGACAACGAGAGCGACGCCGCCCTTACGAGACGCCTGGCCGAGGTATCTGGGCCGGTTGCGGACCTCCTTAGCGACGTTGTGGGCATCGGGTTCTCTCTGGGCGAGTTCGTCTTCGGCCATAGCGCGCGCCGATCCCATTCGTGGAAGGAGAGCGCGCCAATCACAGACTTCATGTTCGCGGCCGTGCAGCGCGAGCAGAACGTCGAAGTGCGCTTCTCCACGCCAGTGCTCTCCATCGAGCAAGATGCCAGCGGAGCTGTGGCCGGAGTGAAGACGGAGAGCGGAACTATATCCGCCCGTAGCGTGATCCTCGCGAGCGGTGGATTCGGGGCAAACCAGGAGCTCCTGGCTGAGTACATACCGCAAGCGGTGGGCATCCCTTTTCCTGGTCACTATGGAAGCACCGGCGATGGTATCAAGATGGGGCTGGAGCTCGGGGCGGGCGCCGCTGCGTTGGGCTCGTTCCAGCCCTATCCTGCCTACGTCGGTCCTGAGAAGCGGTCGGTGCCGCCAGAAGTTGCGCTCGCCGGCGCCGTCATGGTTAGCAGACAAGGCCAGCGATTCGTCGACGAGACCCGCTACCCGGGAGGGCTCTCGGCCGGCATACTCGATCTCCCCGGGAAGCAGGCGTGCGAAATTTTCGACGACCGCATCTACCAGGCCCACCGTGGTTCCTTGGACGCTTTCGCCGAGAGAGGATTGCTGCTAAGCGCCGGCACGACGGAGGAGCTGGCCGATGCGCTTGGCATCGATGCGGGAGGTCTGAGCAGGACGGTGGTGGAGTGCAACGTTACGGCCGGCAACGGTCCGGACGTTTTCGGGCGCACGCTACCAGCTCTACTCGAGGCTCCCTTCTACGGTATCTGGGTGAAGGTCGCTCTCTACCATACCCAGGGTGGGTTGATGGTGAACGTCGACGCCCAGGTGCTCCGCCCGGACCACACACCAATCCCCAACCTATACGCAGGAGGCGGTGTTGCAGTCGGCGTTTCAGGTACGGGTATGGCTGGCTATCTGCCTGGCAATGGACAGCTCGCCTCACTGGGATTGGGGATGATAGCCGGGGAGCACGCGGCCGAGTCCCTGGGAGCGAGCACCTGATCCATCGGGACGCCTCCTGGTACTTCTCGGACCGGTACGCGTTAGAATGCGCCGCGCCCCGCCAACGGGAGCCCTGGGAGGTCATGCCATGTCCGTCGCCGATAAATGCCGTATCGGTATAGCGTCGCCCCACATCTTCCCTGACGGTACCGTGGACATGGCGCTGGTGGCTCGCTTCGCGAGGCGCGCTGAGGAGCTCGGCTATGCGAGCCTGTGGACGCAAGAGCGGGTGACGGGCCGACCGACGGTGCTCGACCCGGTCACGTTCATGAGCTACCTGGCTGGGCAGACGACCAAGCCGCGCATAGGCGTGTCGGTGCTGGTGCTGCCGCGCCACAACCCCATCCACCTCGCGAAACAAATGGCGTGTATCGACCAGATGAGCGGCGGACGCGTCATCGTCGGCGTCGGATTGGGAGGGAACGGCGCGGAGCTTCCCGCCTACGGCATGACCGCGGAGCGTCGCGTGCGCCGGTTCATGGAGCATGTGGAGATCATGAAGGCACTCTGGACGCAGACGCCGGCGAGCTACTCCGGTCAGCTCTACGACATCGACGGCATGAACATCGAGCCGAAGCCCGTTCAGAAGCCTCACCCGCCGCTGTGGTTCGGCGCGAGTGCCGATGCAGCAATCCGGCGAGCGGTGCGTCATGGCGACGGCTGGACAGGCGCGGGTAGCTCTGGTCGCGATAGCTTTGGCGAGCGCGTGGCCTTGGTGAAGGAACTTCTTGCGGCGGAGGGCCGCGATACAGCGAGCTTCCCTATCTCCAAGCGGGTGTACATGGCCGTGGACGACGACGAAGGGAGAGCGCTCCGCCGCCTGAAGGAATGGTCCGGCTATTACTACGGGAATCCAGATCTACCCGAGCACGTCGCCGTTTGGGGAAGTCCTGCACGGGTACAGGAACAGCTTGCGGCCTGGTCAGAGATAGGCGTGGACGAGTTCATCCTTAACCCCGTGTTCGACATGGAAAAGCACTTGGAGAAACTGGCCGATATCACCGGCCTTAGCTAGCTGGAGCGGCGAAAGCCACCACGCTCTAGCCCGGAGCCGCCAGGCACATGGGTGGACAGCCAGGACCCGTAGCGAAGAGCAGGCGCATAGTCAAATAGGAATAGTGAGACCGATGCCCACCATCGCAGTTATCGGCGGAACCGGACCTGAGGGGCGAGGACTCGCGCTGCGGTTCGCCATGGCGGGGCACCCCGTCGTCATCGGGTCCCGGGACGAGAGCCGGGCCTCCGAGGCCGCCGCCGGACTTCTGGAGATCCGCGATGGCTTGCCCATCACGGGCGCGGGCAACGTGGACGCAGCGGGCGAGGCCGACTGGGTGCTGCTGTCGGTGCCGTTCGAGGGGCTCGCGGCAACGGTCTCGTCGCTGGCGCCGGTGATGGCGGGCAAACTGGTGATCAGCGTCGTTGCGCCCTTGACGTTCGAGGATGGTCAGGGCAAGGCTGTGCTGGTACCGGAAGGCTCGGCCGCTGAAATGGTGCGCGGCCTGGCACCCGAAAGCATCGTGACGTCGGCGTTCCAGAATCTGAGCGCCCGAGATCTGCTGCGACCTGATTACGAACTTGCCGGTGACGTGGCGGTCTGCGGAGACGACGATGCAGCCCGTGCCCAGGTGGTGGAGCTGGCGAGCGGGATTAAGAGCCTGCGCGGCGTGGATGCCGGAAACTTGAGCAATTCGCGGTACGTCGAGGATTTAACCGCACTGCTGCTGAACATCAACAAGCGCTACAAGGCACACAGCACCATCCAGTTTCTCGGTATATAGAGGGGAGTGGTGGGTTTGACGTTAACTAGACCAATTATTAAGCTATTGCTAAATGACTGATGTATTTAGTCTACCGCAGCACCAATCACCCGGAGCCATCGCGCGGGAGCGCGTCGATCGCGGTTTCGCGTCGCTCCGCGGAGCTTCCGACTACGTGCGCTCCGCGGAGCTATTTCGTGCGCTCGGCGACCCAAGCCGCGTCAAGATCGCCGACATGCTTTTGAGCCAGGAGCTATGCACCAGCGACCTCGCGGAGGTCACGGGCCTATCGGAATCGGCCGTATCCCAGCACCTGCGTGTGTTGCGCATGTTGCGCATCGTCACGAGCCACCGGCATGGGCACCGTGTGTTCCACACGCTCGATGACGAGCACGTTCGCAACCTGCTAGAGCTGACCATGGCGCACCTGCGCGACGAGCTCGGCGCGAGGCATGCGGGGTAGCGCGGCTATGGACCGGCGCCGTCACTCCCAGTCGCGATGGCCACTGCTGGTGGCCGGCTCCATCGTGTTTGCCTATTTCGGCGTGGAGGTCACCGGGGCGATCGTCGGGCACAGCCTGGTGCTGCTGGCCGACGCCGTGCACACCATCTCCGACGTTGGCGCGCTTTCGCTGGCCGCGGTCGCGGCATGGCTTGCCTCCCGCCCGCATACGACGAAACGCTCGTTCGGCAACCTGCGCGCCGAAGTGCTCGCGGCGCTCGCAAACGGCGCGCTATTGCTGGCGATGGCGGCCTACATATTCCTTGAAGCGATCATGCGCATCGCATCGCCCGAGGACGTGCGCGGCGGGATCGTGTCAGCGGTCGCAGCGGGAGGGCTGCTCGCCAATGCGGCTGCGGCCGCGGTGCTGCTGAGGGGCTCGCGCCAGAGTCTGAACACGAAGGCGGCGCTCTATCACGTTGTGGGCGACGCCTTGGGGTCGGCGGGTGCGACGGTTTCGGGGCTGCTGGTGCTTGCCTATGGCTGGAGGCTGGCGGACCCACTGGCCAGCATTTTCATCGGATTCATCCTGGTGTACGGGGCGCTGCGAGTCGTCAGCGACGCAACCCACGTGCTCATGGAGGGCACGCCTGCGCATATCGACGTGGCAGCGCTGTGCAAGGACATCGAGGAGATGGCGCTCGTCGTTGGCGTGCACGACATGCACGCGTGGACGATCACCTCCGGCTACGACGCCATGAGTGCTCACGTGATGATCAAGGGCGACTGCTCCCGCATCGATACCGAGCGTTTGCTGGAGCGCGTGCGGCAGCTGGTGGCGGAGCGCTATGGCATAGCGCACGTCACGATACAGATCGAAACGAGTGACGAGGACTGCGAGGAGGCGCACGTGCCGGAGGTGGTGGGGCACTCGGAGAACCGCACTTGACTCCCGGCGCGTAGGTAGCACGAGGCACCCGACGGCCGAGCACGGCGCGCAGGGCCTCGTAGGTTCTCTTGGTGTGTACCCGAAGTACTCTTGTGGGGCGGGTCCTGATATGCTCATGAAGGCTTTAAAGTCCGAGACCCCGGTGCGTGGCGCGCAAAGGGGCTCGGTGGGTTACCAGGTAGGGGAGTAGTCGGATGGGGCAGCGGTATCAGCGCGAGATCGAAGAGATACTCGACAAGGTCAACGAGGACCAGCCGGCGGGACCCACCGCGAAGCGTGCCTCTGGGCCTCGGCGCGAGCGGGCCGCGGCGCGCACACGCGCCCCGCGAGGAGGCTCGCGCTTCCGGCTCGAGTTCTCCCCCAGCAAGCTGTTGCTCGGTGGGATCGCGCTGCTCTTGGCCGCGTTCGCGATGCTCCTGATGGGCCTCACCACCTTCGCCGCGCCCATCGCTTGGGTGGGTATTGCCGCGTTCATCAGCGCCTACGTGTTGTTCTTCACGAAGCCTCGCAGGATGGTCGAGCGGCGCTGGCGAGGGCAGAGCATCGAGGATGTTCCGGAGCCTGGGCCGCTAGTGCGGTTCTGGCGTTGGGTGAGCCGAGGCTAGCCAGTTGCCAGCGGTTCCGATGCGGACGCGCCCTGGCGCGGATCAGCAAGCAAAAAGAAGAGATCGCCAATGCAAACTGGCGATCTCTTTTCTGTTGCGGAACGTACGAGGAAGCGTTCTAGAAGCGAGGGCGTGGCTCCCGAGGCCTTGCCTGATTGACGACCAGGGCGCGACCGCTGACGGAATAGCCGTTGAACATCTGGATAGCCTGTTCCAGGGAGCCCTCGTCCTCCATCTCGACGAAGCCGAAGCCCCGAGGCCTACCTGTCTCACGGTCGGTGGGGATGTGCACCGAGGTGACGGCCCCGGCCTGAGCGAACAGGTCGTAGAGCTCGTCGCGGGTCATTCGGAACGGCAAGTTGCCAACGAACAACCGATTCCCACTATCCATCGTCACAATAGAACCTCCATCTGTCCTTCGGCGTCCGCCATGGGCCGCAGGGGCTGCGCGTGCGCGGTCCGTGCGTGCATCCGCCCGCGCCAGTCGGCGCGCATTGTAGCGACGCCCTTTTGTTGAAGCAACCCCGGAGGCCATTGGCGCTGGAAACGCTTGGCATCGACTCGATTTGGTGCAAGATTCCGTAGAGGAACAGCCGTTACGGAAGCGTGGATGCGGCGATTTTGTTGGTGGCGCTACGCCGTGCCGTCCACGATGCCGAGCACCTCTTGCAGGCCGCGGATGGTGAAGTTGCCCGCCACGCCCAATCCGGCGAAGGAGCAACCCGCAGCCGCGGCGGCCTGCTTGTCGAACAGAGAGTCGCCCACCATTAGCACGTCCCACGGCTCAGTGCCCAGGACGTGGCACGCGCGGAAAAGCATGTCAGGCGCGGGCTTGGGCATGGGTACATCGCTGCTGCCTACCAAGGCGTGAGGGATAACGCCAACCGCTTCAAGCATCGCTCGTGCGATGACCGAGGGTGTATTGGTGACCACCGCCGTTGGGATACCGCGGCCGTCAAGGGCCTCGAGGAGCCACGCCGCGTCTGGCATGGCCGTGACGGCGGCCGCGTGCTCGTAGAAGCACGCGGCGTATTGAGCCTCGACGCTCTCGACGGTCTGACCCGGGTAGAAACGCTCGACGTCCGCCTCGGTGGATTGGCCGAAGGCCTGTCCGAACGCGTCGCGAGAGATAGGTGGGAGCCCGAAGTGGACGGCGGTGGCGTTCATCACCGCGCGCCACGCTTCGAAGCTGTCGAGCAGGACGCCGTCCATGTCGAGCAGCACGGCGGTGATGCTCACGAGGTGGCTCGCGCGCGGTCCCTGGCCTCGCGGTAGCGCTGGTCCGCGTGCAGGGTGCGCTTCCGCATGCGGATGTTTTTGGGAGTGACCTCCACCAACTCGTCGCCGGCGATGAAGTCAAGCGACTCCTCTAGGCTGAACCGGATCGCGGGCTCGAGGCGCTCGATGATCTCGGAGGTGGAAGAGCGGATGTTGGTCATCTTCCGCTCTTTGCATACGTTGAGGTTCAAGTCCCCGTCGCGGTTGTGACTTCCCACGATCATCCCTTCGTAGACCGGAGTCTGCGGCTCCACGTAGGTTTCGCCGCGCTCCTGAGCGTTGCGCAGGCCGTAGGTGACGGCCATGCCCGTTTCGGCGGCGACGATTGCGCCCGAGCGCAGCGACCGTACCTCGCCTTGCATGGGCTCCATGCCCAGGAGTTCGCTGTTCATGACTCCGTTGCCGCGCGTGACGCGCAGGAAGAAGTTTCGGAAGCCGATCAGGCCTCGTGTTGGGATCTCGTACTCGAGCGCCACGTTGCCCTGACCGTCGTGGCGCATGTCTCGCAGCTGGGCGAGCCGCTGTGCCAGCTCCTCGGTCAGCACACCGACGTACTCCTCCCGCGTCTCCATGCTCAGCAACTCGCGCGGCTCGTGCATCTTTCCGTTGATCACCGTGATCACGGCCTCCGGCTTGGAGACCTGGAACTCCATCCCCTCGCGGCGCATCGATTCGATCAGCACGGCCAGGTGGAGCTCACCTCGGCCCGACACGAGGAACACGTCGGCGCTATCGGTGCGCTCCAGGCGGAGGCTGACGTTGGTGCGCAGCTCTCGCTCGAGCCGCGTCCACAGCGTGCGCGAGGTCGCGTACTGCCCATCGCGTCCCGAGAAGGGCGACGTGTTGACGCTGAACGTCATTTTCACGGTGGGCTCTTCAATGGCTATGCGCTCGAGGGGCTCCGGAGATTCGGGTGCCGCGATGGTGTCGCCGATGGACACGTCGCGCAGCCCGGAGACCGCGACGATGTCCCCCGCGCCGACAGAGGCGACCTCGTGGCGGGCGAGATCGCGGAACTGGAAGACGCGGTCGATGCGGAATGGGGTGATCGTGCCATCGTGACCGACGGCCACCACCTGGGTGCCGGGGGCTAGACGTCCGCGGAACACGCGGCCGATCGAGATCTGTCCAAGGTGGTTGTCGTAGTTCAGTGCAGCGACGAGCATCTGCGCCGGCCCATCCGGATCTGCCTGGGGAGCGGGCACGTGCTCTAGGATGGCATCCAGCAGCGGTGCAAGGTCCCTGGCGTGACCGTCTGGGGTGGTCATCGCGTAGCCGTCACGGGCGGATGTGTAGAGGACAGGGAAATCGAGCTGGTCGGCCTCGGTCGCCAGCTCCAAGAACAGATCCTGAATCGCGGACAACGTCGCCGCAGCATCGGCGGTTGGGCGGTCGATCTTGTTAATCACCACCACCGGCCGGACACCCTGCGCGAGGGCGGTGCGCAGCACGTAGCGCGTCTGCGGCATGGGCCCGTCCACCGCATCGACCACCAGTAGGCAGCCGTCCGCCATGTTCATCACGCGCTCGACCTCGCCGCTGAAATCGACGTGCCCTGGCGTATCGATGATGTTGACCGTGACATCGCGGTAGGCGATAGCGGTGTTCTTCGCGAGGATGGTTATACCGCGCTCGCGCTCTTGTGGGTCGGAGTCCATGATCAGCGTGCCGACATGCTGATTGTCGCGAAAGACGCGGCTGAACTTGAGCATCTCGTCCACCAGGCTGGTCTTGCCGTGGTCGACGTGGGCGATGATCGCCACGTTTCGGATATGCGACTGAGGTTCAAGCGTCATGAGCTAGATCCGTGGGCGGACGTTGGGTCCGCTATGCAGCGGATAAGCCAGTTGTACAAACGCCGGGCATTCTATTATCGCAGGGGTTCTGGAATGGCGCCATGCTGTAGGGCTGCTGAAGCTTGCGTGCTCGGCCCAAGCGGTGGCAAATGCGCGTTGCGTCGGGTATCGTGGTCGCAGCTACCAAGACGTAGAAGCGAGAGACACGAGAGGAGCAAGCATGGCTACTGAGACCAAGGTGATTCCGCACACGTTCCCGTTCAAGATGCAAGGTGACTATCTCTCGGCCGGCCGGACCAACACCGACTTGGCTCGCTCGGGCGCGCTTTGGCTGAGCCTGAAGATCAACGCTGAAGGCGGAGAGAACGCGGTCCACGCCCACTCGCGCGAAACGCACTCCTTCGTCGTTCTTGAGGGCGAATGCAGCTTCTTCGACGAGAAGGATGAAGAGACCAAAGTGACTCAGTACGAGGGAATCATGATTCCCAAGGGTGCCTTCTACCGTTACCTGAACACCGGCAAGTCCAACCTTGTGCTGCTTCGGATTGGGTCGAAGATCGAGGATGCACAGATGGAGGAGACTCGGTTTAAGCCGGACGGAGCGCCGATCCCAGCCTACACACCGGAGAACCACCACGTGGAGGGCGTGCCGATCCCTGGGCAGGTTTGGGGCGCGAAGTAGTCGCGACCCGTTCCCTATAGACGGAGCGAGAGCCCCCTTCCATACCCGGAGGGGGCTTTCCTGTGCGCGGCTTGCTTGGCTCCCGCGGTAGGACTCGAACCTACGGCCAGTCGGTTAACAGCCGACCGCTCTACCACTGAGCTACGCGGGAACGCCGTGGCTGGCGGGTGGAGCGCCTTGAAGGCGGGAGCCAGCCCGGCTAGTGTACCAACCACGCGTCGCACGCGCAACGCTATCGCCCCTCGTTTACCAGGCCACGGCCTAGTAAACGGTAAACTGCCCTTCTTGACCGTGCGGTGCAAGCGGCGCTATAGTTTTTGTTGGCGCCGCCTACGAAAAGGCGCCGGTTTGGTGTGGGGATATAGCTCAACCGGGAGAGCGCCGCGTTCGCAATGCGGAGGTTGGGGGTTCGAGTCCCCCTATCTCCACCAAGCTGGACAGAATCCAAAACCGGTGCGGTAGCTGCCGCAGCCGGCGGAATCGGCAGCGTGTAAAGGACGGCGACAAGGTCGCCGTCCTTTACGATCCTCTTCAAGAAACCCTTCAACGCGATACGACGCTCGCTGAGGGACCCTGTCCCTAGCAAGCCTTGGAGGCCATCGGGGCAGTCGACCACGGCCCCACGGCTGACCATCGCGATGGTGCTCCTCGACAATGCAGCAGCGCGTAGGTCCTCGGTAATGCGGCGGTGCCTCGCCGCTGAGCTTCGCCGCGTCGTTTGACGCTCCGCAACCCCCCACGTAGCATGCGCACCGGGCCCGGCCGTGGAGCAGTAAAGGGGGTGTTCGTCATGGTGCAAGGCAAACCCGGAGGCGTGACCTTTCGCGCCAACATCGTTCGCGCGCAGACGTTGTGGGAGCTTGGTGTGGAGATCGCCAGTGACACCTCGACGCCCTACGGCGGCAATCGCGACGTCGTGGTGGAGGTCGGCAGCGGCTCGGGCGAGGCATTCGGCCACTGGCTGCGCATGGCGACGGGTTCGCCGATCCTGGCGCACGACATCGTGAACGGGGGCCTAGAGATGGCGTTCGTGAACCCTTCGGGCTGCCTCACGCAGGCCTACCGTGGCACAGGGTTGTTTTCGGAGTCGCTCCCGGTGCGTGTCGTGGCCTCGTACCCGTCGTGGGACCGCTTCGTCTGCGTGCTGGCCGAGCGCACCGGGCTGAGCTCGATCGCCGACGTGAAGGCTAAGAAATACCCGCTGCGCCTCTCGATCCGTGAGGACCCGACGCATTCGACCCGCGGGCTTGTGGATCAGCTCTTGGCGGCCTATGGCTTCTCGCTCGCTGACATCGAGTCGTGGGGCGGCTCGTTCCAGCTCAACGGCCCACCACACGATCCGCGCCGCATGAAGGCGCTAGCCGACGGCGAGATCGACGCCATCTTCGACGAAGGCATACCGACGGGCTGGTTCGACACGGCGCTGGCCTCCGGTATGCGGGAGGTGATGTTGGACGATGAAGTGTTCTCGGCGCTCGAGGCGATCGGCTGGCGCAAGGTGGTAATCCCCGCCGGCCACTACCCGCACCTGACGCGTGACTACCCGTGCATCGACTACAGCGGCTGGCCGCTGTACACGCGCGAGTCGCTGGACGACGAGATCGCCTACAAGGTGTGCGCGGCGTTCCACGCGCGCATGGACCGCATCCCCTGGGACCCGGGCTCCTACACGGGGATCGACCAGATCGGCCGCGACACCGAGTCCACACCGCTGGACGTGCCCCTGCACCCAGGCGCGGAGCGCTGGTACAAGGAGCAAGGGTTTCTGTAGGAGGCTGGGTTCCGGCCTAGCAAGCGACCTCGGTTGCTTGACGGGTTGGCGACCGGTTCTTAGGCTTGGCAGGCCGCTCGGAGTCGGAACGTTTTGATGCCGGAGGCGTGGCGTGGCTGAGGCGATGGTCGATGGTCTGTTCGCGATGCTGGCATGGCCGGCTGTCGGTTTCATGCTCATCGGTGTGCTGGTCGGCTTCGTGGTCGGGATCCTGCCTGGCCTAGGTGGGTTCGTCACTCTGGCCTTGATGCTCCCCTTCACGTTCACCATGACGCCGATCCAGGCGTTGGCGTTCCTGTTGGGCATGCACGCGGTGACCGCGACGACAGGTGACATCACGTCGGTGTTGTTCGGCATCCCCGGTGAGGGAACCTCTGCTGCCACGATCGTCGATGGCCACCCCATGGCCAAGCGTGGCGAGGCGGGCAGGGCGCTGGGCGCCGTGCTGATGAGCTCGCTCGTCGGTGCATGGATCGGGGCGGCGGCGCTGGCCGCGGCGATCCCGATCGCACAGCCGCTCGTGCGCACCTTTGGCTCGCCGGAGTTGTTCATGCTGACGGTGCTCGGCGTGACGTTCATGAGCTCGCTTAGCTCCTCCTCGGTGATCAAGGGTGTGCTCATGGGCGGTGCGGGGTGGTCGCTGGCGCTGATCGGTACGGACTCGCAGGTGGGCCTGCAGCGCTACACGTTCGACCAGCTCTACCTATGGGATGGATTGAGCATCATTCCCATGGCGATCGGCCTCTTCGCCATCCCCGAGGTGATCGACCTATCGATTCGGGGCACCAGCATCGCTGGAGAGGCGGAAGAGACAAAGTTCGGTGGCGTGATGCAGGGCTTCGCGGACACGTTCCGCCACTGGGGGCTGGTGGTTCGGGCTAGCTTGATAGGCACGTTCATCGGCATCATCCCCGGCCTCGGTGCCGCCGTCGGCCAATGGGTGGCCTACGGACATGCAGTGCAGACCTCACCTCGGAAGGAAGAGTTCGGTACCGGCCGCATCGAGGGTGTGCTCGCGCCTGGAGCGGCCAACACCTCGAAGGAGGGCGGCGCGCTGATCCCGACGATCGCCTTCGGCGTGCCCGGAAGCATCGCTATGGCGCTGGTGCTAGGTGCGTTCATCATCACGGGCCTGGTGCCGGGGCCGGCCATGTTGACAGAGCACCTCGACGTGACCTTCTCCATGGTATGGGTAGTGGTCATCTCCAACCTACTTGCAGTGATCTTGTCGGTGATCTTCCTGAACCAGCTCGTGAAGCTCACCAAGGTACGTGGGCAGCTGCTGATCCCGTTCATCCTGCTGTTGGTGTGGATCGGCGCGTTCACGGCCGGCAATGACATCGTGGACCTCTACGTTGCACTGATGTTCGGGCTGATCGGTTACGTGATGGTCAGGCTCGATTGGCCGAGGCCGCCGGTGATCCTGGGGTTTCTGCTGGGCGGGCTCACAGAGCGTTATCTGTTCATCTCGGTGACGGCGGCGGACAAGGGCTACGAGTGGCTGGCCCACCCGGTCGTGGTGATACTGATCCTGGTGAGCGTGCTATCGCTCTTCTACCCCATGTGGTCAGCACGGCGAGAGCGCAAACGGACGGGCGCGGTGGCCGGCAAGCTGATTGTGCGCGTATCCAAGGCTGAGATGGTTGCGTCGCTGCTGATGGTTGCGCTGTTCGCCTATGTGCTGATTGTGGCCCTGGATTGGCCTTTCTCGGTGAAGCTGTTCCCATTGGTCGTAAGCATCCCGATGCTGGTCCTGGCGACGGTTAAGGCGGGCATGTACGTGGCGGGATACATCACGCGCGCTTCCGTGGCTGCCGCTGCTGCAGCGCCGGTGGGCGGAGGCGGCGATTCTATTGGAGTGGACGCTGTTCCGGTGCCCACTCGTCCGAGCGTGCCCCCCGAGGTCATCCGCAAGCGGACGATTCAGATTGTGAGTTGGATGGCGGGGTTCATCCTCATGA
>CAZQVD010000007.1:0-1339 GCA_964596665.1 uncultured Dehalococcoidia bacterium
GGGTGAAGGATGCCTGGTCCGTCTGCGAGATGGTGGGTTTGCCGCGCTACCTGCACGTCGGCGACATCCGCAAACCGCACGGTATGCGCTTCACCAAAGAAGCGTTGGACATGTTGCAGGCCGGCGATTGCTTCACCCACGTTTATTCGGGTAATTGGGGCAATATGCTGGACGACGACGGCGTTGTCCTGCCGGAGGTGCGAGCGGCGCTGAAGCGCGGCGTTATCTCCGACGTCGGCTTCGGTGGGCTGAACTTCTCCTTCGACGCGTACGACAAGTTATTCGCTCAAGGCATCGTCGCCGACGTGATCAGCTCCGACCTCCAAGGCGTGAACGTGACCGGGCCGTGCCACTCTCTAGCGCATGTGATGTCGGTGTTCCTCAACAACGGGTTTTCGCTAAAGGACGTCATCGAGCGCGTCACGATAAGCCCTGCGAAGGCGCGCGGGCTGGACAGCCGCATCGGCAGCCTCACCGACGGACTCCCCGCCCGCATCACGGTGTTTGACGTGGAGGAGGGAGAGCACACATTCCGTGACACCAAGGGCCAGACGCGGATCGGGTCCCGCATGATCGTGCCGCGGTTCTGCGTGATGGACGGCGAGGTGATCGAGAGCAGCGAAGCCCCGGCGCTGGACCAAGGGAACTGGTCCTTCATGCCGCGCATGCCCGAGGACCCCGCTGAAGGCATTGACCTGGACCAAGAGCAGCGTGGGTTCACCGCGGTGCTTGGCAAGTCGGTGGAGCACGTGGACTGGGACAATGGCCTTGCGATGCAGCAGGCGTACCGTGCCGCGGTGAGCGAGACCCAGATCGAGGCGCGTAAAGCAGCGAACGCAGTGTACGACCTGCTCCTGGAGAGCCGTTTCTCGGTTCCGCCTGGATGGCTGATGTCCAGCATGGAGCGCGAGCCGGTCCTCAACCGACTCCGCAGTCAGTAGGCGAAGCTGTGGCGCTGCAGGAAGAGAGCGAGCGAGAGATCGTCGTGCCGATTCCCGAAGATCTCGTCAAGGATGGCGTCGCCGTGGTGCAGGCCGCGGGTCGGGATGTGGTTGTGCTCCGCGAAGGAGACGCGTACCGGGCTATCGACCGTTGGTGTCTCCACGAGGAGGGCGATCTGGGCGAGGGGATGATGTTCGGCAAGCACATCAAGTGCCCAGTGCACGGCTTCATCTTCGACCTCGTCAAGGGGCAATGCCTCAACCAATTCTCCATGGTCGCGCGGGTATACGAGGTTGAGGTCCATGGGAACGAGCTCACGATGCGGCCCATCACAAAACCAACCAGCTAGTTTCTATGCTCGATAAGGGAAGCGCTCCATCCCAGATCACCGTCCGCG
>CAZQVD010000007.1:1349-26873 GCA_964596665.1 uncultured Dehalococcoidia bacterium
TGGCCCTCTGACGATCCACTTGGACCAACTCGAAGGCGGGTGGTACGCGCGGATCGAATCGGAGATTGAAGGCAAGATATTCGAGGGCCACGTCACCGAGTTGTCGGACCTTCTCGCTGGACACGGGCGCGGCGGAGATAGCGACGAAACGGAAGGCAACGGTGCCTAGCGGGAGGTATTGGCAGCCGGCGGCGATGCCTACTACGTGATGGGCCTCGAAGCGGGCACGAACACCTTCGAGATGGTCGCGGGCATTGCCTCCGGGGAGGAGCGCTCCGAGGTGCTTGCGGTGACCTACGCCCCATAGGCCGCTGCCGGCTCGCTGCGCCCCTCGTGCGATGGACCTCGTTGCCAGTAGAATGGCGGCCGTCACAGGGGGAGGTGCCTATGGCCGGGAGGCTTGAGGGCAAAGTCGCGATCGTCACAGGGGCGGGCTCGAGCGCCGAGGGCATCGGCAACGGCAAGGCCACGTCGATCCTGTTCGCCCGCGAAGGTGCGAAGGTGCTACTGGTTGACGCGTTCCCAGAGCGCGCGGCTGAGACCGAGGCTGCGATCACGGCCGAGGGCGGCGAGGCCTCAGTGTTCCAGGCGGACGTGACGTCGGATGTCGAGTGCGAGGCCATGGTGACCGCCGCGATCGAGCGCTACGGGGGTCTCGACATACTCGACAATAACGTAGGCATCTCCATCCGCGCGAGCGTGCTGGAGGTCACCGAAGCGCAATGGGACCACGTGATGGCGGTCAACGTGAAAAGCATCGTGCTCGCCAGCAAGCATGCGATCCCGCACATGATCGAGGCCGGTGGCGGCGCGATCATCAACATATCGTCCATCGCTGGGTTGCGGGCGAACAGTAGCACGCCGTACACGGCGTCGAAGGCGGCCGTGGTTGGGCTGACCAAATCCATGGCTGGCGATCATGGGCCGGACAACATACGGGTGAACTGCATCGCGCCCGGTCTGCTCTACACGCCCATGGTGGCACCCCGCATGGATGACGACCTGCGACAACGCCGGCGCATCGCGAGCCCGCTGCGCACCGAGGGGACGGGGTGGGATGTTGGATGGGCGGCGGTGTTCCTTGCCAGCGACGAGGCTCGTTGGATCACGGGCGTTGTCTTGCCCGTCGACGCAGGCCTGCTCGCGACCACGCCGGTCACCTACGACCGCCTGGGCCAACAGCAGTACGACGGCACGTAACCAGGCGCGTGCCGAGGGAGAGAACCGGATGAAAGCGGCTGTTTTCAGAGAGACCAACAAGCCTCTGTCCATCGAAGAGCTTGAGCTTGACCCCCCGAAGGACAATGAGGTCAGGGTCAAGATTGCCGCGGCCGGCGTGTGCCGCAGCGACCTGCACTTCATGAAAGGCGAGGCGGCCATCGCTGTGCCAGCGGTGCTCGGCCACGAGGGCTCGGCAATCGTCACCGAGATCGGGGAGGGCGTCACGCGGGTGGCCCCTGGGGACCACGTCATCCTGTCGTTCGTGCCCTTCTGCGGCCACTGTCGCTCATGCCTATCAGGGCATGCGAATCTGTGCGATACGCACGCAGCGACAGGCCCGTCCATGTTCGACGGCACCAAGCGCCTGCACGTCGGGACGGAGTACCTTTCGCACATGGGGAAGGTCGCCTGCTTCGCCGAGGAGGCCATCGTCCCCGAGACCGGTTGCGCCAAGATAGATCCATCGCTGTCGCTGGCCGCAGCGGCCCTCATTGGGTGCAGCGTGACCACGGGCGTCGGCTCGGTGCTGTTCAACGCCAAGATCGAGCCGGGCAGTACCGTTGCCGTGATCGGTTGCGGTGGCGTAGGCCTGAACATCCTGCAGGGCGCTCGCGTGGCCGGTGCTACCAAGATCATCGCCATCGACGTCAACGACGCGGCGCTCGAATTTGCGGGGCGCTTCGGTGCCACCCACACGATCAACGGGCGCCAGGCCGACGTCGTGAAACGCGTCAAGGAGCTCACGGACGGCGCTGGTGCCGACTACGCGTTCGAATCATTCGGCTCCTCAGAGACGGTCACCACCGCCTTCGACTCCGTGCGCAAGGGGGGCACCGCCGTGATCGTGGGGATATCGGCGCTAGGGGATCTGGCGCAGATAGATCCGGTCGCTCTCGTTCGACAAGAGAAAACTCTCAAGGGCGCCTACTACGGGAGCTCGAGGCCGGCTATGGATTTCTACCGGATGGTCGATCTGTATCAATCCGGCCAGATCGACGTGGACGGCCTTGTGACCCGCACGTACACTCTGGACCAGATCAACCAAGCCTACGAAGAGCTGGATCGTGGCGTCGTGGGCCGAGGCATCATTGCGTTCCAGTAGCCGGGAGGCCGAATGAATCCTGCCAAGTTCGAGTATCACGCCCCATCGACGCTTCAAGAGGCCGTTTCCCTGCTGCGTGAGCACGAGGGAGATGCGAAGGTGCTGGGCGGCGGGCAGAGCCTGATCCCCGCGATGCGCTTCAGGCTGGTGCAGCCCGATCACCTGATCGACCTGAAGCGGATACATGGCCTCAGCTACGTGCGGCGCCGCGACGGCAAGATTGCCATCGGTGCCATGACCACGTATCGCGCGATCGAGACCTCGGCCCTGCTGCAGCGCTCCGCTCCGATCTTCGCCGAAACCATCGACGTGCTCGCCGATGTGCAGGTGCGCAATAAGGGCACCATCGGGGGCGCACTCGCTCACGCCGACCCTGCCGCAGACCTGCCCGCGGTGGTCACCGCAATGGAGGCGACAGTCCGAGTCGTCGGGGGACGGCGGTCTCGCTCGATCCCGGCACACCGATTCTTTCAGGACGCATACACCACGGTTTTGGGCGATACGGAGGTCATCTCCGAGATCCTCGTCGATCCGCTACCCAGGCGAACCGGTTCGTCCTACCAAAAGTTCGCGAACAAGGCGTCGCGTTTCGCCATCGTGGGCGTTGCCGCGGTGGTGACGCTGGATGCCAAGGGAATCTGCACCCGTGTGCGGATCAGTGTCACTGGAGCCGGACCCACAGCGGCGCGCGCTCGCAGGGCCGAGCGTATGCTGGAAGGCAATCCTCCCACCGAGGCGGCGATCGAGGCGGCGGCGGTGCGAGCAGGGCAGGGGATTGAATTCCTCGCGGACCTGCACGGGTCTGCTGCCTACCGTGCAGACCTGACCTGCGTGCTCACGTCTCGCGCACTCGTACAGGCGATTTCACGGGCGAATCCAGGCTCGTGACCACCTACACCGGCCGGTCCGTCAAGCGCAACGAAGACCCTCCCCTTCTTCGCGGCCAGGGTGCCTACGTCGACGATGTGTTGCTGCCTAGCATGTTGCACGTCGCGTTCGTGCGGAGCGTCCATGCCCATGCGCGCATCATCGGTGTCGACGTCGAGCGTGCGAACTCACTCGCAGGCGTGGCTCTAGTACTGACGGGAACGGAGATGCGATCCGTCGCCAGCGACCTTTCGGTTCTGAGCAGGGCGGGCGTCAACACCAAGGAGGGTGCTGAGCACCCCCTGCTCGCGAATGACCGCGTGTTGTACGTGGGACAACCTATCGCGATGGTCGTTGCCTACACCAAAGCCATCGCCGAGGACGCAGCCAACCTTGTCGGGGTCTCGTACGATCCGTTGCCCGCACTCGTCGATGTGAGCGAGGCTGCCCGGGGAAGCGACGTATTGCTGCATCCCGGGTGGGAAGGCAACATAGCACTCACCCACGGAGTGAAGAACGGGGACGCCGATGCCGCCTTCGCCCGCGCCGACGCGGTGGTGCAATCCTCATTCTGGGTCCCTCGCCTCGCGCCGTCACCCATGGAGTGCCGGGGTGTAGTGGCCGAGTACACCGCCGCCACGCGGACGGCCACGGTCTGGATCTCGTCGCAGTCCACGCATGAGATACGCACGCAGCTCGGCCACGTATACGGCGATCTGATCGGCGATTTCCGAGTGATCGTCAACGACGTGGGCGGCGGTTTCGGCCAGAAGCACCACCTCTATCCCGACGAGGCGGCCGCTGTGTACGCGTCGTACCGCACGGGAAGGCCGGTCAAGTGGGTGGAGGAGCGGGGCGAGAACATGATCGCCTCTCACGCCCGAGGGTACGCTGGAACGATTGAGGCCGCGGTCCGCAACGACGGACGCATCCTCGGACTCCGCGCGCGGTTCCTAGCCGATCTTGGTGGCTACCACATCCACGGCTCCTTCACCTCACCCGATGTCGCCACCAAGCGGATGTGGGGACCGTACGATGTGCAGGATGTGGACGTAGAGATGCTCGGCGTCATGACCAACAAGCCGCCCACTGGCCCGTATCGCGGCGCAGGGCAGCCCGAGGTGTCCTATTGCATGGAGCGCGCGATGGATCTCATCGCCGATCAGCTTCGGTTGGATCCAGCCCAGGTACGCCGGATCAATCTGATCGCGCCCGAGCGGTTCCCATACAGGACCGCGGGGGGCATCCTCTACGATTCCGGGCGCTACGAAGCCGCGCTAGACCGTGCCCTCGTCATCGCGGATTACGCCGCCTGGCGGGAGGAGCAGGCGAAGCGCACCAACGGCGCGAATACGCTGCTCGGCGTGGGCATTGCCACAATCACGTCCGGCTCGGGCGGCTCGGGCGGGGTGGCCGCTCGCTCGAGCTACTGCCGGATCACGATCGAGCCCGATGGCCACGTCATTGTGGACTCCGATGTGCTGCCTCACGGGCAGGGCATGCCGACAACCTTCGCCCAGATCGTCGCCGACGAGCTCGGCTTGGCACCAACGGACATCACTCTGCGGACCGGCGACACGACACTGACGAAGCCCTACGGTCCGGGTACGGGCACGTATGCAAGCCGCAGCCTCGTGATTGGCGGGTCGGCGGCTTACGAGGCGGCACGAGCAGCCCGCGAGACGCTCATCGCAACCGCCGCGGCGGCCTTCGAGTGCGAGCGCAACGACATCGAGCTCCAAGAAGGCTCGCTAGCCAGGGAGGGCGAGCCGGCTCGAGAGTTACCGATCGGTGAGGTTGCGGCGCTTGCCCAGCAGGGCAGAGAGCATACCGAGAGCGGTGGTCTGGAGATCGAGTACGTGTACACGCTACCATCCAGCGCTTTCTCCTTCGCCGTTCACGTGGCCATCGTCGAAGTGGACCGTCGCACCGGCTTGGTCGATGTGAAGCGACTGGTAGCGGTCCACGATTGCGGCCCCATCGTGAACCCGATGATCGCGATGGCGCAGGTCGCCGGTGGCGTGGCGCAGGGACTTGGCGAGGTGCTGCAGGAGGCGGTCGAGCACGACGACGACGGTCAGCCCTCGGCCACGAGCTTCATGGATTACGCCATGCCGGCGGTTCAGGACATGCCGGAGCTCACCGTAGAGCTCCTGGCCACCCCGTCCACGCTCACGCCGACGCGGATGCGCGGGATCGGCGAGGCACCGTCCGTTGCCAGCCCCGTCGCGGTTGCCAACGCGGTTGCAGATGCGCTAGCGGCCTTGGGCGTGGGCGAGATCGACATGCCGCTGACCCCCGGCCGCGTATGGGCGGCGATCCAGGCGGCGACGAGCTAGCCTGCGCCTAAGCCCGCTGGTTGCCCCAGGTGTCCCAGTGCGTGACGGTTGCGCCCGGCTTGCGGGTGGTCGGGCCGTACCCCTTGCCATCTTGGGGATACCCCAGAGGAATCATCGCGGCCGTCTGATAGGTGTTGGGCAGACCGACCCACTCGCGCATTTCCTTCTCGTAGCCGCGCCGCACGCGCGTGGTCATGACGCTGCCGATGCCCAACGCACGTGCTGCTAGCAGCATGTTCTGCACGGCCGGGTAGATCGAGGCGCCGTTGCTGATGTCGGTCCCTGGGTTCTCGATGCAGGCCAGGATCCATACGGGAATCTCCGCCGCGTGCTCGCCGAGGTAGTTCGAGGATGCTTCGGCGTTGCGCTCGGACCAGGTGGCGGCAGTGCCATGATTCGGGCGCCCGACGCCGAGGTAGAGCGGCGCCATCTTCTTGCGCACCTCGGGATTCTTGATGACCACAAAGGCCCAACGCTGTTCGTTGCCGCCGTTCGGCGCGTGGATGCCTGCGTCGATGATCTTCTCGATGATCTCGTCGGGAATGGGGTCGGGCTTCAGGTGCCGGACCGCCCTCTGGCTGTACATCGCTTCGAACAAACCAATATCGTCAGCCATTGCTTCGTGCCTCCTCATCGCAGTGCGGTGGCGAAATTGTAGGGCTGACTTGTGGGTCCGGCAATCGCAATTGCGTGGCTAGCGGAGAGGAACCGGGTAGAATGGGCCAAAGCATGACGGGAGGATCTCGATGATCAGCCAGGAACAGAACGATCGCCTCACCCGGGTCGGCTCCGGCACGCCTATGGGGGAGTTGATGCGCCGCTACTGGCACCCAATCGCACCGAGCGCGGAGCTCAACGACGAGACGCCGACCAAGGAGGTGCGCCTCCTCGGGGAAGAGCTGGTGCTCTATCGGGATGCCAAGGGCACGGTGGGCTGCATCGAGCCGAGCTGCGCCCACAGGAAAGCGAACCTCTCCTACGGCACCCCGGAGGAGAACGGCATCCGGTGTGCCTATCATGGGTGGGTTTTCAACGAGACCGGTGCCTGCATGGAGCAGCCCTCGGAGCCCGAGGGGAGCCGCTTCAAGGACAAGGTCAGCATTAAGGCCTACCCCGTGCAGGAGCTGGGGGGCCTCGTTTTCGTGTACATGGGGCCAGCTCCGGTTCCGGTGCTTCCCAAATGGGATCTGTTCATGTGGGACAACGTCGATCGCTCCAT
Source organism: uncultured Dehalococcoidia bacterium (assembly GCA_964596665.1). Lineage (GTDB taxonomy): Bacteria > Chloroflexota > Dehalococcoidia > Lucifugimonadales > Australimonadaceae > CAZQVD01. The sequence goes on from CAZQVD010000007.1 coordinate 8,098, forward strand.
CTCTTCGGTGATGCTGCCCTGCAACTGGCTGCAGTGCCATGAGAACTCGCTGGACCCGGTCCATTTCCAGTGGCTGCATCGTTATTACGGCCTGTGGCGCAGCAAGAAGAACATGGTTTCAGGCCCGGTGAGCGCACCCGGCAAGATGGGTGCCATCACGCAGCAATCCATGCCCGTCGAGGAGTTCGACCGGGTGACCGCCATGCGCGGGAAACCTCACCTGAAGATTGGGTTCGACAAGTTCGAGTACGGCATCATCAAGCGCCGTTTGTTGGAAGGGGAGAGTGAGGACAGCGAGTGGTGGCGCATTGGCCACCCCATCCTGTTCCCGTACACCCTTCGCGTCGGGCAGGAGAACTGGTTCGAGTTTCAATATCGCGTGCCCGTGGACGACACGCATACGCTGCACCTGATGTACACGGTGCTCGTGCCTGATGAGGGCGAGGCTGCTCCTCACCAGGACGTCGTTCCGTACGAGAACAGGCCACTCTTCTTCGAGGACGGTCGTATCAAGGACGACTACGTCGTTGGCCAGGACCAGCTCGCGTGGGTGATCCAGGGCGACATCACCAACCGGCCAGCGGAGGCGCTAGGCGTAACTGACGTTGGCATCATCATGTTCCGCAACATGCTCGATGAGCAGATGAAGGTGGTCGAGGATGGAGGCGATCCCGTCAACGTTCATCGCGAGGAGACAGAGATCATCTGGCTGCCCACGGAGAACGCGCACTACCCTGGCTATCCGGGGACTGGCGGGCCGTTCAAGGACAATCAGCCAGGCGACATCTTCCTCGTGCGCTCGCTTGTCTGATGTAGCCATCAGGAACGTTAATAGAAGGCCGAGGCATCGCCGCGGCTTTCCTGAGCGTGAGCGAAAGGACCCTATCCATGAGTAAGCAGACAGCGAGTCAACAAGAAAAGGTTAGGTTGGTGCTCTTAATCATCGCGCCAATCGCTTCGATCGCCTTTGCGCTAGCCTCGTTGCCAGGTGATTCAGGCAGCGCTTGGACATGGCTGACCCTGGGGTTCAGTGCGCTTACGGGAACGCTTGCGCTGGTGGTTGGTATGGTCACCTTGATTGTCCAGATAGCGAGGAAGGATCTCAGCCTAAGGAACACGACGATATTCGCCATCGCATACGTGCTCTCGATATTCGTATTTCTCGGGAGCTGTACCGCGGCGATTTCGGAGGTCGACTGACGGAAGTTGATTGTAGATAAACCGCGGCCTTGAGGGCGCCGGATCTAGCGATAACTACCTACTGCACGCCCATGCCGGTGTAGGGCACCTGGTGGTGCATGTACACCTCTTTGCGCTCCTTTGACGACTGCAGAATACCGAGTACCGCCTCCAACGTCGCCTTGCCCCAACGCCCATCGTGTATACGAACCGCTGTGCCGGTACGCACCGCGCGGTGCACCTCATCGACCTCCACGGCGCCGTATCGCCGGTTGTAGCCTTCGCCCGCGGGAATCTCGATTTGCTCGTCGCCATCGTCGCCGTGGATCACGATGCCGGTGGGCGTCTGCCGCATGTCTCCACGCTCGCAGCTTACGAGCGTCAGGCCGAAGAATGCGTGACGCCGATCCGCGCTCACGGATTGCGCGATGGGCCGATTTGCCGACCCACCGTACCGTGTGGACTCTTTGAACGCGGCCTCGGCTTCGGGGCTGCCGAACGCCTGCATGCGCTTGCGCGTCTTTACGTGCAGCTCTGGATCCGACGCCTCGCCCTGGAGCGTGTAGCCGAAGGTGAGTTCCGCGCTGTTGAAGTGACCGTACCCGTCGTAGACCATCGTGGCTGCGTGACCCTCCTCGAAGTCAAAGAACGCGGTGTAGCTGCCATCGATAGGCCGTCCGGGGTCTACGCTGTTCGTGACCGCGCGCACGCTGCGCACCTTACCGCCGCCAATCATGCGCAGGATGTCCACCTGGATCGGCCCCTGGCGCCGGACAATGCTCCCGCCTCGCTCCTGCATCAGCTCTTCGGGAACACGTGGACGGTAGATCCAGTCGCTGTAGAAGAGCGTGTGAATCATGACCACCTTCCCGAGCCGTCCGCTGTTGGCAATCTCCGCCAGCTTCAGGTTGGGGAGATCGAGGCTCTGCGAGTGGCCGACGATCACCTGCACGCTATTGCGCTCCGCCGCTTCGATTACGCGGTCGCAATCCGCCAACGTGATGCCCATGGGCTTGTCGAGTAGGACGTGCTTCCCGTGCTCGGCGGCGATGACGGCGTGCTCGGCGTGCATGTCGTCGGGCGTCATGATGTAGACGGTGTCCACGTTGGGATCGGCGCACAGCTCCTCGGCGCTCGCATAGCCTGCCCGCCCAAAATCTCTCGCGAACCGCTCGATTGCCTGGGGTCGCGGGTCGGCGGCCGCTACGATGCGAGCGTTCGGGTTGGCGTTCAGCTCCGGGATCATGTTCATGGCGCCGGTGCCGAGGCCGATGATACCTACGTTCAAGGGCTGTTGGGTGGCCATGCGATACCCTTACGCGGTGAGGCCCGACGTGTTCTTGGTATGCGTGAGCACCTCCGCGATCTCGTCGCGAAGCGGGCTGCCATAGCGGGCAATCTCCTGGATGTCCGCATTGTGCCCGAGTTGACCCCAACCCTCTTGTTCGTTGTGGATCATCACGTTCTCGGCCGGGTCTCGGATCACGCCGATCGGCTCCCCACCGGCCTCCACCACGTCCATCTGTTCCACCAACATCTGCCGGTAGAAGATGAGCCCTTTGTCCGATTCACCCAGGCGCTCTGAGGTGCGGTCCATCAGCGCGCCTTGCAGGATCCAGGCGATGTGGTCCTGGGAGAAGGTGTCATCGGAGCGCCACAAGCCATCCGGGCGCTTCAGCGGTACGTAGGTGTGAGGGACGCGATCCTGCTCGGCAGCGTCCACGTCGTCGGGGAACCAGTAGCTGGTAAGCTCGACGTGCCACGTGTGCTCGTCGTCGATGGGCACGCGGTACTGCAGAAAGAAGCGCCCACCGCCACCCTGCTGCAGTATGTTCGGGAAGAGCAAGGGATGGCCCACCGTCCACTTGGCGTCGCTCTCGGTGCCTGATCCGTACACACGGCGCTTCGTGATGCCGCGCGGGTTGGCGTCGAAGCCTATCTTCTTGTGCCTGCCATAGGTCGCCACACCCTCGGCAACCACGTCGCGCCGCCCGTCGAGGCGGGCAGTGTGCGCGCCGTACACACCGTGGAGCCACTCCAGGTGAACCGGGTCCACCGAGTTCTCCATGCATTGGAGCCAGTTCACAGGAAGCTCAGCGATGAACATCTCCCGCCAGACATTGTTGCGCTGAGCGAGTATGTCCCAGTTGGGCAGCAGCGGCGCCGGCAGAGGACCGAGGTAGGCGAAGATGAGGCCGCCCAGCTCCTGTATCGGGTAGCCCGCCAGTTTGACCTTCTCCTTGAAGCGCCCGTCCGGATGCACGGTCTCCTCGAAGGGTTGCTCGACGCACTGGCCCGTCTCGTCGTACACCCAGCCGTGGTACATGCAGCGCAAGCCGTGTTCTTCCGGTATCCCGTACGACAGGTCCACTCGCCGGTGCGCGCAGAGCCGGTCGATGAGACCCAGCGTCCCGGACTTGTCCTGATAGAGCACCAGATCCTCGCCGAGCAGGCGGACCTGCTTGGTGGGGCGCTCGTCGAGCTCACCGGCCGCGGCGATCGGGTGCCAATACCGGCGCATCAATTCGCCCATGGGCGTGCCGGGGCCTACCCGCATGATGCGATCATTCTGCTGTTGGGTCAGCATCTTCCATGGCTCCTTTGGCCGACTAGCGCGATTCTATGCCCCGTACCACCCGTGTTTATCGACGAGTCCTCTGGCATACGCGATCTGCCCTATGTGCTGCGATGCATCGGAGGTGACCCTGGCCACCGTGATCTTGACCGTTTCGTTCTGCGGCTGATTCGGGCGCATAGGGGTCGGCGCCTCGATGTCCTCGTCCTTAAGCTGCTCGAGGAAATCTCGCGAGCGAGCGCGAACCGCTTCCCAGTAACCCAGCAGAGTGTCCGCGTCTATGGGGTCGAAGGCGCGCACCTCGTCCAGGGTAGAGCGCCCGCCCGACAGCGTATAGGGGCTTAGACCGAACCTATCGCACCATCCCTCCGAGACCCAGACCTGCTCGTGGCCAAACAGGTTGGAGAACGCGCCGTCGTGCACCCGAGTCAGATGCCAGGCGAGCCAGCCTATGGGGTTGCTCTCCGGTCCCGCGGGCTGCTTGCGGAGCTGCTCCACGGAAAGGTCGGTCAGGGCTCGCGTCAGCACACCGCCCACCCGGTCAAGAGTGGCATTGGGAATTTCTCCGGCGCTCACGGCTTTCTCCTGTGTGCGATCCTCGATGGGATGAGCCTACGTGCGTCTTCATGGTGGGTCAAGCGAGAACGCGGGCCCGCGTAGACACGCCCAGCCCCCACTCCTACAATGCGCGCGCCCCAACACCGGAACCAGGACCGTGGCCTTGGCCTACTCGATCGACAACCTCATCGTGGACATGGACGCGTTGGTTACGGGCGCGCTCAGTCCCTCTGTGCTCGTGGGCACAGCGGCTGGCTTGCTCGAGCGCTTGGTGGCCGATCCAGCCCACCTGCCGGAGCGATTTCACGTCCCCGGCGAGCGGCAGGGGAAACCCAGTCACTCGACCTTCCTGCTGCACCGTGCACCCAGCGAATGGTCGATAACGGCGGTGGTATGGGGTGCAGGCGACTTCGCTCCACCGCACGACCATCGCACGTGGGGTCTGTTCGGAGTGATCAAGAATCAGATCGAAGAAACTCGCTTCCGCAGACTGGACGACGGCTCAGACACGACGCGGGAGCGGATCGAGAGAACCCGCGAGCACATCATCAAGCCCGGCAGCGTTTCCATGCTCGTGCCCGGGAGCGACGATATCCACGCGATGAACAACCCCTCGGGACGCCCCACGGTCGAGATTCATATCTACGGACGGGACCTCAAGGGGTTGGAGCGCTCTCGCTTCGACCCGGAGACGGGCCAGGTCTTTCCTTTCACCACGGAGCGCTACGACAACGATGAGGCGCTCGCATGAGCGACGGAGGCATCCGAGTGGAGCGTACCGATGGCGTGGTCGTCGTCACCATGGACGACGCCGCGACCCGGAATGCGCTGAGCCCTGAGATGGCGGAGGCTCTCTACGAGGAGATGGATCGTTTCGAGGCGGCAGCCGACGACCGTGTGATGGTGCTCACGGGCGCGGACCCGTCGTTCTGCTCCGGTGCCAGCGTGCGCCGGTTTGACAGCGACATCGACTCGCGACAGGTGGAGGAAGCGGAGCCGCATCGGCCGTGGGGCAAGATGGAGGCCCGGCTTGCCACCCGCGTAGTGGAGTCAGGGCAGGCTGGTTTCGGCTCCGTCTCGGACGTGCCGCTGCGCATCAGCGAGATACAAAAGCCCACCATTGCTGCCGTGAATGGCCACGCAATCGGCGTTGGGCTCGGGCTCGCGCTCGCCTGCGACATCCGTGTCGCATCGGAGCGCGCCGAGTTCGCCGAGGCATTCGTGCGCATGGGACTCGTGCCCGGCGACGGTAGCACCTGGCAGCTTCCTCGGATGATCGGCCTATCGAACACCTACTTCATGCAGTACACCGGCGACCGTATCGCCGCATCCGAGGCCCATCGCATCAACCTCGTGAGCAAGATCTATGCCCACGACGAGCTGATGGGCAGTACGCTTGAGCTCGCGTCGCGGATGGCCCACGGCGCGACCTACGCCATGTCGCTCACCAAGTACCTCGTGCAGCGCTCCCACGACATGGGTCTGAAGGAGGCCCTTCGGCTCGCCCAGGCCGCACAGGAGCTGGCCAGGCGCTCCGATGATCACAAGGAAGCCGTGAAGGCCTTCCTTGCGAAACGCAAGCCCGAGTTCAAGGGCCGCTGAGGGCAACCTGTGGATTTCGAGCTGGAATGGTCGCCGGAGCAAGAGGCGTTCAGGACCGAGGTCCGCGCCTGGCTCGAGCAGCATGTGCCCGCGATCCCCGATCACGCCGATCCCGCCGACCTGACCGCGAATGAATACGCCCTCCAGCGCGAGCTCGGCCATGAGCTTGGCGCGAAGGGCTGGCTCTACCCAACCATGCCTGCGGAGTATGGTGGTGGCGGCATGGCCATGGATATGGCCATGATCCTCGAGGAGGAGCTGGACCGTTATCACCTAGCGACGCCCCCGTATTACGACACCGGGGGCCGGCTGGGGTCCGCATCAATCCTCGTGTGGGGGACCGACGCGCAGAAGGCGTACTTCCTGCCCCAGATCCTCACCGGCAAGGTCCGTACCTGGCAACTGCTCAGCGAGCCCGAGTCGGGCTCGGACCTGGCCAGCGTCACGTCGACGGCCCTGCGCGACGGCGACGACTACGTGATCAACGGCACCAAGATATTCGTGGGGAGCAACCATGGGGCCGAGTACTCATGGATGATCGTGCGCACCGACCCCGACGGCGCGCGCCACGAAAATTTGGCCTGGTTCATGGTGCCGATGAACACTGCCGGGATCACTGTCGAGCCCATGGATCTCCTGCTGGTCGGCGGCGAGCGCGGGGCAGCGAGCGGCGTGAAGAACACCGTGTTCTTCGACAACGTGCGCCTGCCTGCGTTCAACCTCGTTGGTGGCGAGAACAATGGCTGGAAGGTTGCTGGCACTCACCTGGAGATGGAGCACGGCCTGCTTCGCAGCGCTGTTCGCGCCGACGAGATGCTCGACCGCGTCATGAGCTATGCGCGGGAGACGAACCGGGGCGGAGAGCCGTTGAGCAGCGATCGCGACGTGCAGGACGCACTCGTCGACTTCTACATTCAGTCGCAGATCACGCGACTGCTGCATTTCCGCAACTTCGCCTTCCGCGCGGAGGGTCGCCAACTCACCTACGAAGGACCGCAGGCATACCTGCATCAGAAGCGGTCTGCCCTAGCCAAGGCGCGAGCGATCCTGGAGATCATGGGCCCGCGGGCGCTGGTGAGCGACCCCGAGTGGGCCGTCGCGGATGGCCACGTCGAGGTGCATCAGCGAGCCAGCATCGTCGAGCAGCACCCAGGTGGCACCGCGGAGATCCAGCGCGTCATCATGGCACGCCGGCTTGGCATCGGCCGCGACGCGCGTGAGCAGCCGGGCCAGCTCCCCAACGCCGGCGGTCGAGACCGTTAGCATGGACCTGAGCCTCAACGAACAGCAACTCATGCTGCAAAGCTCCGTGCGCGGCCTAGTCGACCGCGAGTTCCCCAAGGCGGAGCTGCTGGATGTCGATGCAGGCCGGGCGCCCATCACCGGCGCAGCGTGGGCGAGCCTGGTAAGCACAGGCCTTCTCGGCAGCCTGATTCCGGAGGAGCTGGGCGGTGCAGGGGGATCGCTCATGGACACGGGCGTGGTGTTCGAGGAGCTTGGCAGGGGCCCCGTGCCCGGGCCGCACTTCTCGACCGCCGTGCTCGCGGCCCTGACCATCTTGGAAGGGGGCTCGCCAGAGCAACAGCGAGCGTTGCTGCCTGCGATCGCCGATGGCACGCGGGTGTTCGCCGTCGCGGTCACCGAGGAGGACTACGGTTGGAGCCTCGAGCAGGTGCACGCCACCGCGAGGGCTGCGGGCGGCGGCTACTCGCTCTCGGGCACGAAGCTTTTCGTCCATGACGCGGCGGATGCGTCTGATCTGGTGGTGGCCGCTCGCCTGCAACCGGGGCATGTCGGTCTGTTCCTGGTCGAGGCGAAGGCTGTAGGCGTCGCCATCCGGCCCATAGGCGGGTTCGCAACCGGTCTCACAGAAGTGAGGTTGGACGGTGTGCGCGTAGATGGGGATGCCCTGCTTGGCCCTGGTGCGCAGGTGGGCTGGGCAGCGCTCGACCGCGTCCTGCCGCGAGCAGCAGCGCTGCTCGCGGCATACCAAGTGGGCGGCCTGGCCCGCGTGTTCGACGTGTCCCTCGCCTACAGCCAGACGCGCCGCCAGTTCCAGCAACCCATCGGTCGCTTCCAACGCGTCCAGGACCACGTGATCGACATCGTGAACGGCCTCGATGCCGCTCGCTGGACGGCCTACGAGGCGCTGTGGAAGCTGGATACGGGAAAGGATGATGCCGCAGCCGCGGCGCACATGGCGGCAGCGGTTGCATCTGAGGCGTACTACCTCGGATGCAACTCGGCGCATGACGTGCACGCCGGCGTTGGCATCATGCGCGAATACGGCCTCACGCTGCACACGAAGGTGTCGCGCACGCTGTACCACTCCCTCGGCGATCCGCGCCACCATCGCCGCAAGCTTGCTCTGGCGTTGGCCCTGTGATTATCGCCAGCGAGCGTTCCAATGCTGTCTAAGTACCGCGTTCTCGATCTTGCCGACGACCGGGGCATCTTCAGCGGCCGCATCCTGGGGGATATGGGCGCCGACGTCATCAAGGTCGAACCCCTCTGGGGCGATCCTGCGCGGCGCATCGGCCCCTTCTACCACGATGAGACGGACATAGAGAGCAGTCTCTTCTGGCAGCTCTACGCCACGAACAAGCGTAGCGTTACGCTGGACATCGGGGCCGCAGCGGCGAGGGATGCGCTCCTCAAGCTGGTGGCGTCATCCGATTTCCTCATCGAGTCGTTCCGGCCGGGCTATCTCGAAGGTCTCGGCCTAGGATACGAGAGCTTGCGGACGTTGAACCCACGCCTGATTTACGTCTCGATCACGCCGTTCGGCCAATTCGGCCCTTACAGGGACTACAGTGCAACCGACATCACCGGCATGGCGCTCAGCGGCTTCATGCACCTGACCGGCGACGAGGACCGGCCCCCGGTGCGCGTGTCGGTCCCCCAGTTCTGGCTGCTCGGGGCGGCCTCGGCGACGGCGGGGGCCATGATCGCGCACCAGCACCGGGCCAGCACTGGGCTGGGCCAGCACGTGGACGTGTCATGCCAGCAGGCGGCAGCGCGCACACTGTCCCACGCCCCCCAGTACTGGGACCTGAGCAAAATCAACCTCAAGCGCCAAGGGCCGTTCCGCCCGATCGGCGAGGGCAGGGCGCTGCGGGTCAATTGGGAGTGTGCCGACGGCTACGTCAACTTCATCCAGCCGGGCAGCGTGGTCGGCGGACGGAACATGAAGGCGCTCTGTGCCTGGATGGAAGAAGAGGGCTTCGGTGACGCGGAGCTCAGTGCCATCGACTTTGGCGCCATCGGCTTTGGCCAGATCACTACTGAGCAACTGGGCTTTATGAATCGTGGGTTGGGTCGCTTCTTCGCGTCCAAGACGAAGAAGTCTCTTGCGGCGGGAGCATTGGAGCGGCGTGTGCTGCTGTTCCCCGTGAACGCCCCGGCGGACGTGTTCGCCTATCCGCAACTCGCGGCGCGGGGGTACTTCCAGGACGCGGAGGCACCAGGGGGTGGGACCTACGCTACGCTGGGCTCATTCATCCGAGCGAGCGCCTCCCCGCTGACACTGCGCCGGCGCGCTCCTAGGCTGGGCGAGCACAGAGACGAGGTGCTCGCGGAGGCTGGGATCACCGCGGATGAGATCAGCGGCCTTCGCGCGACGGGAGTGGCGTAGGGACCATGGAGCACAGAGGCGCACTTCCCTCATTCGGATTACCCTTCTCTGGGCTCAACGTGCTCGATTTCTGCTGGGTAGTCATCGGCCCGATGACTACCCGGTATTTCAGTGACTACGGCGCGACCGTCGTGCGTGTGGAGTCCGCGCACCGCCCCGACGTCCTGCGCAACGGCGAACCCTTCGCTGGCGGAGAACCGGGAATCGACCGCAGCGGCTACTACGCCAACTACAACAGCGGCAAGCTAAGCATCGCATTGAACATGGCTGACGACCGCGCCAAGGAGATTGCCTTCGAGCTGGCGACCCAGTGGGCGGACGTGGTAACCGAGAACTTCACGCCTGGGACGATCGAACGTATGGGCCTTGGCTATGACGCGATAGCCGCGGTCAATCCGCGCGTGATCCTATTCAGCGCATCCATGCTCGGCCGTGGCGGTCCCAACGATGCGCAGCCCGGGTTCGGCCCCGTGCTCACCGCTCTGTCAGGCCATACGCACTTAACTGGCTGGCCCGACCGTGCGCCGACGAGTCCCTACGGTGCGTACACCGACTTCCTGATCCCGCACCTCGCCATCTCGGCCATAGCCGGGGCGTTGGAGCACCGGCGTGAGACGGGCAAGGGTCAGCACCTAGACCTGTCTCAGCTCGAGGCGTCGCTCTACTTCGTGGCGCAGTCATTGCTGGATTTCTCCGCCAACGACAGGCTGAACGCCCGAGACGGGAATCGCGACCCGGCCATGGCTCCCCATAACGCGTACCCGTGCTCGCTCGCCGGCACCTGGTGCACCATTGCGTGCCCCGACGACGACGCATGGCGCCGTCTCTCCGCGCTCATGGGCCAACCTGGGCTTGCCGACGACCCACGATTCGCTTCGGCTCAGGACCGCAAGCGCAACGATGATGGGATCGACGCAATCGTTGGCGCGTGGACCGTGAGCATGGAGGCCGGTGAGGTGATGAGACGGTGCCAGGAGGCCGGCGTGCCGGCGGGGGCCGTGCGCTCCAGCGCGGACCTCTTCGATGATCAACAGCTTGCTCATCGCCAGCATTTCGTCTATATGGACCATGCGGCGATGGGACGGTATGCGTCTGATGGCAATAGCTTCAAGTTATCGGTCGCCGAGCCGACCTACCGGCCGTCGCCGCTGCTGGGCGAGCATTCAGAGCACGTCTGCTTGGAGCTCCTCGGGATGGACGCAACAAGATTCCGACAGATGCGGAACGACGGCGTGCTCGAGTAGCCGTCGGAAGCTGGAGATAATGAGATGAAGATCGGGGTAGGGCTACCGTTCAAGAACCCGACGGGTAGTTGGCCACGGATCGAACAGCTGATCCGGTCGGTGGAAGCCGGGCCGTACTCAAGCTTCGCCGTTCTCGATCGGCTGGTGTACGACATATTCGACCCGATCCCGTTGCTGGGGGCTGCTGCTGCGATCACTTCCCGCGTGCGGTTGATGTCAGCGGTCCTCGTGGGTCCGGTGCGCAACGCTGGTGTCTTGGCGAAGGAAGCGGCCACCGTGGACGCCATCTCTGGCGGTCGCCTGACGCTCGGGATAGCGGTGGGCAGCAGGGATGACGACGCGGCCGTCGCACCTTCGGGGTTCCACGACCGCGGTAAGCGCTTCGACGTGCAGCTCGAGACCATGAGGCGGATATGGGCGGGCGAGCAGGTCGAGGGCGCCCACGGCCTGGTCGGCCCGATGCCGGTCCAAGTCGGCGGCCCGGAGATGCTGATCGGCGGCACGGCCGACCGCGCAGTGGACCGCGTCGGACGGTTCGGTGACGGCTATGTCATGGGTGGCCGTGCGATGGAGGCGGAATGGGTGAAGGGGATCATGGCCCGCGTGCAGGAGTCATGGGAGCGCCATGGCCGATCCGGGAGACCTCGCTACGTCGCAACACTCCCGACAGCGCTGGGCCCGGGCAGCGAAGAGGCTGTCGCTGATGCGATCGCGGACTACTACGGTGGCCGCCCGGCTGCGCGCACATTGCGCAGGGCGCGGCCCAACCCGACGTCTCCGGAGATCATCCGGGAGATCATCAGCATCCACGAGGAACTTGGCACGGATGAGCTCATCTTCAGACCCGTGTCCTTAGATCCGGATCAGATGGAGCGCCTTACCGACGCGGTTGCGTAGGGCCGCCCGCAACTCGATGGAGCGGCGTTGAGCAACGAATCTCGATCATCGGTGGAGCGAGCTTCGAGCACGCCTCAGAGCTTCTTCGCGCGCAACGCCGTCCTCTTCTCTCTTCTCTTGCCAGCCCTGCTGCTCGGTATGGGCCGCGGATTCACGATCCCGGTTGTGCCTATCATCGCCAAGGACGAGTTCGGCGCGACGGTCGCAGCCGCCTCGTTGATGATCGTTGCACCGATGCTGGGATCGGTGTTGGCGACACTCCCCACCGGCTATCTGATCGATCGGATCGGCCGCCGGAAGATGCTTATTGCGGCGCCGCTTCTCACAGCAGCATCGGCGTTCTTGGTCCTACGCGCCGCGACCTACCCCGAGCTACTGATGTACATGACCGTCGGCGGCATCGCCCAGCAAATGTGGCAGATGAGCCGCCTGGCGGCGATCGCAGACACTGGGCGACAGAACCAGCGGGGGCGGCAGATCACCGGCATGTCCGGCGTGCAGCGTTTCGGTACGTTGATTGGCCCGCTTGCAGGTGGGATCGTGGGTGAGGTGTTCGGTCTGCGGGCGCCGTTCATCGCATATGGCGTGCTAGCGTTGGTGGCGGCGGTACCATCCTATCTGTTGATCAAGGAGTCGGCGCCGACGGTGCTGGCGCGTCGGGCGGGCCGGAGCGTCGGCGAAGACGGAACGGATACTTCGTGGAAAGCGCTGCTCACCTTCCCTGTGGTGGTCCTATTCACGGCCCAGTTCGCAGTCAACGTTGGCCGAGGGGGAGCCGTGGGTAACGGGGGGCCGTACTTCATATTCGCCGCGTACGCGTTCGAAACGGGGCCCGCGGCGCTGGGCGCGCTTAGCTTCGCAACGGGGCTCATCGGCGTTCCCGCGACCATCTCAGCAGGCCACGTCATGGACAGGTTCGGCCGAAAATGGGCGATTGTTCCGGCATCCACGCTCCTGGCTGCGGGCCTTGGTTTCATGTCCACGGTCGCCGTTGCGGGCCTTGATTTCGGGTATTACGTCGCGGCGTTCGTCGTTATCAACTTGGCCGTGTCGATGATGGCCGGGTCCATGCAGACCTGGGGCTCGGATATCGCACCTCCCCAGGCGCGCGGCAAGTTCTTCGGGTTGAATCGGTTGATCGCCGAAGGGGGTTCCCTCACAAACCCTGCGAGTTTCGGCATCGTCACGGGGCTCGTGGCTGGCTCGGGTGGGTTCGGCGCGTCTTTTGCCATCATGGGAGGGTCGGCGCTGCTGGCTTCGCTCCTGGTGGCGAGCCTTCTCCGCGAGACGCTCCAACGGCCGCCGCGTTCGTAGGCACTCAACTCACCGTGAACATCACCTGCTGTCGCTCGCGAACGGGCGGGCCGACCGAGCCGTCCTCCGCGTGTGTGATACTCATGCTGCTTGCGCCGTAGGTCACGTACTCCTGGCCGTAGGATGAGCCATCCGCCTGGGCGAGGGTCATAAGCAGATGAGCGGCGCCGCGGCTCACCTTCCCGATGGGCAACGTCGCGTAGGTGAATGGCCTCATCGCCATCTTCGGCGTGAACAGAGAGTGACCCATGGTGACTACGCTCACATCCTGCGGCCACTGGAGCGCCGTGTTGTAAAAGGCGCGGGCGGTGGCCCACAGCACCGACGGAGGTGCAACGATGGCGGTCGCCTCGTGCAGAACGCGCATCAAATCACTCACGTCGTCGGGCTCATCACTTGCCCAAGCAACCAGATTGGGCCTTGGTGTGATCCCCCGGCGTTGCAACGCCGCGTCCATTCCCTGGTAGCGACGAACGTGCGCCGGGTCGTTCGAACCTCGGAAGATACCAATCTCTTCGTGGCCGGAATCCACGAGAAAATCGATCACCATGCCCGCCGCTGCGTCAATATCCCAGCCGATGGCGGCGGCGCCGCGCGGGAGGGAAAGAGAATTCGCCCAGGGCATGGCGAGCACCACTGGCATTCGGGCCTCGGTCGCTGGAGCGATCGCCGTCAGCAGCTCATCATCGGCGTCGGGGACATCACCAGGAACGCCGACCAGCACGATGCCCAAGCAAGACATGGACACCGCCTGCCGGATGTACGAACGCTTCAGTCGATGCTCTCCACCGCAATCGACATGCAGACACTCCACGCCAGCATGCTCGAGCGTTTGCCGGCAGAGACGGGCTATGGCTTCGAATACTCCCGCTTGCGCCAAATTCCAAGTGAGAATCATGACGATGCCCGCGTTCACACCTCCCCGAACGACGGCGTTCTCGACGAGGAGCGATGGGTCGATCCCGTAGGCTTCGAGCTGACTCTGTACGAACTCTGCCACGCTTCTTGAGAGCGCGTCGCGGTCTTGCAGAATGGTGACTAGCCGGCCGACTTGTTGCGGTGGGATTTCCACTCGCCTGCTGCACCAATTGTGAATCGTCTGTACGGACACGCCAAGCTGTCGGGCGACCGATGCGCGGGAGAGGAACAGTTCCTTGAGGAGAGGGCCAAGCGTGTGTGAAGAGGCCAACGGTGCACCTTGTCTAACAGGCGGGCGCCGCCCGCATAAATCATTTTACAAACTTAGGCAGCCGAGATTGTAACGCAATTTGATACATGCCGCTCTGTTCCGGGTGTACAAACGGTAAGCATTCGCGTCCTAGGACGCGTGGTTCTGGCCGTGTCTACCTCATCTTAGTAAGTAGAGCGCGCCCGCGCACCGCCGCGGCCAATAGCAGCCCGCTGACGTGGGGCTCCGTTGTAGGAAAAGGAGATCAGTCCATGGGAACAAGATGGTCAGTCTTGTCGAAAGGTGCGGTCCTAGGGGCCGTGTTGGCGTTCGTGCTCGCCGCATGCGGTGGGGACGACCCAACGGCGACACCCGTGCCGCCCAAGCCCACGCCTACGCCGGAGCCTCCGGCTGCCACGGCCACGCCTACGCCTACGTTGGTGCCTGGCGCGCCGACCCCGACCCCAAGGCCCGCGACGCCAACCCCCAAGCCCCCTGCTGCGACACCGACCCCGTCGTTTGATGCTGCTGCGCACTTCAAGGGCAAGACCATTCGGCTGGTTGCGAACTCCAACCCTGGCGGCGGCACCGACTCCCAGGGCCGTGTGATGGCCGCTTTCATCGGCGATTGGCTCCCTGGCAAGCCGCGCGTCGTGTTCGCCAACAGTCCTAACAAACCTGAGGAATACATCTACGCTGCCACGAAGGCGCCTAAAGATGGCACATACATTTCTTGGAACAGCACGCCGCAGCTCAACTTTGGGTTCGAAGACCGGACGAAGAACATCAAGCGGAGCTCATTCCAATTCCTCGGCGCAACCATCGATTCCACACGGGCGTGGATGACCTACGACCCTGTGGGCAACCTTGGAGCAAGCGCTGCGAATAGTTGCATATGGGACTATGCAGGCCAGAAGACCACCGGTGGTGGCAAGCACGGGGCGTTCTACCTGGCCGATGAGATATCGGACATCGCGGACGGCAACCCTACATTCCTCGCTACGGTGTTCGCGTCTGAACAACTAGACATCCCGTTCAAATATTTTGCATTCGACACCGTTGACACGAACGCGGTACTCACGATGTGGGCGCGAGGCGACATCAACACCACGGTTCGATCCAGCCTGTGGTACCGATTCCCGAACGAGCAACCCGACTGGATCCCCAGCGGTCTGATGCGGCAGATGGCGGCCATGGGCCCCGGCACGCTCAAGGGCAATTCCCAGACTGAGCCGCATTGTGGCGACGTCCGGGATAAGCTGAACGACGAGCAGACACGAACGTTCAACTCGCTCATGGGCCCGACCAACTACATGAGCAAGGCGCTCTGGGGTCCTCCGGGCATGCCCGACGAGATCGCCGACGCTCTTTCCGCTGGATTTGAGCGTGGCTTCACCGAGGACGTGAAGATGGTCCAGAAGTACGCGGGCGTGGCCGGCGAGACGCCGTTGTTCACGAACCGTGCAGAGGGCACCAAGGCAACCGCCGAGAATGAGGCGATGTTCAAGGAATCCCTCGTGGTGGTGGCCCGAGAGCAGAAGCGGCTCCTGGAGAAGTACTTCCCTCAGTACCTCGGAAAATAGAGACCGCGTAGGATACGGCTTGAGAGCAAGGGGAATGGCGTGAGTCCACGCCATTCCCCTTGCGATTGAATAAGGATTGAATCGTTCATGTTAGCCGACTTCGCAGACGGCATAGCGTACCTTGGCAACAGCGGCTATTGGTTCGGTTTCTTGGCTGCCATCGCCATAACTGTGCCGATCGCCCTCATCCCCGGCATCTCCGCGACGCTGGTGATGGCGATCACCATTCCCTTCATCATCGTCTCCATCGAAGACCCGGTGATCGGTCTGGCCATGCTCGCCACGCTCACCGGAATCGACAATACCCTCGACTCGATCCCCGCGATCCTCCTCGGCATGCCAGGGGGTGCGACACAGGTCACCTTCCTTGAAGGGAACCAGCTCGCTCAAAGGGGGGAGGCGGCCCATACGCTGGGAGCCGTCTACGCCGTCTCGGCGCTTGGCGGGGTTGTTGGGGCGATTGCTTTGGCGGTCATCATCCCAGTGATATCGCCCTTCGTCCTCGCCTTCGGATTCGCGGAGATCGCAGCTATGGCTATGTTCGGGGTGGCCATGGTCGCCGCACTGAGCGGTGGAGCCATGATCAAGGGCATCTTCGCAGGCATCTTCGGCATCCTGCTCAGCACGGTGGGGCCGGCAGGCGTGAGCTTGGACCTGCGCTATACCTTCGGGCAAGAATGGATCGGTATCGGTACGGGCGGACTTCCGCTCATCGCGACCAGCATCGGCGTGTTCGCTCTTCCGGAGATCATCGATTTGACGATGACACGCAAACCCCTGGCACCGAAGGACGCGAATATCGACTATTCCGAGATTTTCAAAGGGGCCCGCTACGGGATGAGCAGATGGCCGGTGACCATCCGCCAAGCCCTGTTCGGCGTGTTCTTGGGAGCGGTGCCTGGCATCGGGAGCGGAGTCGTGGACTGGATGTCGTATGCGTTCGGCATCTTCTGGACCAAGGACAAGAGCCAGTTCGGCAAGGGCTCGCTCGACGGCGTGCTGTTCGCCGAGGCGGCTCAGAACGCGAAGGAAGGCGGCCAGGCGGTGCCCACGCTAGCGCTGGGTATCCCCGGCGGTCGTGCGTGGGCATTCATTATCGTGGCAATGCTGGCTTACGGGATCGCGCCCGGCCAGCGCATGCTAACCGAGCACGCCGACATCACGATCATGATCGTGCTCAGCCTGGGCCTGGGCAACCTCGCGGTCACCATGCTCGGACTCGGTTTTACGAGGCAGATGGCCAGGCTCACCAAGATCCCGTACCCCGTCCTCGGGTTCCTGATAATCCCCATCTCGCTGTTAGCGGCGTTCCAGGACACTCGTGATATTTCGGCCATCTCGATTGTGCTTGGCGGGGCGGTGCTCGGATTGCTCATGAAGCGGTACCGATGGCCCCGACCACCCTTGCTGATCGGCTTCATCCTTGGGCCGATCATCGAGAACAACATCATCAACTCGGTCGGCCGCTACGACTGGGTGGGTACGTTCACCAGGCCGCTGTTCATCGCCCTGTTCCTCATTGCAGTGGTTACGGCGGCGATGTTCACGAAGTACATGAACCGAGCGGAGACCGAAACGCTCCCGGCAGTTGGCGGCGAGGGAAGTCTCTCCGGTAGTGCGGTGCCGCCCGCGGGAGGCTCTGGCGACGGGCCGGGTGGCGTGGTGGCACGGGTGCGCAATTTGAAGTGGTCGTTCACTCCGAACCAAGTCTTCACCGGTGGCGCCGTGGTGATCATGGCCTATGTCATCTGGGAAGCCACCAGCTTCTCGTTCTTCGGTCGCTGGTTCCCCATGGGACTCGGCCTAACGGGCCTGACCCTGGCATCTATACAGTTCATCCGTGAGGGGTTGGGAACCAAGACGGGCGACATCATGGATATCGGCATACGCAGTCAGGGCATGGAAGGAGCGCGCACCGCGGGTGCCATCTTCCTCGGACTCCTCACGATGATGCTGGTCATGGCGGGTACGATCGGCCTCCAATGGGGTGCCGTTGCCATCGCGTTCCTCGGCCCGCCGGCGATGATGCAGAACCGGACAGGCGTGATCGGCGGCTTGATCGCAGGCGTGTTGATCCTGGTCTTGAATGCCCTGTTTTTCAACTACCTGCTTGCTGTCTTCTGGCCTGATCCGTTCATCTTGGACTTCTTCCGCGGCTGATACGGCGTGTTCGGGTGAGACGAAGAGAGCCCTTTGGAAAGGGGCTCTCTTCGAGGCGTAACATGGAAATTAGATCGTCTCATGCGGTGATAGCGATCACGCTTGGCCTCCTTCTCTCAATCGCGGGGGCAGCGTGGCTCAGTCGCGTTGGGGAGCTTGCTGATCGAACCACGCAAACCATCGCTACCGTGGACGCGACCACACTCATCTTCTCAACGCTCGATGGCGAGGACTTCACCGTCCCTCTGATCAATGATTGCAAGCGTGCGCCCGCGGCAGGGAGGGAATGCATCGAGCGCTTCCGGTCAGGTGACGAGGTGTTGATCTGGTATGACATAGCTGACCCCCAGCACGTTTGGCAGGGATCAACACCAGGCGGTGGGTCGGCGATCCTGCTGCTTTACGGGGGGTTGACGGCAGCTACGTTTGGCGTCGTTACTCTCTGGTTCACGAGTGGGCTTACGGCGCTGCTGATACGCACCATGAGGCTTTCTCGGCGCAGGTCCTGACCGCCGTGAGAACCTACTGCTCGACCAGCTCGGCCCGCGGGCCAGCGACTTCAGGGAACACGAGCGATTTGACCACCACCGGGACTACGTGGGCGGGGTAGATCATCTCCCCGATGTCTATGTAGTCGAACTCTTGCAGGTAGAGAGTATCGATCGAGACGACCTCGTTCGACACACCAATGTCCTTTGTGATGGTCTCGCCGATCAGCCGGCCGATCAGGTTGCGCAGGTCGGCCAGCACGTCGGTGACATCCAGCAGCTTGGGCACCAGCGTCTGCTGGCGCGAAAAGGCCAGCAGCTGGCGCACCAGGTTGGCGGCGCGGCTGGCATTCTGCTTGATCTGCATGATGTCG
>CAZQVD010000007.1:26883-29950 GCA_964596665.1 uncultured Dehalococcoidia bacterium
AGGATGATCGGCTGTCCCGATGCGATCGTGTTCGGGCATGCGGCTACGATGCCGTCGGCGATCTTGCGCAGTTGCACGTAGCGCGGAAGGCCGTCCCACTCAAACGCGAGGGCGACCTGCTGCTCGCCCTCTGTGAGGTCGATCTGCTGGAAAGCGGTCCTGATGTGTTCCGTGACCTCTGTGGCCTCCACGTCACGATCCTCAGCCAGGCGTGAGATAAGCACGGGCACGTTGCGGAACGGCAGGAGGCTCGGGTCGGAGATCGACAGCGTATTGCCGCTGAGCTGGACCGTGAACTGCGATGCGCCGATCACAGTGGCTCGGATTCGTTCGGTAGCCGGCTGAACGGGCGCCGGCATCCGGTGCTCCGCCATCTGGCGACGGACCGCCTCCGCCAGGTTCTTGGCGAGATCCCCGAAATCAGTATCCTCCCGCTCGTATATGTACTCGGATACGCCGCCGGAGAAGACCAACGTCTCGATCGGGGCGGTCGACGTCATGTCGGCCGTGAGCAGTAGCTTCTTGGTCAGATCTGACCGGGGTCTCCGCTGGATCATGTCCATGAGTGTTCCCGCAAGAGCATTGGCGATCTGCGACCGGTCCTCGTCGGCGAGCACGTCTCCCAAACGAAGGCCGATGCCAAGCCCGCCCGCCACCGTTTGAGCCGCCGGCTCGATGCGGACTATCCTTCCATCGGCATCGGTGGCGACGAGCCTCCCACCGACGTTGACTGCCGCGGTCTCGATGATCTGCCCGCCCCGAACGAGGGCCAGCTTGGTGGTGCCTCCGCCGATATCCACGTTGAGCACGGTCTGCTCGGGCGAGCGCGAGATGCTCACCGACCCTGATCCGTTCGCCGCCAGGATCGACTCCAGGTTGTGGCCAGCCGACGCGCAGACGAATTTCCCCGCGTGATCCGCGAACAGATCCGCGATGGAATGCGCGTTGGTACGTTTGACGGCCTCGCCCGTAAGGATGATGGCCCCGCTGTCGATGTCCTCGGGCGTGTAGCCCGCCTGGGCGTACGTCTCGTCGAGGAAGGCCTCGAGACGCTCCGTATTGATCGCGTAGTCGGTCGTGTACGGGGTCAGTAAGATGGGAGAGCGATAGAGCGTTTCCCGCTCGACCACGACGTACCTGCTTGAGTGCTCTTCGCTGAGTCGCTGAAGGTGGATGCGCGAGAACATGAGGTGCGACGTCGACGAGCCGATGTCGATGCCAACCGTGGTGAGCTCGATGTTCTCGTGGTGGTAGAAATCGTGGTCCGGGTTGTTCGTCGTCGCGATGGACGCCAGCCGGATCTCGTCGGGGTCGTGCGCATGCGCGAAGGGGTCGTCGTGCATCGGGGCATGTTTCTCCTGGGGATGACGTCGCGGCGGGCTTAGGCTGTGTGTGCCTAGTGGCTCTCGTAGCCGTCGTAGCTCCACACATAGTCGGGGTCATCGTAGGCTTGGGGCGGCATGGCGCTCTTGAGCCCGCGCTTGTCGAGCTCCGACTCGAAACGCTCCCGCACCGCAGGGTCCTCGTTCACATATTCGATCTGGTCGCGGCCGATGTCCTCCACGGTCTCCGAGCCACCGGCGAACTGCCGTGGCGGGTGGAGGGCCAGATATCTGCCGGGAACCTCTCCTGCATTGAAATGTTGATGGAACCAGCGGTCCGGTGGAACGAAGCAGCTTGCCTCGTGCCATGGGATGACCTGCTTCTCCGCGCCCTCGTGGGGCCACATGATGGAATAGCCCTCACCGCCAGGTATCACGATCACACGGCCGGGGCCGTGGCGGTGGCCCTTCTTGTACGTGCCCGAAGCGAACACGGACATGTGCATGGACAATTCTCCGCTCGGGGGCTCCATGTAGACGGACCGATTCATCGATCCGCGGCCCGGCCGGAACATCAGCTTGTCCCACACGCCCATGTCGGGGAAGAAATTGCCGACCCAGAGGGTCCGGCGCGCCTGCCCCTCACCGATGTGGTCCTGGGTGATCGCCTGGGCCTCCGAGTACATCTCCTCGGCCGAGGCCAGGACCAGCTCCTCCTCGTAGGGATTGTCAAATTGGAAATCGGGGTCGCTCACGGCCGACATCCCCAGCGGTAGGTAGTTGTAATGCAAGAGCCTGACCACACGGTCGCCCTGCATGTTGGACAGCTGGGCCCAGGTGTTTCGAGGGAGCACGAACATGCTCCGTGCCGACCACTCGAAGTTGTGCTTGTTGTTGGCGTTCTTGCCCCAGACCGATGCGCTGCCCTGGCCGGAAAGCACGTAGACGACTTCGTCCATGGCCGCTTTGAATGGCGGGAGCGACGCACCGGGCGCAATCTCCTGCACGCGCGATTCCACCACGCCCTGCATGCCCTCTAGCTGCACGAAAGCGGCGTCGCATCCACGCAGGGACCACGGCGCCACCTCGACGGTGCGTAGGTCTTCGATATAGTAACCACGGTGGATGGGGATCCCCTGCGATTCCATCCATACGTCGTAGGTGTACTCGTTACTCATCCGATCCTCCTTCAAACTCCCTGCGCCTGACGGCTGACTATTGAGCCGAGGCGTGTACGAGCATATCATCGCGGGGCCTCGCGTGAGAGGCACCAGCCGCCCACTGCCGTCGACTCGGAGAGGATCATCGCATGGTTGCCACCAAGACACGCTCCTTCGCTTCCGCCACCCGCAGCTCGGTGCTGACCACGAAGGGCATCGTGTGCTCATCATCGCCGCTGGCCGGTTCTATCGGGGCGCAAGTGCTCCGCGAGGGTGGGAACGCCTTCGATGCCGCGGTCGCGACGGCCGCTGCGGAGGCGGTGACCCTGCCTCCCATGTGCGGCCTTGGCGGCGAGGTGTTCGCCCTCATGTACGACGCCGACACACGCAAGATCCACGGGATCTCCGGCGGTGGCCGCGCGCCCATGCATGCGACCCGGGAGTTCTTCGTCGATCAGGGATACACCAAGATGCCCCCGGACGGGCCACTGACTCCATCGGTGCCCGGCGAGGTGGACGCCTGGCAGACGATCCTGGAGCGATTCGGCACCCGCAAACTCGACAAACTCATGGCACCGGCCATCG
>CAZQVD010000007.1:29960-30246 GCA_964596665.1 uncultured Dehalococcoidia bacterium
TTCCCGCTGCCCCAGCACATCTCGGCCTATTTCACGCAGGCGCTGAAGAAACTGGTGAAGTACCCCACCAGCGCCGCGATCTTCATCAAGCCTGACGGCTCGCCGTACGGCGCGGGTGACATGCTCGTGCAGAAGAACCTGGCCCGTACCATGAGGCGTGTTGCCGAAGGGGGCCCTGACGAGTTCTACCGCGGTGGGCTCGCTCGCGAGCTCGCTGCCGGCGTCGCGGCGGGCGGCGGGCTCATCGACGAAGCTGACCTCGCTGGCCAGCGCTCCGTGGTGTACG
>CAZQVD010000008.1:0-9126 GCA_964596665.1 uncultured Dehalococcoidia bacterium
TCGACAAGCGTATCGGTCGGTTGAACATGCATGTGTGTGACCCAGACATTGGGCGCTGCGTCAGGGCGGATAAAGATGTTCCAATCTCGATAGTCGACCGGCGGCGCTTTACCTGTCTGTTGTTCGTAATCGGCCTTCCACTGGTCCGCATATGGACCTGTGGGTTTCGTTAGGTAGAGAACAACGCCGTCCACCGGTGAATAGATCGGTTGGGTAAACCGTTTCGCGTAGTAATCGACGACGCGGAAATAGTGCTTCATTGAGCAACATGTTTCGTAGGAATCAGAGAAATCATGGCCGGCACCGGAGCGGAACTTAGATACCGTAGCCACATCACCGATGTCGATGTGTGAGGCAGTGATGAAACGAGGAAGGTCGGTGTCGGCCCATGCCGCTAGGTCTTGCACTAAGCCGCCGATGCCAAACTCAGGTTCATCAATCGTTGTTGGGGTCAGCGATTCTCCGCTTGGCGAAGGCGTGATACTCAACCCAGAACCTGAGGTAGTCGTCGGACGGGGAGTCCTTGTAGGAACGGGAGTACTAGTAGGAACAGGAGTCCTGGTAGGAACAGGAGTCCTGGTTTTAGCGGCGGTCGGCATGGTCGCCGTGGGATCGATATCTACCGGCGACTGGCTAGCCTCGCCACAAGCCACCAGCAGCAGGATGGTGGTCGCGGCGACCAAGGAGAGTAGTGTCAACCGTCGCATGGAACAAACGATACATTAGCGGCCGAGCCTAGGTGATACCGGAACGCAAATCGCTTGCGTGCCTGAGGCAGCCAGATGGGGGCGGCCTGCTGATGTGTTGACGCCCATCGACACCACGCATCAACGCGTTGACTGGCTCGGCACGGCTCGCTATTCTCCCGGCTCTCAGGCAGACACCAACCCCACGGAACCGCGAGGAGGCCGCCATGCTAGTTCACATTACGATGACCCACACCGAAGACAATTGTCCTGGGTACAACCGAGAGCAGATGCCCAATCTCCTTGAAGCGGGGGAGCGTCTGCCTGCCATCGCAAAGGATCTTGGAGTGACGGTGCATTCCCTGGTTTGGGGAGCTCCGGAGCACGTTGCGTTCGCGCTCCTCGAATCCGACAGCATCGGTGCGATCACCCAATTTGTGAATAGCATCCCCATCCGCCAGGACACCAGAGTTAACGTGGTCGAGCCCCTGGCAGACGTACTAGAGACCGGAAGAGCGATGATGGCTCGGATGCAACAGAAGTAGAAAACCAGGAGCCAATCGCTCGCGCAGCTACAGACAGACATGTCGGGACGGCGGTTGGCGCCCGCGCCGTGGCATTAGCGGATTCCAGGGAACTCTTCGAAAAACTGAGGTAGGAGGTCTGGGCCGGAGGTTTGGGGGCTTGGGGCGTTCTTTCTATCGAAGCGCCGTCACCTTCCATGTGACGGTGGCTTGGGCCGGGAGAACCCCAGGGGCACACTTTTGGTTGTCTAGCCATACCGAAGCCGTGCCATCGATTGCTGCCACGAAGGCAAATCTGTAGGTTGCTCCAGTGTCACCGGCTTGCCGCGGCATCAGAGGCGCCAGAGGGTTGCCGAGTGGACCAAACATGATCGGTTGCGCGCACCTCCTGTATTGCTCAGCCTCCGATTGGATCACGACGTCGACAACCACTTGGTCATGAAGTTCCACGGGCATCTCCGACGACCATTTCGCCAGAGCCTGATCACCGGCCATGAAATCGAAGTTCTCACTGGAAGTTCGGGGCAATGGCTGCTCGCCAGCATTGTGCTCATCCCGGATGATGGTGCGGATCTCATCTGACCCTTGGGAAACGGAATCGATTCGTTGTCTCTCATCGGCTACGGCTTGCTGCAACGCAGCGATCTCCGTTTCTGCACTACGGTTCATGGCAACGGTATAGGCGCCCAGGGCGATGGTGGCGACCAGCGCCAAGGTGACTCCGGAGCCAAGCAGTAACTCGGTTTTAGTCATGAACTACGTCCCCCCATCCGTAAGGCGTGACGTTACCACTAGCAGTCATCGCTGTGATGAGGGGTGAGGCTTAGAGATCGTCGATTGGGGTTAGGGCTACGCGTGACGGCCCGGTTCCCACAAAAAGGTGTGGTATCGTGTAGCCAACAACCGAATAGCGTATCGAGCGGTAGGCGAGGCCCTCAGGCCAGTGACCCTACCCGGCAACCTTCTCCTCTGAAGGTGCCCTGAGGAAACGACGCGGCCCCACTGGGGCAAAGGGGTACGGCACAAGCTCTCCGTACTCGGAGGGCTTTTTCTTATTGCCCTTTTTTCCCGCATCGGTACGCGAAGAAAAGGAGATGACCCATGCCGATACGGAACTCAACGGAATTCTTGGAGTACCTGAAAGCAGGACGGCGAGCGCGGGGGTTAGACGACTCCACCATTACGGCAGAGACGGAGACGACGGACTCGTCGGGTACGAGGCGTTACGGGGTAGTGATGAACCCGCGACGGCCTACCAAGCCAGTGAACCCGCGGGGAGGGACCGGCCTCGATCGCAGGTCGGGGTTCTTAGCCAAACGGGCCAGGGAGCTTGCCAAGCAAGCCAGGGAACATGACCTGGCGGAGAGACCTGAGCCGCAATCCGCCATCGCCTACTACAACAGGGGTAGGAAGTACCAAGACCTAGGCCAGTACGAACGGGCCATACAGGACTTCGATGAGGCTATCCGCCTCGACCGCCAACTCGCCTTCGCCTGGTACAGCAGGGGTAGGGCGTACTACGAGCTAGGCCAGTACGAACGAGCGATACCGGACTACGACGAGGCCATGCGCCTCAACCCCCAATACGCCAACTCCTACTACGACAGGGGTCTTGCGGCCTATCAACTAGGCCAGTACGAACGAGCGATACAGGACTACGATGAGGTCATCCGCCTCGACCCACAAGACGCCGATGCCTGCTACAGCAGGGGTCTTGCGCACCACGCCCTAGGCCAGTACGAACGAGCGATACAGCGCTACGACGAGGCCATCCGCCTCGACCCCCAATACGCCAACGCCTACCACGCCAGGGGTAGAGCGTACTACGACCTAGGCCAGTACGAACGGGCCATGCAGGATTTCGACGAGGCTATCTACCAGCTAGCCGACCTTGAACTAGAGCTGGCCACCTCGCTAGCAGATACCCAAGCTTTCCTGGATAGCGTGACCTCTGCGGTTGCGCCAAAACTCCTGCGGCGGGACCTTCTCAGGTCCAGATTGGCCGAAGCATACCTAGCCCATGACCCAGACAATGAGGAGTACATCAATCAGGCGGATGCAGCACGGGAAGAGGCTCAACAGGCCCAGCAAGAGTACGACGCTTTTCTAGGAAACCCCAGGGCATCCCGAAGTTTTGATGAACCCAAACCCGCGCGGCAGAATCGCGCGTCCGACGAGGTAAGAAGCCTTTACCTGAAGCTGGTCAAGCTAGCTCATCCAGACCTCACAGTAGATCCTGAGGAAAAGGTGCGCCGTACAAGGTCTATGCAAGAGGTCAATGCCGCATATGCAGCCGGGGACCAAGCTCGGCTCGAAGACCTTGCCAGGCAGTGGAATGCTTCACCGGATTCCGTGCAAGGCGAAGGCATAGCTGTTGAGTTGGTGAGAGTCATACGGCAAATCAGCCAGCTCAAAGGCCGTATTGAGACCCTGAAAACAGAGATTGCAGAAGCTAGAGCGTCTGAGAACTACGTGATGCTCTCAGAAGCGAGTGCCGAAGGCTTCGCAGCTTACATAGCCAACCGCGAGGCCACCTTGGATGCGGAGATAGCTCAACTCGAGCGTGAACTGATGGCGTTCGAGACTGGAGCGTAGCCGCAAGGGAGGAAGAGAGAATGCGCGAACTTTATCGGAGGGCGGCAGCTACGTCCCTTTGGGTGCTGAACCTCAGTCCAGAGGAAGCGGATTCTGTGACGACATACAGGAAGTCAGAAGAACGCCTCCGTATGGAGCAGCAGTCGAAGCGAGAGCCCGTCGACCGAGAGGATGGTGAAGTCCGATGATTAGAGACTCGAACGAATTTGTGGCCCTGCTGAGAGCCGAGCGGAAGCGTTTGGGGGCAAAAGACTCTGGCATTATGGAGTCGATGGCGACGATGGACTCGTCGGATACGACGCGCTACGACGTAGTGATGATTCCGCGAAAGCCACAGAACGCTCGCCCGCAGGGCTCATCAACGACGCCGGAACAGCAGGGTTACCATCGTTGAGCGGATAGCGAGGAGCGTGCGGCTAAGGCGGAGCGGCGGCACATCCGATTCGTGACGGACCCTGCGGTTCTCGTAGCCGCAGAGGACCGTCGGTGGGTGGCGAGCCAGGGGCACGGCCCTGAAGTACCCCTTCCTCGCTGAGCCACCTGGTACCGGGCAGACAGCCACGCGCTCCATGGCGAACTTCGGCGATACAATTTCAAAGCTTGATTGACAGCAACGCTGACAGCAACGTACACATACCTCGACGGACGTCAGCGCACGGAGTGGCATGATTACCGCTTCTCGCAGGAGGTGTTCTGTACGTTGGTACACCTCGATGGATTTGGTGATTCGAATTTAGGGGCGTATGCCTTAACAGGCGTGCGGGTTCGAGTCCCGCTTTCCCCACCAACGTTTAATCCATAGAGGGTGACCGTCCATGCCCACCATGCATGCAGCCGTCGTATCCGCCATCGGCAAAGTCGACTATCGGGAAGTGCCCGCGCCCGAGCCCTTGGCGGGGCAGGTGATCGTGCGCATGCAGATCGTGTCCATCTGCGGCAGCGATCTCCACTTCGTCTACCACGGCTGGCCCATCGGCGATTTCCCCCTTGATCCTGGCAGGCCGGGGCACGAGGGCGTGGGCACAGTGGTGGATAGTGGTGGTACGGGCTTCACCGAGGGCGACCTCGTGCTCACCGTCCCCAACATCTGGCACTCGAGGAACCTCGCCGAGTACCAGCTCATCGCGCCGCATTTCCTCATCCCATTGCCGGCCGGGCATGACATCGCGCACCTCGTCATGGCACAACAGCTCGGCAGCGTCATCTTCGCCGCGCGCAAGCTTCCGCGTCTGAGCGGCGAGACCGTCGTCGTGATCGGGCAGGGGAGTGCCGGGCTGTTCCATGACTTCCTGCTGCGCCGCCTCGGGGCGGGCCGCATCATCACCGTGGAGCCGAACCGCGAGCGGCGCGAAGCCGGCCTCGCACTCGACGTGGACGCCACCCTCGACGTCACCGGCCAGGCGGCGGTCGATGCTGTCCTCGACCTCACCGGTGGGGCAGGGGCCGACGTCGTCGTCGAGGCCGTCGGCGGCATCGAAACGCTGAATCAGGCCGTGGGCATGGTCAAACCCCTCGGCCACATCCACCTGTTCGGGCTGCCCACCAGCCACGATCCTGTTCCCTTCGACCTCTCAACTTTCTTCCTGAAGCGCCTGGACCTCGGAACGGACTTCGGCGCCCAGGACGAGCCCGGCCTGATCGCCTTCCGCGAAGCGCTCGACCTGATCGTGCGCGGCGACATCGACATGGCGCCTTTCGTGACTCATCGGTTCCCATTGGCCGAGGTTCAGGATGCATTCGACCTCGCCCACGAGCCGCGTGACGGTGCGCTCAAGGTGTCGGTCACCATCTAGATACGCCGCGGCGCGATGAATTCTGCGTGCTCACCCACGGAGAACTTGACAGAAGAAATCGGGGCAGATAGTGTTCTGCGAGTAATCGCGGGGCAGCGGCCCCGCCGTGAGAGTAATCGCCTCGACGATCAAGGCACAGGAGGTAGGTAAGGTGACCAAGAGCATACTGTTTACACGGAGACTCGCGTTGGTCTGGCTCGCACTTGGGCTGCTCGCGGGACTCGCCTTTTCGGCGGCATACGCCGGCATCGGCACGGCCCAGGCCGACGGTCATGCAACTGGCTTAGAGAACGTGGTAGTGAGCAATTCGGGCTCGATAGACCTGGAGCCAGGCAAGCGCAAGTCCAAGACCAAGGTCTGGATCTATGGTTCCGGCTTTGTCCCCGGCACCGATGTGAGCATACTCGTCGTTGACAGCAACGGTGTCATAAGCGACATCACGTCTGCCGCGAGCAACTTCCCGCTGGTCGCGAACGATGACGGCGCCTTCGCAACCAAATGGACGCTCGGCCGATTCACCCGCAAGGGCGTCGGTGGCGAGAAGATGATTTCCCTCTGGGTCGTCGACCAGGACTTCAACAACCTGGCCAGCGCGCCGGTAGCGTTCTGTAACCTCAATAACCGCAAGGAAGGCGCCGACGTTCCCAATTGGTGTAACAGCTAGAAACCGTCTGCGTCCAGCCTGATCGTTGATAGAAAGTGAAGCCACCCGGCATTTGCCGGGTGGCTTCGCGTTGCGCCCGGCCGCCCCTTGTGAGCCTGAACACCAAACCGAAGGATCGCCCCCATGGACCCATACCGCGGCATAGACCTGCTGGACATCGAGTCGCAGCTCACCGGCGACGAGCGCCAGGTTCGCGATACCATCCGTGGCTTCGTTGATCGTGAGGCGATGGCCTTCGTCGTGCCCCACTTCCGCGAAGGAACGTTTCCCATGGAGCTCGTCTCGCGGATGGGGGAGCTCGGCATCTTCGGCGCCCACATCGACGGTTACGGCTGCGCGGGCTTAGGCTCAGTCGCCTACGGCCTCATCATGCAGGAACTCGAGCGAGCCGACTCCGGCTTCCGCTCTTTCGCGTCCGTGCAATCGTCTCTCGCGATGACCGCCATCCACCTGTTCGGCAGCGAAGAGCACCGCGATCGCTACCTTCCGGAGATGGCCGCGGGCCGTCTCATCGGCGCTTTTGCCCTCACCGAGTCTGACCACGGCAGCGACCCTTCCGGCATGGAGACCGTTGCCGTCAAGACCGCCGCCGGCTACCGGATCGACGGTTCCAAGCACTGGATCACCAACGCCGGCATCGCCGGGCTGGTCGTCCTCTGGGCGAAGCTCGACGACCGCGTCCGCGGCTTCTTGGTGGATACGGCGCTGCCTGGGGTGAGCATCCAGGACATCGCCAACAAGCTCTCCATGCGCATGAGTGTCACGTCCGGGATCACGCTCGACGGTGTCGAAGTACCCGAAGAGAGCCTGCTTCCCGGCACGAAGGGCCTCTCTTCGGCGCTCGATTGCCTGAATGCCGCTCGCTACAGCATCGTCTGGGGCGTGACAGGGGCGGCCGCCGACTGCCTGCACACCGCCCTGGAATACACCAAGGGTCGCTCCCAGTTCGGCAGGCCGTTGGCAGGTTTCCAGATGGTCCAGGAGAAGCTCGCTGACATGGCCACGGAGCTATCCAAGGCGCAGCTCCTCGCCCTCCAGCTAGGTCGCCTCAAGGAGGCTGGTACGCTGCACTGGTCCCATGTCAGTATGGGCAAGTACGCCAACGCCCAGACCGCCCTCGACATCGCCCGCACCTGTCGCGACCTGCTCGGCGCCGCCGGCATCACCGACGAACTGCCCCCCATGCGTCACGCCATGAACCTCGAGACGGTCAACACCTACGAGGGCACCCGCCACATGCACCAGCTCGTCCTCGGGCGCCACCTCACCGGCATCAACGCCATGTCCTGAGCACCAGGGTCGCACCCTGGTGCCACCCGCTCTCGCTCAGCGGTGGCTACGCCGAAGCGGCGCAAGCCGCGACCTTTATCCCAGGGCCTTCAGGTGCACAGTCAAACGTTGCCCGCAGCTACCGCCCCCGCGATAATGACCCCTCGCGCAGTTAACCCAAGGGAGGCCCCATTTGAAGGCGATACGCTTCCACGAGGTCGGCGGACCCGAAGTGCTCGTGCTCGATGACGTTCCTGATCCGAGTCCCGCCGAAGGCGAGGTGCTCATCCGCGTTGCCGCGGCGGGCGTGAATCCCACCGACGCCGGCACCCGGTCAGGCCGCCAGCAGATACCGCTGCCGGGCATGCTCGGCCGCGAGTGCGCCGGGGTCGTCGAAGCAGTCGGCGCGGGCGTGACGGGGCTCGCCGTCGGCGACCGCGTCATGGCGCGCAACACCGCCTACTCCTATGCCGAGCTCATGACCTCCCCCGCCGTGCACACCTTCGTGGTGCCGGACAACCTCGACTTGCTGAACGGTGCTGTTGTTCCCGTCACCTTCGCGACCGCGTGGGACGCGGTCGCGAACCAATGCCGCGTGCAGGCCGGCGAGACCGTGCTCGTGCATGGCGCGGCGGGCGGTGTGGGCATCGCCTTGGTGCAGGTCGCGAAGCATGCGGGAGCCACGGTCATAGGCACCGCCTCCAGTGCCGAGCGCCTCGAGTGGGCCAAGGGCCGCGGACTCGATCACGGCGTCAACTACGCCGAGGTCGATTTCGCGCAAGCCGTCCGCGACCTCACGGACGGCAAGGGCGTCGACGTGGTGATTGATGGCGTGGGCGGCGACGTGCTGCTCAAGAGCCTCGAGTGCACCGCGCCCCACGGCCGTATAGGCACCTACGGCTCCAGTGCTGGGCGCCAGGTCGAGCTTACGCTCGGGGCCCTCTCACGGACGCGACTCTCGCTGATAGGCACGGGCTCCAGCGGCACCACGCGAGCCGACTTCGAGCAGATGCTGGGGCTCGTGGCCGACGGCACGTTCAAGACCACCATCGATCGCACATTCCCTCTCGCCGATGCCGCCGCCGCGCACGCCTACCTGGCCAGCAGGCAGGTGAAGGGCAAGGTAGCGCTCACCGTGGGCGAGGACTAGGCGAGCCATGACTTCTCACCACGATGAGCACGAGCACGAGCATGGGCATGGGCATGGGCACGAGCATGGGCACGAGCACGGCTACACGGGAGATAGCCTTCGCGGCAATGACGCTTATTATGCCGCGGTCTACCGCGAGATCATCGACTGGCTCGACCTCGTTCCCGGCTCTTCGGCGCTGGAGGCGGGCGCCGGCGCTGGAGGCTTCACCTGGCAGCTCGCCGAGGCCATCGGCCCCAACGGCAGGGTGACGGCGCTGGACGTCAACCAGGAACTGCTGGACGTGGTCCGCGCTATGCTGGAAGGCACGCCGCTCGCCGCACGCGTGTCGTACCGGCAGGGTGACATCTCCAACCTTGCCGACATCCCCGAGCGCTACGGCCTCGTCTGGTCCAGCCGAACCGTCCACCACCTGCCGGACCAGGTCGCGGGCGTCCGCGCGCTC
>CAZQVD010000008.1:9136-11576 GCA_964596665.1 uncultured Dehalococcoidia bacterium
TTGCTCGCTCCTGGCGGTCGGCTCGCCCTTCGCGAGGGCGGCACGCGCCCGCACTTCCTGCCGGACGACATCGGCATCAGCGCCCCGGGACTCGAAGCGAGGCTGGAGATCGCCAACGTGCAATGGTTCGCCGCCAACGTCCGCGATACGCACGACGCCGTGCGCTACCCCTACGGCTGGACGCAGGCGCTGCGCGACGGCGGGCTCTCCAACGTGACGGCGAAAACGTTCCTCGTGGAGTCCCTGCCGCCCTTCAGCGATGTAGAGATCGCCTACATGGGTCGCCAGCTCAAGCGTTGGACCGAGGACGAGGGACGCCGGGCCATGCTCGATCACGACGACGCGCACGCCTTGGACCAGCTTACCGACCCGGCGAGCGAGCACTTCGTCTTCGGCCGCCCCGACCTGCACCTCACCGAAGCCGTCACCGTCTACGTGGGCCAGGTGTAAGGTCGCTTCACGGCGATGATTCGCCCACGGGCTACTCCGCGTGTCCCTGTTCGCCGCTCTGGCTCTGCTGGCGCCGTGGGGCGGAGCCGGAGGCCGTGCCGACGGCAACGCCTCCGAGACCACTCGGTCCAGGCGAGTTCAGGGTCGTGGGCACCATCGCGGAGGCCAGCGCACGTTCTCCATCTCGGTGCTGAGCTGGACGGAGGGCTCTGCCAGGTCCCAACCTTGCGGGATCCCTTTACGAGCGTTGACGGAGGCGATGCTCTACGAGATCGCCTCCTCGGTTTCTGCCAGCTAATAGCCTGAGATCCTCGCACGCATCGCTCTCCGTTGCCGGGCCGCGGTCGCTCTGCTACGGTTCTCTTGCCGGGACTCGGGAGCAGCCATGACCACCCACGCGAAACAAGATGCACTCCGTCTCGGACCCCATCGTCTCCCGCTCGACCGCACCCTGGTCATGGGCATCCTCAATGTCACGCCCGACTCCTTCTCGGACGGCGGCCAGCACCTCGATGCCGCCGTGGCGGTCGCTAGGGCAAGAACGATGGTGGGGGAGGGCGCGGACATCGTCGACGTGGGCGGCGAGAGCACGAGGCCCGGCGCACCGCCGGTGTCTGCTGAGGAGGAGCTGCGCCGTACGCTTCCGGTGATCGAGGCCGTCGCCGCCGAGCTGCACGTCCCCGTGTCCATCGATACCACCAAGCCGGAGGTCGCACGTCGCTGCCTGGCCGCCGGAGCCGTGATGCTCAACGATATCCAGGGTCTGCGCGATCCCGCCATGATTGGGGCCGCCGCCGATACCGGTGCCGCCGTCGTCATCATGCACATGAAGGGCACGCCGCAGACCATGAACGAAGAGGCCGTCTACGACGACCTGATCGCCGAGGTGTGCGGCTTCTTGCAAGTGCAGGCCGCCAAGGCTCGTGATGCGGGCATCGAGACCGTCATCGTCGATCCGGGTATCGGCTTCGCCAAGCACGGCGCGCACAACCTGGCCGTCCTGCGCAACGTTGGATCCTTCGCCTCACTCGGCTATCCGCTGCTCATGGGCCCGTCCCGCAAGCGATTCATCGGCGAACTGACGGGCGCACCGCCCAACGACCGCGTGAGCGGCACCGTGGCTGCGGTGACGACCTGCGCGCTCGGCGGAGCCAGCATCGTCCGTGTGCACGATGTCGCCGCTTGCAAGCAGGCCGGCGTCGTGGCAGACGCCATCAGGCGCGCATGAGCGACATCGTCTTCATCGAGCGCGCACGCCTACCGTGCCGTATCGGCGTCACGGCCAAGGAGCGCTCGACGGCCCAGGACATCCTCGTCGACGTGGAACTCGCGCTCGACCTGTCCGCCGCCGCTGCCACCGACGCAGTCGCCGAGACGGTCAACTATTCCGAAGTGTGGGAGCTCGCTCGCGCCTGCACCGCGGAGCGTGAGTTCCGCCTGGTCGAGACGTTGGCGCACTCGATCGGATGCGCGATCGTCGAACGCTTCGGCCGCGTGGAAGCGGCCACCGTGCGCGTGACCAAGCCCGCCGCACTCGCCTCCCGTGGCGCCGCGGGCGCCGGGGCTCAGCTCACCGTGCGGCGGAGCGGCACGTAGTGCCTGCCGCCTTCGTCGGGCTCGGCAGCAACCTCGGCGACCGTGCCGCGAACCTGAGCGCGGCCGTCGACCTGCTTTGCGAGGCCGCGGATGTAGCCGCCGTTTCCGCGGTGTACGAGACGGAGCCCGTGGGCTTCGCGGACCAGCCCTGGTTCCTGAATGCCGCCGCCGAGGTCACATGGAACAAGGGCCCAGCGAGCCTGCTCACCCTGCTGCAAGCTATCGAGCAACGCATGGGCAAGACCACGCCCTTCAAGGACGGCCCCCGCGTCATCGACCTTGATCTGCTGCTGCATGCGGACGACGTTGTGGACCTGCCTGGGCTACACGTGCCACACCCTCGCATGCACGAGCGCCGCTTCGTGCTGGCGCCGCTCGCCGACGTTGCGCCGGC
>CAZQVD010000008.1:11586-19372 GCA_964596665.1 uncultured Dehalococcoidia bacterium
GCGGCGATCCACCCCGAGCGTGGACGGACCATCGCGAGCCTCCTCGCCGCGCTGTTGTCCGGCCCTGCGGTGCGGCCTTGGGGCCTGCTCGTGTCGAGCACAGCTCCCTCGTCCTGACCATCGGATTGCCCCCACCGGGCCCTTCTGCTACCGTGCGGCCCATCCGAACCAGGAGGCGCAAGCCATGGCATCTCGTTGGGAAGAGCTCGATGTCGACGGTTCGATAATGAAGACCTATATCGCCGAGCCTGACGGCCCCGGTCCCCATCCGGGCGTCGTGGTCGCCCAACACGCCTCGGGCGTTGACGAGTTCATCGTCTCCATCTGCGACCGCCTAGCCCAGGCCGGATATGTCGCCGCCGCGCCCGACCTCTATCACCGGCAGAACGACGTATCGTTCGAAGATCTCGGCCGTATGGCACGCGACGACCCGGAGCGCTGGCCAACCATGATGAAGAAAGCAGGCGCCATGCTCGACGACGAGATCGTCTCGGACATGGCAGCCGCGCTCGCCGGCCTGCACTCGCTGCCGGACGTCGGCGACTCGCCCATCGGCGTCACCGGTTTCTGTGGCGGCGGGCGCGTCGCCTACCTGATGGCGGCCCGCAACCCCGGCTTCGCCGCGTCTGCCGTCTTCCACGGGGGCAATATCATGGTGGCCCGTGGCGAGGGGCCCTCGCCCTTCGAGCAGACCGCCCAGATCGATTGCCCCATGGCTGGATTCTTCGGCTGGGACGACGAGAACCCGTCGGTCGACGACGTGGCGAAAATATCCGCCGAGATGGACAAGCACAACAAGCCTCACGAATTCCACCTGTTCGACAACACGGGCCACAGTTTCCTCGACCAGACCAACGCGCGAGCCTACCGCGAAGCGTCGGCCGCCGATGCGTGGGAAAAACTCACCATCTTCTTCGGCGAGAACCTCAGGACCCCTGCCCCTGCAGGCAAGTAACATCCTCAGTGGCCAAATAGCACATACTCCAAGGAGCAAGCACATGCCAGGTGGCCTCGTAACACTCACCGTCGACGGCTCCCCCATGCAGACCTACGTGGCCGTGCCCGACAGCGAGGGTCCGTTCCCTGCAGTCGTCGTCGCACAGCATCAGTCAGGGGTGGATGCCTTCATCCGCTCCGCCTGCGACCGGCTTGCCGAGGCGGGCTATGCTGCTGCCGCGCCTGATCAGTACCACCGATCGGAGCAGGAGGTCGGCTTCGACGAGCTGACCGCGCTTCAGCGCAGTGACCCCAGACGCGACCAAGTCATACTTCCCATGGCGGAGAAACTCCTCGATGAGGAGATCGTGCGCGACCTCACCGCAGCCCTCGACCACCTCACGTCGCTGCCGCAGGTCGGGGACACGATCGGGGTGACCGGCTTCTGCATGGGCGGTCGCGCGGCCTACCTCATGGCCACGCGTAACGCATCGCTCAAGGCCGCGGCCTGATTCTACCCGGGCAACGCCTTCAATCCGAGGGGCGGCGGACCATCGCCCTTCGCCGCGACGGACCGCATCGTGGCGCCGATGTACATCTTCCATGGCCTGGACGACCAGAACCCGTCGCCCGACGACGTCGCCCGCATGGATGCCGAGCTCACCCGCATGAACAAACCCCACACCATCCAGGCCTACGAGGGCGCCGCCCACGCCTTCATGGACCCGTCCAACGTCAAGGGCTACCGCGAGCACGCGGCGGCCGACGCATGGCCCAAGCTCCTCGCTTTCTTCGACGAGAAGCTCAAGGGCGCGGTGGTGGCGGGCTAGCCGCGAGTGGAAGCGAGGAGGACCCCCATGCGAGGTACATGGACCACCATCGACGTTGACGGCAGTGCCATGGAGACCTACGTCGCTACGCCCGCTGGGCCCGGCCCGTTTCCCGCGGTCATCGTCGCCATGCACGTCTTCGGCATCGGCGACTTCGTCGGCGGCAAGTGCGACGAGCTCGCGGACGCAGGATACGTTGCGGTGGCGCCCTACCTGTTCCACCGCTCCAACGTGTCCAATACCAGGCTCGCAGGTATATCCGCGACCGACCCCAAGCGCTTCGAGGTGGGCCTGCCGCTCAAGGACCAGCTCACCGATGCCGACATCGAGCGCGACATGCTCGAGGCGCTGGCCCACGCGCGCTCCATGCCCCAGGTCGGCGCCGCCGCCGGTATCACCGGCTTCTGCATCGGCGGCAGGATCGCCTACCTGCTGGCCGCCAAGACGGAGGAGTTCGGCGCCTGCGCCGTCTTCTACGGCACCGACATCGCCGAGGCCTGGGGAGATGGGCCGACGCCCCTCTCGCTAACGCCGTACCTGGATTGCGCGCTCGCCGGCTTCTTCGGCAACGACGACACCAACCCGTCGCCTGCCGACGTGGACACGCTCGATGCCGAGCTCGACAAGCATGGGAAGGCGCACGCCTTCCACCGCTACGACGGCGCGCCACATGCCTTCAACGATCCGTTCAACCCGATCCGCCACCACCCCGAGGCCTCCGCGGACTCCTGGCCGAAGCTTGTCGACTTCTTCGACGCCGCCCTGAAAGCGCCTGCCACCGCATGAGCAAGCTCGTCGTTGGCGTCTTCGACGATCTCGGCACGGCCCGTGCGGCCGAGGCCGTCATCGCGAGCACCGGCCGGCCATCGACCCTGGTCGCCTCCGGGCCGGACGGACTCGGGTTCGCCGGGCCGCTCCTGCGCCGCGGCGATACCCTGCTCAGGACCACGATCCGTTGGGGCGTCATCGGCGCGCTCATCATCGAGCTGCCTTCGCTGATAGCCCTCCTCATGCTCCCGGTGGACATCAACGTGAAGGTGTTCCTGGCCGCCACCGTCTGGAAGGTGGGTGCCATCTTCGGCGCATGGCTCGGGGCCATCGCGGCTGAGGAGCGCGGCCTCCTGCCGGAGCATATCGACGAGTACGAGCGTCACCTGGCCGGCGGCCGGTACCTGCTGGCCGCGGACGTGCGATGGCAGGAGCGCCCCCACATCCGCGGAGCCATGCTGGAGAGCGGCGCGAGCCTCGTTCGCGACGTCGTCGGCACCTTCGAGCCCCAGCGCATGACCTCCGCTCGCGTCAAGGCGCCTCGGTCCGCGTAGTGGCGCAGGCGGATGCCACAGCATGAAAGGCCCCACCGTTCGATTCGGGGAGCGTGAGCTTCCAGCCATAGGGCTCGGCGCTTGGCAGCTCGGCTCACAGGCCTGGGGCTGGAACACCGAGTTCGGGCCGGCCGATGCCACCGCCATCGTCCAACGTGCGCTCGACCTCGGTCTGCAGTTATTCGACACGGCGGAGATCTACGGCAGCGGTGCATCGGAGCATCTGCTCGGCGCGGCCCTGGCCGGTCGGCGCGACGAAGCCTTCATCGCGTCCAAGGTGTGGCCTACCCACTACTTCGCGGGCCAGGTCCGATCGGCAGCGGACCGGAGTCTGAGCAGGCTCGGCACGGATCGCCTGGACCTCTACCAGGTGCACTGGCCGAACCCCATCGTCCCGCTAAAGCGAACGATGGCCGGCATGCGCGGCCTCCTCGACGTGGGCATCGTGGGCGCCGCAGGCGTGAGTAATTTCTCGCTGAGCCGCTGGCAGCGTGCCGATCGCGTGTTGGGATCGCCCGTGGTCTCGAACCAGGTGCCCTACAACCTGCTGGAGCGCGGTGTGGAACGCGATCTGATCCCGTTCGCGCAGGCCAACGCCCGTGTGGTCATCGCCTACAGCCCACTGGCTCAGGGCCTGCTGTCCGGGCGCTACGACGCAGACAATCTGCCCCGTGGATTCCGGCGTGTGAACCGCCTGTTCCTCCCCGAGAGCATCCGCCGCGCGCAGCCGGTGCTCGATCTTCTCCGTGAGGTCGCCGAGGCCCACGGGGCCACCATGGCCCAGGTCGCACTCGCGTGGGTGCTCGGGCACCCCTCGGTCGCGGCGATCCCGGGTGCCAAGAGCGTGCAGCAGGTGGAGGACAACACGCGCGCCGCCGAGATCGTCCTGACCGATGCCGAGTTCACGGCGCTGAACGATGTATCGGGCGCCTTCCACGCGGTCAGCAGACTTCGCAGTCTCCCGCAACTGGGCAGGCGCCTCTTCACGAAGTGAGCCGCTTCTCCATAGGCAAGTGGTCGATCCCCGCCTCCACGAACGGTGCGCCGGTGACCACGTAGCCACGCGCTGCGTAGAGCGCCTGGATATACTCCTGCGCGTGCAGGCTCACCGCCGGGTGGCCGGCCGCGGCCGCCTCGCGCTCCAGCACGTCCAGCAGGCTGCCCGCGACGCCCTGCCTCCGCCAATCGGGCAGGACGGCGATGCGGCCGATCCGCGGCTCGCCGTTCTCCACAATCAGCCGGCCCGCCGCCACCACAGCGCCGCCAGCCTCCGCGATCGCGTGGATGGCGCCGCCGTCGTGTGCGTCGCGCTCCAGCTCGGCCGGCACGCCCTGGCCCTCCACGAACACCCGCCATCGCACCGCGAACGCCGCTTCGAGGTCTGCGGCCGTCGCGGCTACGCGTGCGACGTAGGGGCGTTTGTGGGCTTGCTCGCTCATGAGTCGGATTATAGGCACCTGCGGCGCGCTTCTGCTCAACGAGACCAGCGAATCGTTCCCGGTCTGACTATGCGCCTCCGCTTAGGCTAAGGCTCCGGACTAAAGGTCGCGGCTCTCGCCGCTCCGGCATAGCTATCGTGGTGGGGCAGCGAAGGGGTGCAGGGCCGTACCCTGCCGGGGGCACGGGGTGTTCCCCGTATCGAAGCGTCCCGCAGGCAGGTGGGTGGGAACGAGGCGCTTGCCGAACCGCCGCTGGTCGCCCCGGCCCCAAAACCCCTCGTCAAACACCGCTATAATCCGCACACTCTGACCACGAGGCGCACGCCATGAAGCTCAGCACCGACCGCATCCTCACCACCCACGTCGGCAGCCTGCCCCGCACGCAGGACGTGAGCGCGGCGCTGTTCGCCAAGATGCGAGGCGAGAGCTTCGAGGAGGCCGCCTACGACGCTGCGATCCGCGATGGCGTTG
Organism: uncultured Dehalococcoidia bacterium; assembly: GCA_964596665.1. Taxonomy (GTDB): domain Bacteria; phylum Chloroflexota; class Dehalococcoidia; order Lucifugimonadales; family Australimonadaceae; genus CAZQVD01. The sequence goes on from CAZQVD010000008.1 coordinate 16,585, forward strand.
CGCTCGCCGTCCGGCGCCAGGTGGAAGCAGGCGTCGACGTGGTGAGCGACGGCGAGACCTCCAAGATTAGCTACTCCACCTACATCACGGAGCGCCTGTCCGGCTTTGAGGGCGACAGCGAGCGCAAGATCAACCGCGACGTGGCGCCCTATCCCGACTTCCGGGAGAAGATGGCCCGCGTCACGGGCGCCCAGCCCATGCCTCGCGCCGCCTGCGTCGGGCCCATCGCCATCAAGGATCGCGAACTGCTGCGCAAGGACCTCGAGAACCTTCGCGCCGCCGTCTCCCTGGGCGGGCCCGTCGAAGCGTTCATGAATGCCGCCTCCCCCGGCGTGATCTCTGCCTTCCAGCCGAACCAGTACTACCCCTCTCACGAGGCGTACATCGGAGCACTCGCCGACGCCATGAAGGAGGAGTACGACGCCATCGTCGACGCTGGATTCATGCTGCAGGTGGACTGTCCGGACCTTGCCATGGCGCATCATACGGCCTTCCAGGATCTGAGCGAGACCGAGTTCCTGAAGCGGGCGGAACAGCAGGTCGAGGCGCTGAATCATGCGCTAGCCGACATACCCCCTGAATCGGTGCGCATGCACATCTGCTGGGGCAACTACGAAGGCCCCCACGATCACGACATAGCGCTCGAGAAGATCGTCGGGATCCTCCTGAAGGCGAAGCCGATGGCCATCTCGTTCGAGGCGTCCAACCCACGGCACGCTCACGAATGGACCGTGTGGCGCACCGCTCAGATACCGGACGACAAGGTGCTGCTGCCCGGCGTGCTCGACTCGACCACGAACTACGTCGAGCACCCAGAGCTCGTCGCCCAGCGCATCGAGCAGTACGCCGAGATCGTCGGCCGCGATCGCGTGATCGCCAGCTCCGACTGCGGGTTCAGCACCTTCGCCGGCTACGGGAAGATGGACCCGGAGATCACCTACGTGAAGCTGCGCGCGCAAGCCGAGGGCGCCGCCATTGCCTCGAAACGTCTCTGGGCGTAGGTGGGCCGGGGCGTAGGCCCTAGTGGCAGTACGCCGTGAGCAGCGTGATGCGGTCGGTCGCAGGCATGGTCTCCACGCGACTGAAGCCGGGCCTCCTTGAGCCACGCCACGTGCGCGTCCACGCCGCCGAACGCCAGTCGTGATGGTCCTCTGTGTGCCGGTGCTGGGGACGCTCCGTCACTCCGACAACTCCTTCGCGGGGTCCGCTCCGTCCATGATGGTGGCGATGTGCTCACCAAGTCGCACGTCGAGCCGTGGCCCGAGCTGCGACACGATCTTAGCTGAGGCGAAGGAGCCGAGCCGGCCGGCCTCGTTCACGCTCATGCCATTGGTGAGTCCGTACAGCACCCCGGACGCATACACGTCACCTGCACCGGTGGTGTCCACCACGGACACGCGATGCCCTCGAACCTCAATGATCGCACCGTGGTCGTACACCAACGAGCCGTCGGCGCCGCACGTCATGAACACCATTCCGCAATCCGCCCCGATCGCTCGAATCGTCTGCTCACGGCTCCCGGCTTCGCTGCCGACGTAGAAGCACGCCTCGTGCTCGTTGCAGAACAGCACGTCTACGAACGACTTCGTTGCCTTCTGGAACGACTCCCTGAAGTGCTCCGCCATCGCCGGGTCCGACAGGCTGAGCGCCACGCGCACCTCCGCGTTCTGCGCCAACTCCATCGCACAGACCGCCGCCCTCGAAGCCGACGGCGACCCGAATAGGTAGCCCTCGATGTACACGATCTGGCTCTCGCGGACCCGGCCTTCGTCGATGTCCCCCGGCGTGAGCTCCACCGATGCTCCGAGAGACGTCTGCATAGTGCGCTCTCCGTCAGGCGTCACCAGGATCAGGCAGGTTCCCGTCGGCAAGCCGTCGTTGCCGGCCACGTCGAACTCCACGCCCGCCTTCCCCATGCTTTCGCGATACAGCGCGCCGGCCATGTCGTTGCCGACCTTGCCCGTGTAGTAGGCCTTCCCGCCGAACTGGGCCACGCCCACCATGGTGTTCGCTGCTGAGCCTCCGGCGGCGCCGTGCTGATCGTAGCCCTCGAGGCCGCCAAGCAGCGCCGCCTGCTGCTCACCCGATACCAGGGTCATGATCCCTTTCGCGAGCTCGTTTGAGCGCAGCAGATCGTCGTTCACCTGCACCTCCGTGTCGACGATCGCGTTGCCCACCCCGTACACGTCGTATCGATATGCCAAACCGCCCCCTTGCTCTTGTCGTTGACGCGTTGGGTTAATCCCGCGCGCCTGCGGTCAAAACGCTATAGCCACGCGACCCTTTGAGCCCACTGAGCCCACGCTCGCCCGCGGAGAAACTACACGGAGCACCCGCGGTCGTCAACGCGCTGCGCGTGGCGACGGCCTGGCGCGGCTTCGTTGACAGGGTGGGGGGCGGCTTATACACTTCCCCTGCTTGGTTGCGATACGGGCGCCAGTGGCGCCCTTCCTCTTGTCGCACAACCTAGGGAGCCCATGTACGGCGATCGCCGCCCCCAATTCGACCCCGACGAGTTCATTCGGAACCTGCGCCAGAGCGCAGGCGATATCCGTAAGCGTCTCCCCGGCGGCGGCGGCATAAGCGCGCTGATCCTCGGCGGTCTCATCCTGATTGTCATTCTCTGGGCGGCCACCGGGTTCTACACAGTGGGCCCCTCCGAGCAGGCAGCCCTTCGCCTATTCGGCAAGTTCACCGGAACCGAGGGCACCGGGCTCCACTGGTACGTGCCTGCACCCATCGGCACCCGAAACATAGAGGCGGTTCAGGAAACCAAGACCATGGAGCT
>CAZQVD010000008.1:19382-28991 GCA_964596665.1 uncultured Dehalococcoidia bacterium
ATGGAGCTCGGCTTCAGGAGCGAGCCCGCTCGGGATGTGCTCCTCGAAGCCCAGATGATCACGGGGGACCTCAACATCGTCGATACCCAGCTCCAAGTGCAGTATCGGATCTCCGATCTGAGGGCGTTCCTGTTCAACGTGAGTGACCCGGGAGACCCGGATGCCGATCAGCGCGAGGGCCGCCCCGACGGCCGAACCCTGCGCGACGCCAGCGAGGCCGCACTGCGGCAGGTCGTCGGCCAGCGCAGCATCGACGACCCCCTCCGCGTGGACAAGACCGGCGTGCAGGAAGACACCGCAAGGCTGCTGCAAGAGATACTGAACGGCTACGACGCTGGGATCCAGATCCTGTCGGTTCAGCTCCTCACAGTAAGGCCTCCGGACCCGGTGCTCGACGCCTTCGACGACGTTAACCGGGCCCGTGTTGACAAGGAAAGCCGGATCAACGAGTCGCTCGCCTATGAGCAGGACCAGCTCCCACGGGCGCGCGGTTCCGCACAGCAGGTGGAGCAGGCAGCAGAGGCGTTCAAGGCGGCACGTATCGCGAGAGCCACTGGTGAGGCTGCCGAGTTCCTCGCTGTTCTCACCGAGTATAGGGAGTCCAAAGACGTCACCCGGGAGCGCCTGTACCTCGAGGCCATGGAGGAGATACTGCCTGGCATCACCATCTACGTCCTCGACGAGGCCGCGGGCGGCGTCCTGCCGTTCCTGCCGCTGAGCGGTGGCACCACGTCCGTTCCGGGGGTGACGCCATGAAGTTGATCACAGGGTTCCTCGTCGCCGTCGTTGTCCTCGGTACGATTGGAGTTTTGCTCTCGGCCTACACGGTCGACGAGACGCAGCACGTCGTCATCACGCGCTTCGGTGAGATTCGCGAGGTGCATAGCACACCCGGCCTCAAGTTCCGTGCACCCTTCATCGATCAGGTCAACGTGCTCGACAAGCGGATCCTGCGCATCGACGTTCCGCCCACCAGCATGCCCGACGTCGACAACCAGTTCTTGCAGATGGACGCGTACGTGCGGTACAGGATCACCGACCCGCAGAAATTCATCGAGAAGCTGGTGAGCGAGATCACCGCGGAATCGCGTATCGGCTCCATCGTGATCGCCGCCCTCCGGGACGAGATCGGACGAAGTACCCAACCTCAGATCATCGGTGGTGAGCTCCTCGGCATCGAGGAGGACCGCACGGTCGTGCAGCCGCTCACAGTCGATGGTAGTCCTGGAGGGACGCCGACGCGTGTCGCCATCGTCGAGGCGGCGCGCGCCAGCGCAGACGAGACCGTGAAGGCCCAGGAGAATGACTTCGGCATCCAGATCGTCGACCTCCGCATCAAGCGAGCCGATTTCCCGCAAGCCACCGAAGAGAACATATTCAACCGCATGCGCACCGAGCGTGCCGTGCAGGCCGGGAAGCTTCGCGCCGAGGGTGAAGAGGAGTTCCGCACCCGCGTGGCCGATGTCGATCGCCTGGTCGAGATCATCTCTGCCGAGGCCGACCAGAAGGCGGACCAGCTCCGTGGTGAGGGTGAAGGTCAGGCCATTGCCATCCTCGCCGATGCGCTCGAAGAAGACGAAGACCTATTCTCCTTCCTCCGCAGCCTCGAGGCCTACAAGGTGTTCCTTGGGCAGAACACTACTGTCGTGTTGCCTTCTGACAGCGACCTGTTCCAGTTCTTACAGAGCTCCAACGCCAAGTAGGTACGCTCCTCGATGGACCCCGATCTGCAAGGCAAAGTCGTCTTCGTCACCGGGGCTGCCCGCGGCATGGGGCGCACCTACGTCGAAGGCTTTCTCGAGGACGGCTGCAAGATCGTCGCATCCGACGTCTCATGGGCGCCCACCGGGCGGTCGCACGACGGCGCGGTCGAGTTCCGCCAACAGCTCGACGACAACCCTAACGCCCTCGCGCTCGATCTCGATATCACTGACGACGCCCAGCTCGTCGAGGCCCGCGAACGGACCGTTGAAGCCTTCGGCACCGTCCACGTGCTCGTGAACAACGGCGCCAAGCGCTATCACGAACCTGTCCGTCTGCTGGCGAGCATCGATGTGCTCGATATGGACATGTCCGACTTCGAGCGCATGATGGATATCAACGTCAACGGCGTCGTGAAAACCATTCGCGTGCTGGCCCCGTTGATGATCGCCCAGGGCTTTGGCAGCATCGTCAACATATCCGGCGGCAATGGCGGCACCGGCGGCGACGGCCCCTACGGCGCCAGCAAGGCCGGCATCGTCAACCTCACGCTCACCCTCGCCTCGGAGCTGCGCAAGCACAACATCGCCGTGAATGCCATTCACCCCGCCCAGCCGCGATCCCACGGCTACGAAGAGCAGGTCGCCGCGCGTGCTGCCGAAGGCGTGACGGTGATGCCTCCCGTGCGCATCGAGGCCCACCTGCCGCCCGTGCGGCTGCTCGCCAAGCAGGATGCAGTTGGCGGCCTAACCGGCCAGATTCTCGACGTTCGCCAGTGGAACATGCAGCACGGCCTCGGCGGCTTCGCCGAATAACCGCGGCCTGCCTGCTATCATGGCAGGTGCATGGACCCCTCCCGCATCCGCAACTACTGCATCATCGCCCATATCGACCACGGTAAGTCCACCCTCGCCGACCGCATGCTGGAGGTGACCGGCACCGTGTCGGCGCGTCAGATGCAAGCCCAGCTCCTCGACTCCATGGACATCGAGCGCGAGCGCGGTATCACGATCAAAGCGCAGGCCGTGCGCATGGACTACCGCGCCGTCGATGGCAACGAGTACGAGCTCAACCTGATCGACACGCCGGGCCACGTCGACTTCAGCTACGAGGTCTCCCGCAGCCTCGCGGCGTGCGAAGGCGCCATCCTCGTAGTCGACGCGAGCCAGGGGATCCAGGCGCAGACGCTTGCCAACGTTTACCTCGCGCTCGAGCACGACCTCACCATCATCCCCGTGGTCAACAAGATCGACCTGCCGGCGGCCGATCCCGAGCGCGTGATCGATGAGCTCCAGGCTGCGTTCGGCTTCTTGCCCGAAGAGGTACTCGCCGTCTCTGCCAAGGACGGTACCGGCGTGATCGAGTTGCTGCAGGCGATCGTCGACCTGATTCCCGCTCCCGAGGTGCATGCCGACCGCCCACTGCGCGCGCTCGTCTTCGACTCGAAGTACGACTCCTACAAGGGCGTGCTCGCCTACGTCCGGGTCCTCGACGGTGAGATACACGGCACCGACCGCATCCGCATGATGGCCACCAACACCCAGGCCGACGTCCTCGAGGTTGGCGTGTTCAAGCCGACCATGGCCCGCGTTTCGGGGCTTTCTGCCGGCGAGGTTGGCTACGTGGCTACCGGACTGAAGAGCGTGGGCGAATGCCGCGTGGGCGACACCATCACCATGGCCCGCCACGGCGCCGCCGAGCCCCTGCCGGGCTACGGTACGCGGAAGCCCATGGTCTTCGCCGGCCTGTACCCTGCGGAGGGCGCCGAGTTCCACGATCTGCGCGAGGCGCTGGAGCGCCTGCAGATGAACGATGCGGCGCTCGCCTTTGAGCCGGAAAACAGCGATGCGCTGGGGCCAGGCTTCCGCTGCGGTTTCCTGGGCCTGCTGCACATGGAGATCGTGCAGGAACGGCTCGAGCGCGAGTACGGCATGGACCTGGTCATCACCGCGCCCAGCGTCGTCTATAACGTCAATATGCCCGACGGGAGCGTCCGCGAGGTCGCGAGACCCACGGACCTGCCGAACCCGGGTTCGATCGAGTCTATCGAAGAGCCATGGCTGAACATCAGCCTCCTCACGCCGTCCCGGTTTGTCGGGCCCATGATGGACCTGATCAATACCCGCCGGGGCCTGTTCAAGCGGACGGAGTATCTCGATACCGCCGTTGCCAGGACGCCGGTGGCGGAGGCGATGCCATCGTCCGATCCGCGAGTGATGCTCGAGGCGTCCATCCCCATGGCGGAGGTGATCGTCGACTTCTATGACCAGGTCAAGACGCGCAGCCGCGGCTACGCGTCGCTCGATTACTCTGTGGCGCAGTTCCAGGAGGCACCCCTGGTCAGGCTCGACATATTGGTGAACAGCGTCCCAGTCGACGCCCTCTCGCTCATCACCCACCGTGACCGGGCCTATTACCAGGGGAAGGCGCTAGTCGAGCAACTCCGCAAGCTCATTCCGCGCCAGCTCTTCGAGGTCCCGATCCAGGCGGCGATCGGCTCCAAGATCATAGCGCGCGAGACCGTCCACGCACTCCGCAAGAACGTGCTCGCCAAGTGCTACGGCGGCGATGTCACCCGCAAGCGCAAGCTGCTGGAAAAGCAGGCGGAGGGCAAGAAGCGCATGAAGCGCGTCGGCCACGTCGAGGTCCCCCAAGAGGCCTTCCTCGCCGTCCTGAAGATGGACCGCTAACGAGGCAACGCCGAGCCGCCCGTTCGCCTACACATCCAGCGGGTGCGGGCCCTTTTGCTCGCACGCCACGGCGTTGCATGACCGCCCGGGTGCAGGATTCAACCCTGCACATTCCCCTAGCACCCGTCGGCGGGCAGGCGGGAGAGTACCATTCGAGGAGCGCGCCAGCGCCGCGACCGCTTCGCAATGGGCCTACCGTCAGTTAGAGTAACTCTCGCTCAGCGAGCCCTCGATGCGTGCCTGCCAATCAGGAGCCCCTCACATGCAGCTCGGATTCTTCAACATGCCCCTGCACCCCCCGGGCTCCGACCTGGCGCAGACCCTCGCCGACGACCTCGCCCAGCTCGTAGAGCTCGACCGTCTCGGCTACGTCGAAGCGTGGATCGGCGAGCACTTCACTTCCGAGTGGGAGAACATACCCGCGCCCGACCTGCTCATCGCCCAGGCGCTCGGCGTCACCGAGCGCATCAAGCTTGGCACCGGCGTTACCAACATACCCAACCACAACCCCTTTTTCCTTGCGCACCGTATCGCCCAGCTCGACCAGATGTCGCGCGGTAGGCTGTTGTGGGGCATCGGCTCGGGCGGCTTCATCGGCGATTTCCGGGTCGCCGGCATCGACCCTGCGGTGGGCGAGCATCGCGAGATGACCCGCAAGGCAGTCGATCTGATCCTCGATCTGTGGAAGGATCCGGAGCCGGGTCCTTACGAGCATCCCCGCTGGCGCTACAACGTCCCCGTGCCAGACGACGAGATCGGCCTGCGCGTGCACGTGCGCCCGTATCAGCGGCCGCACCCCCCCATCGCCATGGCAGGCATATCGGTGAACTCCGACACGCTGGAATTCGCCGGGGAGCGCGGCTACATACCTATGAGCATCAATTTCGCCCCCACGCGCGTGCTCGCCACGCACTGGGAGTCCGTCGCCGGGGGCGCCGCGAAGACGGGCCGCACCGCAGACCGCGCTGACTGGCGGATCGCCCGCGACATATTCGTCGCCGATACCACCAAAGAGGCTCGCAAACAGGCCATGGGCGGCGTCCTGGCTCGCGACTTCGACCGCTACTTCCGCAAGCTGATCCCCAAGGGCCGCGGCATGGGGATCCTGAAGCAGGATCCCGACATGGCCGACGCCGACGTAACCTCGGAGTACATGATGGACAACGTGTGGGTTGTGGGCAGCCGCGAGGAGGTCGCCGAGAAGCTCGCGAAGCTCAACGACGACATGGGCGGCTTCGGCGTGCTGCTTGCCATGGGCCATGAGTGGGAACCGCGCGGGCCTTGGACCGAATCGATGGGGATGCTCATCCAAGACGTCATGCCGAAGCTAAGTCATGCGTAGTGGCCCGCCCCGCCGCGGTGCGGCGGCCCGCAAACAGCGCAAATCCAGTTCCGTGGGGCTCTACGTCCTGATTGGGCTCGGCGCGGTCATCGTCATCACCATCGTGCTCGTATTCGTGCTGCGCGAGGGAGACCCTGACCTCGGCAGCCGCGTCCCCGAGATACCGGGTCTGCATCAACCCCCATACTCCTACAACACCAACCCGCCGACGTCGGGTAACCACATGGCCATCCCGGGCCGATACGGATTCTGGGGCGCGCCGCTTTTGCCGGAGCAGGTGGTGCACAACATGGAGCACGGCGCCGCCGTCATCTGGTACGCGCCCGACGACCCCGCCCTCGCCGGCGCGGTCAACGGACTCGTCCGCGAGCTGGGCAGCAGATGCCTGGTGGCCGGATCGTACGCATCCATGGGCTTCCCCGTCGTCATCACCGTGTGGGGCCGGCTGCTGAGGCTACCCGCCTACGACGAGGTGCAGATCCGCGAGTTCGTGGAGGCCTACCGGGGCAACGGCGGCCCTGAGGCCGGCCTCTGTTGGAACGAGCCGCTGGTGCCAGTGGGTGTTCACAATCAGTAGATTCAGTCGCACCCCGTCCGCTCGTGCTGAGTCTGTCTAAAGACTAACGCCAACCGCAGGTCGCCTGCAGGATGAGCGCGTACTCGCACAGCGCGGTCAGCGACTCGTCGTCCAGCTTGCCGAAGCCTTCCCATGGCATGTCATCGGACAGCTCTGGAGCGTGGTGAGCAAGAGCCAATCAGCTCTTAGGGAGCAGGGTTCGGCTCGCCCGCCTTCAACATCCCGCTGAGGTAGGCGATCTGCCCCGTGTGCTCGGTGTAATCGATCCCGTTCATCAGCAGCAGTTGGTAGGCGGGCCGGGGAGGGCGGTACGCCTTTGAAGGCCGGTGCAGTACATCATCCGTCGCCTCGCTCACGCGGCGCACCGCGGCCAGGTGCGCAGCAGCAGCGTACCCGAGCAGCAGCTCGCGGCTCGCGCGGAACGCCGCCACGTCCTTCGGCTCATGGCGATAGCCGCTCTCGCTTCCACGCATGCCGAAGCGCTCTGCCCAGCCGTCGGCGACCCACACCTGCTCCTCGCCAGCCACGCGCCCTGTCTGGATGTCCTTGAACCGACTCAGGTGCCACACCAGCCACCCGATGGGGTTCGCGCCGTAGGCCGGCTGGACCCACAGCTGCGCGTCGCTCAGCCCCTCGACTGCCTCCAGCATCCGGCCATACGACCACTCCATCAGCTCCGCCGAGAACCGCGTGAAGCTCAGCGCATCGCTCGCCATCACCCGCCACCTCCCGTCGTGGATGGCATCATGATATGCCTGATGTAGACGTAATATCGTCCAACCTTGGCTGACGCGCGCCCTCGCTTCGAGTAGGCTGTCAGCGCCACGATAGCGGTGGCGTCACGAGGCACACATGGTCATCCACCGATATTCCCGTTGGGACGGCACGCAGGAGCGCGAGCTCTCCACCAACGACATGATCGATCAGCTCTCCGAGCAGATCCTGGAAGGCGACGACCTTCGTGGTGCCCTGCGGCGCATGATGGAGCGCGGAGGCAAGCTGCCCAACGGCGAGCGTGGCATGGGCATGCGCGACATGCTCGAGCGCCTGCGTCAGCGCCGCGAGCGCAACTTAGAGCAATACAACCTCAACAACATGATGGGTGACATCCAAGAGCGTCTGGACGAAATCATCGACACCGAGCGCCAGGGCATCGACAAGCGCCTCGGTGATCTCGATCCGCCGGGCGTCGGTCCCGAGGACCGCGACGGCCAGCAGGGCGGCGATCAGCCGGGCGACGAGGCTGGTCAGGGCTCAGGTGCGAGGCAGGAGAGCAGCGCGCCGGACGGCGACCTCAGCGATCTGCTTCGCAGCATGGCCCAGCGCCACACCGACCAGTTAGACAAGCTCCCCGACGACGTGGGAGGACGCATCAAGGAGCTGCGCGAATACGACTTCATGGACCCGGAGGCGCGCGAGAAGTTCGAGGAGCTGTTGCAACTCCTCCAGAAGCAGGTGCTCGAGAACTACTTCCAGGGCATGCAGCAATCCCTCCAGAACATGACCCAGGAGGACCTCAAGCAGACCCAGGAGATGATCCAAGACCTCAACCGGCTCATGGAACAGAAGCTCATGGGCGACGATCCCGACATCACCGAGTTCATGCAGAAGTGGGGCCAGTACTTCCCACCCGGCATCGAGAACTTCGACCAACTTCTCGACTACATGCAGAAAATGATGGGCCAGATGCAGTCCCTCATGAACTCCATGTCACCCGAGCAGCGCTCCGAGCTGCAGGACATGATGGAGGCGCTGCTGCAGGACGATCGCCTCCAGTGGGACATGTTCCAGCTTGCCTCCAACATGAACCGCCTCGATCCCGACCGCTTCGAGGACAACCGATTCTCCCTCACCGGCGACGAACCGCTGTCGCTGCAGGACGCCCTTCGTCTGATGGGCGACCTGAACAGCATGGAGGAGATGGAGGACGAGCTACGCCACGCCATCCGCACCAACGACCCCTCCTACATCGATTCGGACGAGGTCGGCCGCTTACTCGGCGAAGAAGCTCGGCAGTACGCCGAGGAGCTCAAGCGCCTCACCCGCGAGCTCGAAGAGGCCGGCTTCCTCAAGCGTGGCGACCACGGCTGGGAGCTAACTGCCGGCGCCATGCGCAAGATTGGCGAGAAGGCGCTCAACGATATCTTCAGCCGCATCCGCGGCCAGGACCTCGGTGATCACAACCGCGATAAGAATGGCATCGGCGTCGAGCTCCAGGACGAGACGAAGCCCTGGGTCTGGGGTGACCCCTTCCACCTCAACACCCAGAAAACCGTCGCCAACGCCGTGATCCGCCAAGGCAAGGGTACCCCCGTCCACATCAAGGTCGATGACTTCGAGATTAACCAGACCATCGCCCAGGCGCGCGTCTCCACGGTCATCGCCATCGACATGAGCTATTCCATGATGTGGTCCGGCTACTTCCAGGCCGGCCAGCGCGTCGGCCTCGCCCTCGACACGCTCATCCGCTCCAAGTACCCCAAGGATCAGGTCACCGTTCTCGCCTTCTCCTACTTCGTGCTGCCGCTGGAGTCCAACATGCTCCTGGACACCCACTGGGTCGAGTACGGCGGCGGAACCAACTTCCAGGAGGTGCTGCGCCGGTCGCGCGAGATACTCCGTCGCCAGGGCGGTACCAGCAAGCAGATCGTGCTCATCACCGATGGCGAGCCCACGACTTACAACTACTCTGCCGCCAGCGAAATGTCCGGCAACGAGTGGAACCCGGAGGACATCGAGCCCATCGACGTCATGGCCGCCGACCCCTACGAGATGCTGTTCCGGCGCCGGCGCCGGCGCGGGCAGGGAATGATCGCTGAGACCCTGCGCGAGGTGGGCCGCTGCACTCGCGACAACATCACCATCAACACCTTCATGCTCGACCGCAGTCCCGAGCTCCTCGAGTTCGTGAAGCTCATGTCCAAGGTTAACCATGGCAGGGCATTCGTCGCGGAGCCGGACAAGCTAGGCACCTACGTCGTGGCCGACTACTTCAGTAACCGCAACAAGGTCATCCGCTAGCGCCATCTATCGTGGTGTCCTTCGCCTGATCCGTAACGACCTCTAGGAACGCCGGACCATGGTTGCAGGCCGGTTGCCGCCAGCCCGCGCGCCAATCGCATCGCCGTAACCTGCGGTATGCGTCATAATGGAGGGCGTTGCACCACGGGCCCGACGCGGCCCAGCAAACCCGGCCATCCCCAGATGCTATTCGCCGACAACGTCACCAAGTCATTCGGTGGGTTCGATCTCTTCACGGGCGTTTCGTTCAGTGTCGCCAATGGCGAGCGCGTGGCGCT
>CAZQVD010000009.1:0-243 GCA_964596665.1 uncultured Dehalococcoidia bacterium
CATCCCTGTACCCTCGGTACTCAGAATCGCCGGGTTAAGAACCGTGATGTAAGCCATGGTAAGAAAGGTAGCCACACCAGCAATAAGCTCGGTGCGAACAGATGTACCCGCCTTTTTTAAACGGAAAAGAGTTTCCAACACGATTCGCTCCTTACATTCCGCTTGATGCGAAGATACTAGGCATACCCTCTACATACCTTAGGTTGGTGCTAAACGGGAAGAGGTTCACAATGACGCCTGGAC